>JBDUDX010000217.1:0-7331 GCA_040002735.1 Frankiaceae bacterium | reverse complement strand
CCGCCGGCGGGGACGGCCCACCAGCCCGGGCGGGTACTTTCGCGGCGCTCGCGGTCCTGGCAAGCCTGGGCACCGCGACTGCACTCCTGCTGCCGCGGCGGTGACGCTTGCCGAACGACGCGGGCTGCGACTCAGCCGACCGATTTCGACCAATGCTGGCTCACGTACTCCTGGGCCTTGGCAAGTTGTGGCGGCGTGAGGATCACCGCCGAACCTTGGATGGCCGGCAGACGATGGTAGGCCCCGGTGTCGAGCGTTCCGGCGGTCTGCATCGCGGCTGCTCGCACCGGTCGGAGCAGACCCCGCAGCCAGATGCCTTGGCCTACGTCGGAGTACAGAAACTCCTGCCAGAGCCGAGCTGCGGCCGGATGCGGCGCGTCCACGCTGATCGCCTGGACCCAGTACGAGGCGACCACCGCTCGCTGCGGGATCATGACCCGCCAGTCCACGCCGGAGAGCACTGCGGCGCGTTGCGCGTTGGTGTAGTCCCAATCCACCACCACCGACGTATCGCCGGCGGCGATCGTCGCCTTCGTCGGTCGGGTATCGGTAAGGTTGCCGTCCTGCCTGAGCCGCGCGAAGTAGTCCACCCCGGGGCCGACGTCATCTGCGCTACCGCCGTTGCCGAGCGCGGCCATCGCTACCGCGTAGAGGCCAGCGCTCGTCCGGGTCGGGTCGCCGTTGATCGCCACCTTGCCGCGGTACGCCGGGCTCAACAGGTCCGCAAGGGACTTCGGTGCCGGCACGCGCTTGGCGTCATACCCGATCGACATGTAGCCGCCGTAACCACCGACGTAGCGGCCGCTGGACTCTTTCGCCGCGTCCGGAATGTCCCCCCAGGTCGTGACCCGGTACTGCGCCAGCCGCCCCGGGTTGGCCGCCGCCACACTCGCGCTGAGATCGAAGACATCCGGGGTGCGATCGGTCCCTGCCAGGGCCTTCGCCGCGGCGAGTTCCGCGATGCTGGACGCATCGGGTTGCTGAAGGTGCACCACGATGCCGTACTTCTTCTCGAAGGCGGCTACCAGTTCACCGTAATTGGCCCAACTCTCCGCCACCCCGATGAGGTTGAGCACGCCTTCCTTTTGGGCGGGGGCCACCAGTTTGTCGAGTCCACCGAGTTCCGCCGCATACCTGACGCTGGCAACACTCGGCTTTCCGGAAGGTACTGTCTGGGCAGTCTTCTTCACCGTGGCGCCGCCGCAGCCCGCAGTGAGCGTGAGGATCAGCACCGCGAGCCCGACCCGCCGACGCACGGCGAGCCGCCGCCCGGCCCCCGTGGTCCTCGGAGTGGGGCGATACCGCGCTCGTCCGTCCGGCACGGGGCGAGGCTATCCGTGCTGGCGCCCGATACGTCGCAGACACGCGATGTGCGCTGCGGTGACGCCAAACAAGGGGCGGTGAGCAGTGGGCCCGCGCTGCGAAGGGCAGCACCACGGGGTCACTCGCTTTGCTCGGCCAGCTTGGCGCGAAGTTGCAGAACCGCCTTGGTGTGCATCTGACAGATGCGGCTTTCGGTCACCCCAAGCACCTGTCCGATCTCAGCAAGGGTCAGGTTTTCGTAGTAGTACAGAGTGACGACGATCTTCTCGCGTTCGGGTAGCGTGTTGATCGCTTTGGCGAGCAAGTACTTGGTTTCGTCCGTTTCGAAACTGGCTACCGGATCTTCGGCCTTGGTGTCTTCCAGGGTGTCGACCAGCGCCAGCTTGTCCCCGCGATCGCCGCCGACATTGAGCAATTCGTCGAGGGCCACCACATTGACGAAGGACACCTGGGCGAAGATGCTGTGCAGATCGGCCAGCGCCATGCCCAGCTCGGCGGCCACTTCCCGCTCGGTCGGCGTACGGCGGAGCTTGCCTTCCAGAGTCGCGTACGCCCGCTCAACCTCCCGGGCTTTGGATCGCACCGAGCGGGGAATCCAGTCGATCGATCGCAATTCGTCGATGACGGCGCCCCGAATCCGACTGATGGCGTACGTCTCGAATTTGATGGAGCGCGTGATGTCGAATTTGGTGATGGCGTCCATGAGACCGAATATCCCATAAGAGACGAGATCGGCCTGCTCGATATTCGGTGGCAGCCCCACTCCCACCCGACCAGCAACGTACTTGACGAGTGGGGAGTAGTGCAGGATGAGCCGTTCGCGCAGCCCTGGATCCTCAGTTTCCTTGTAGTTTTGCCATAGTTCCTGCAACGCCAGATCGACCTCGGCCGGGGGTCGCACTCCGGGTCGACCCGGTGATGGCTGAGTCGGTTCACCTGACCTCGGAGCGGGGAGCGCGCGCGAGCCCGAGGTCTCAGGCTCTCGGATGGGCACGCTCATAGGTAGCCCTTAGTCGGTCGACACTGATGTGTGTGTAGAGCTGTGTTGTTGCTAGCGTAGCGTGACCGAGCAGTTCCTGTACGTTCCGAAGATTTGCACCTCCATCGACGAGGTGCGTTGCGGCGGAGTGGCGCAGCCCATGCGGACCGATATCTGGAGCCCCAGGGACGTCCATGACCGCGCTGTGGACCGTTCGGCGCACGGTACGAACGTCGATGCGGCCGCCCCTCCGGCCGAGAAATAGGGCCGCTCCGCCCTTTTCTCGGTACAGCAGCGGCCGGCCCGCAGAAAGCCACCGTTCCAGTGCGCGCGCAGCCGGTACGCCGAAAGGAACGATTCGCTCCTTACTCCCTTTCCCCAGCACGCGCATCACCCGGGAGGAAAAGTCCACGTCGTCCACATTCAGCCCGCACAATTCGCTCACCCGGATGGCGGTCGCGTAAAGGGTTTCCAGCAGCGCTGAATCACGGTGCCGAATGGCGATGTCGGCCGGCTCGTCGGTCCCGGAACGGGGGGGCTCGTCCAGCAGGGCCGCCGCTTGCGCCTCGGTGAGCACGTGCGGTAGCCGACCCCGGCTCCGCGGCATGACGAGGGTCAGGCCGGCGTCGACGGTTGACCAGCCTCGACTGGTCGCCAGGGCGGTGAAGGAGCGAGCCGCGGCGGCTCGCCGGGCGAGCGTCGCCGGGACCCGGCCCCGGGACCGGGAGGCTGCCAGCCAACTCCGGAGCACGCCCACATCGATGCCGGCCGGGGAGGTGACCGCCATCCGGCTGGCATGTTCCAAGAGCTGTGCCACGTCGCCGCGGTAGGCCCGCACCGTATGCGCCGCCAGCCCTCGCTCGAACCGCACGTGCCGGTCGTACTCCGCCAGTGCCGTGGCCAGTGCCTCGGGCAGCCGGACGGCGGGCTGGCTAGGCATAGGCACAGCGCGGTCGGCCGGGTCTTCGCCCTGCCTGGACTTCGCCATGTCCTCACGGTTGACCGCCGGGGACCGCTGGGCAACCCGCCACGCCGCAGCGCCCAGCGTGGGTTCGGCCGAGCTGGGTTCGGCCGAGCTGGGGTTCGGTACGCGAGATTCGGGACGGCGGGGGTTCGGTACGGCGGCGCGTCCGCCGCTCAGGGTTCGGCCGGCTCCCCCGCCCGACCGCGGTAGCCCGGCGCGAGTCGCCACCCGGCGCCGTCCCGCTCAACGAACCCGGCGGCCGCCAACTCGGCGAGCTGCCCGGTTGCGGTCCGCGGCTCGATCCCGGCGTCCACCGCGATCCGTACGGTGGCGGCTGGTGTCCGCGCCGGAACGACATCCAGCAGCCGGCGACACAGCGCCGAGAGCTCATCGTAGGGAGCGGTAAATCCTCGCGGGGCGGGCAACGTGCGCTGACCCGCCGGGCTGACGACTTCCAGCACCTGGTCGGCGGAGGTGACCAGGATCGCGTTGCGATCCCGGATCAGCAGGTGGCAGCCTGCGGACAAGGCTGAACCGATCGGTCCGGGTACGGCCATCACGGGTTTGGAGAGCCGTTCGGCGTGGCCGGCGGTACTGAGAGCGCCGCTGCGGACCGCCGCCTCGACGACCACCGTGCCCAGCCCGAGAGCCGCGATAAGCCGGTTGCGGATGAGGAAACGGTGACGCATGGCAACCGATCCCGGCGGCGCTTCGCTGACAATGACGCCCTCGGTCGCGGCCTGCGTGAAGATCGAGACGTGTCCCCGCGGGTAGGCGACGTCGACGCCGCAGGCCAGTACCACGACCGTGGGGGCGTCGGCGACCAGCGCGCCGCGGTGCGCGGCACCGTCGATCCCGTAGGCGCCGCCGGAGACGACGCAACAACCGGCAGCTGCCAACTCGGCACTGAGGTCACCGGCTACCCGCACTCCGTATGCCGTGGCCGCGCGAGCCCCGACGATCGCCACGCCTCGCGCCGCCTGCACCGCCAGATCACCTCCGCCGCGGAGCCAGAGCGCGAACGGGGCCGGCTGCTCCAGGTGATCCAGCGCATCCAACCCGGCCGGCCACTCGACGTCACCCGGACAGATCACCCGGCCATCAAGAGCAGCTATGCGGGTGAGATCTCGGTCGGGATCCGCCGCCGCCGCCCGGGCCAGCAATCCGGTTAACCTCCCTTCCGGGCTGCGGCCGTCGCCGCGCCGCAAGGACGCCCACGCACCGACGGCGCCCTCCGCCGCGACCAACCGTCGCAAGCCCCGGTCGTCAGGCTCACCGATACGGGACAGCGCCGCCCGGGCGAGGCGCTCCTCCGGCGGGCAACCCGTCATGCCGCCGCCCCCAGCCGCAAGCCCACCGCGGTGGACACGTCCACAGCCTCCGGACGGATTCGGCCGGCACACAACGCGAGGGTCCACGCCACCCGCAGCGTCCGGTCCAGGCCCCGCGCGCTGAGGCTGCCCCGGCGCAGTTGGGGTTCCAGGACACCGGCGGAACCTCGGGTGGGCGCGAAAGCCCCCCTCAGCTCTGACCCGGGAATCTCCGACGGGAGCGACCACGGGCACCCGGCGAAGACCTCCGTGGCCAGCTGCCGAGCGTTCGCCACCCGAGCCGCGACGGTCGCGGTCGTCTCGGTGAAGGCGCGCTCGGCCAGCAACTCCGCGCGGCTCGGCTGGGTGAGCGGCACCACGAGGTCGACGCGATCCAGCAGCGGCCCGGAGAGTCGGTTGCCGTACCGACGCCGGGCTTGCGGTGTGCACACGCAGCTCTCCTCCGGCTTGCCACAAGGGCAGGGGTTCGCCGCCAGCACCAGAGTGAAGCGGGCCGGATAGCGCACGGTGCCACCGGAGCGGGAGAGCACGACCTCGCCACTCTCCAGCGGTTGGCGCAGCGCGTCCAGACAGCCACCGGCGAACTCCGGCGCCTCGTCCAGGAAGAGCACTCCGCGATGTGCCAGTGATGCCGCACCGGGTCGGGCGAGACCACTGCCGCCGCCGATGATCGACGCCACCGATGAGGTGTGATGCGGCGCAGCGAAGGGCGCCGCCGTCACCAGCGGTTGGTCGGTCCGCAACGTCCCGGCGACGGAGTGCACTGCGGTGACCTCCAGCGCAGCGGCCAACTCCAGCGGCGGCAGCAGGCCGGGAAGGCGCTCGGCCAGCAGGGTCTTGCCGACGCCAGGTGGCCCGTGCAGGTACAGGTGGTGCCCGCCGGCGGCAGCGATCTCCAGCGCCCAGCGGGCCTCGAGTTGCCCGACCACGTCGCCGAGGTCGGGACACCGTGCCGCCTCGACATCCGGCCAGCCGGTACCGAGCGCCGAAGGGGCCGGGGACGGCTCCGCCGCCGGGACGGGCGTCTCACCGGCCAATTCCGCGATGAGCATGCGTAGCGAGTCCACGGCGCTCACCACCATGCCGGGCACCAGCGCCGCTTCCCGGGCATTGGACGTCGGTACGACCACGCGCTCCACCCCGGCCGCGGCGGCGGCGAGTACAGCGGGGAGCGTGCCGGTGATCGGCCGGACCCGGCCGTCGAGACCGAGCTCACCGAGCAGGACGACTCCGCGCAGGCGCTCGGCAGGCACCACGCCGGCCGCACACAACACCGCCGCGGCGATCGCAAGATCGAATCCGCTGCCCCGCTTGGGCCGCCACGCCGGTGACAGACCGATCGTGATCCGGCGGGACGGCCAGCTCTGGCCGCTGTTCAGCACCGCGGCCCGAATCCGGTCGCGGGCCTCATGCAGGGTCGCGTCCGGCAAGCCGATCAACGTTATCCCCGGCAAACCTGCGGCGAGGTCGGCCTCGATCTCGACCAGATAGCCGTCCACCCCGAGCAAGGCCACGGAGAGCGTGGTAGCCAGCGTCATCGAGAACCGCCGGTCATCAGAACGCTCCGCGCAGGTGCTCGACCGCTGCAGCGCCGCGGGGCTGGGCCACGACGCTCACCACATCGAACCGCAGTGACACGTACGGATGGTCATGGTCGGCGAGCCATCGTAAGCCGAGCGTCCGCAGCCGCCGCGCCTTCGCCGGGGTGACCGCCTCCACCGGTGGGCCGAAGTCCAGACCTCGACGGGTCTTGACCTCGCAGATCACCACCAGCTCGTCCTCGCGGGCGACGATGTCGATCTCGCCTTCGGGACAGCGCCAGTTGCGGTCGAGCAGGGTCAACCCCATCGACTGCAGGTACCGGGCGGCAACCTGCTCGCCGTACCGGCCGACCGCATCTTTGGCTCGCATGCGCTCAGCGTGACCGGTCCGGCCGAAGCCGGGCTGACGCCTGGCGGCGCTGTGGACGGCCGCGTCCGCCGGCTATCGGGACGCTGTGGGTAAGCGCCTTAACGGCTGGTGTCGACTTCGCCGTCCGGCTTCCCGGGTGGGGCGATCGAGGTGGCTCGGATGCCGCTCACCTGGTCGCTGTCCTCCGAGGTGCCCGCTGCGGAAAGCCCGGACGGTACGTTCACCCCGGCGGAGTCGCCCGGGGTGGGCACCCAGGAGATCGAGGCTGGCGGCGAGCCGGGCGCCGTACGACTTGCTCCGGCCGAGTCATCATCTGCCAAGGCGCCTTTCGGCGCAGCGAAGGCAGCGAAGCCGCCGGTGCGCTCTACCCGGTCGTCATCGGAACCGCCGGCCGGCTGGGGCGCGGACGCGACCCCGCCGGAGGGGCCCTGCGGGTCGGCGCTGCCGATCGTTCCCGGTTCCCCGGAGGCGTCTTGAGCGGGCTGGAAGTCCTCAGCCTTGGGCTGGTTGCTTGCCGCCGGCGGCGGACCGGGGTGGGCCCGGTCGGTACCCGCGTCGGAGCCCCCACCACCGGGGGCATTCGCTGCGCCTGGTGCTCCGGCCCGGGGGTCTGCGCTGGACTCGTTGCTGTTGTCATTTCTGGCGTCACTCATGCGGGGAGGTCTACCCCGGCGGTCAGCCGGGGAAGCCGGGCCGGCCGTTCGGCAACTCCAGGTCGCTCTTCGCCAGCTCCTCCACGTTAACGTCCTTGAAGGTGACGACCCGCACGTTCTTGACGAACCGCGCCGGTCGGTACATGTCCCATACCCAGGCATCCGCCATC
>JBDUDX010000216.1:0-9728 GCA_040002735.1 Frankiaceae bacterium | reverse complement strand
GGCGTCGACTGGGCCAAGACCCTGCCGATCCCGAAGACCAGCGCCGAGAAGTTCCCCGAGGTGAAGAAGCTGGTGGACCTCGGCCTGCAGAGCAAGGAGTACAGCTTCAGCCTGAACAACCTTTCGGAGGCCGGGAAGATCTTCCAGGGCATGTCACCGTCGAAGAACGGTACGACGCTCGACGCCAGTGAGCAGGCGCCCGACGGCCTACCGCTGACCATCTCGGTGGAGCGGCCCGAGGAGTTCTCGCCAGGGCTGGACCCGGAACTGATCTCGCTGATTCAGGCGAGCGCTGATCTGGAGATGGCCGAGGTGTCGGTGTCCTACGGCCCGGTTGCTGGTGGGAAGGCTGCCTCAGGCGGACAGTGACTTGGCGACGCGCTGGAGTTGCACGCGGATCGACCAGGTCACTTCATCCATGCCCCGCTCGCCGTTCACAATAACGAGCTTCTCGCGTTCCGCGTAGTAGTCGAGCATCGGCATCGTGTGCTTCTCGAAGATCTCCAGCCGATGCTCGATCACCTCAGCGGTGTCATCGGCTCCGCGGCCGCGGGCCAGCAGCCGCTGCACCAGCTGGTCGCGGGCCACATCCAGTTGGACCGCCACCTGGACGGCCACCCCGAGGTCCTTGGCGGTGAGGTACGCGGCCTCGGCCTGCTCGACGGTGCGCGGGAACCCGTCGAGCACGTAACCGCCGCTGGCGTTCGCCGCCACTACGGGCTTGCGCAGCATGTCCATCACCACGGCATCGGGCACCAGGTCGCCGCGGGAGATGTACTCCTTCGCAGCCCGGCCGATCGCGCTTTCCCGGGCGACGTGCTCGCGGAGCAGATCTCCACTGGAGATGTGGGTGATGCCGAAGTCTGTGGCGATACGCACCGCCTGCGTGCCCTTGCCCGCGCCCGGGGCGCCGATCAGAAGCACCCGCATGTCGTCGCCTCCACCTGCGTATCCGGCTGAAGCCCTGAAACTACCCCGGCCGCCGGCAACCGCCCGCATCGGCAGTCAGTCACTCGGTCCGTGCTGCGCCCGAGAAGATCAGTGCTGCGCCGAGAAGAAGCGCCACATCGCCTCGGAGGCGTCCGGACCCCTCGGGTCCGTGAACGAGCCGGCGGTCGAACCGCCGGACCAGGCGTGCCCGAGGCCCTCGACCTGCCAGTACTCCACCACGGGTCGCGACCCGTCGTCCCAGCGGCGCACGCTGTAGGCGTAACCGCCCGGAACCCGACCGGTCTCCTGCCGGCTGGGCCGCTCCGCGCTCAACTGTGCCCCGGCGAGGCGGTTGGTCTCCCGCCATTGCTGGACGGCCTGATCGCCGTTGATCGGCGCGACGGTGCGATCGGCGGTGCCGTGCACGATCACCATCGGCATCACGCGGGCGTACGGACCCATGCTGGCGAAGGCCGCCCGAGCGGACGCAGCGGGGTCCGCGGCCCCCCGGCGCATCACGGTGAAGCCGCCGGACACATTGTTGGCCGCCTGGAAGACCAGCCCGGAGTGCAGTCCGAGGCCGGCGATCAGGTCCGGGTAGGTGGCGGCCAGCACGGCTGCCATGCCCGCTCCGGCCGACATGCCGGCCACGTACACCCTGCTCGGATCGACGGTTGCCCCGGATCGTCCGGACAGGACGTCCTGGGCGATGCCGGCCAGGATCGCCGGCTCGCCCACGCCCCGGCGCTGATGCTCGGGCAGGAACCAGTTCCAGCAACCGTTTGTGTTGCCGGCGGAAGTCTGTTCGGGATAGACCACGGCGAAGCCGTGCGTGTCGGCGTGCGCGTTCATCCGGGTACCGGCAGCGATCGCCGCCGCGTCTTGGGTACAGCCGTGCAGCAGCATGACCAGCGGTAGCGGACCGGTCCGGCCAGGCGGCACGTACATCCGGTACGGCCGGGAACCTTGCGGACCGGAGTACACCATGCGCGTGCCTGGGCTGCCGGCATCCGCTCGGGCAGATGTGGCCTTGGGTGCCCCGGTCAACGGGAACGGGCCGGTGCGGCCATCGGTCGGTGCCGGCTGGGGTGCCCCCCGCTGGGCGAGCGAACGCCGGATGGTGTCTTGATTGGATTTATAGAGATCCTGCCAGCGTCCGCTCGTCATGGTGCGTTCAACAGTACGCGTTGACGCTTGGTATATGCAGCAGCATAGAGACGGCTTATGTCACAACACCGTCCCAGCCCGCGGCGAGCGCCCACGCCGCGCCGACGGTCCAGGCCTGTACGCGGTTGGCCAGGGCCACCGGCTCCAACTCATCGCCAACCGTGACCGCGTACAGTTCGGGAGCTCGACCCAGCCGGGCCAGCGCGGTGAGTACGCCACGTCGGACGCGCTCGGCCGCGGCGAGGTGCCCGGCGGCCCGCAGTCCGCCCCAACCCAGCCAGCTGTCGAACGGCCACACCGCGCCGCGATGGTACCCATGGGAAAGGAAGACCGGGGAGTCGCTGGACAGCGTGCGCAAGCCGTACGGCGTGAGCACATCGGACCGGACCAGCCTTTTCGCAGCCGCGTCGGCGGCCCCGCCGTCCAGTGCCCTGGCCCACAGCAGCCAGCCGAGCTGTGAGCCAGCGCCGGGGACGACGACATCGCCGGCCTCCAACGCCATGACGTTTGGGTAGAAGGCCGCTCCGATACGTTTCTTCATCCCGGCTCGCCGGGCCTGCCAATGCTCGGCGCGATCGGGGTCCAGTACAGCGAGTGCCCGTAAGGCGGCCACCGCCGCTGCCTGGGAGTCGGCATCGGCCAGCGGCGGCGCGGGTGCGGTGCCGTCCGCTCGCAGAATCCCGCCGCCATCCGCACTCCGCTCCGGGTGCAGCGCGTCCCGCCACCCTTGCTGGCTCAGGCCGCCCGGGACCGTGCGGGGGCCGTGTCGGACCAGGTCGTCGCCGCGGTCCAAGGCCCGCTCCAGCCAGCCCGCGGCGGCTCGCCAGGCGAGGCTCAATTCGGTGACGAGGCCGCGGTCGCGGGTCGCCGCCAGCAGGACGAGAAACCAGGAGGTGGCATCGGCGCTTCCGTAGTACCGGATTCCTCCGTCGCGCACCGGCCAGCCGGTAGCGATCAGCGCCGGCGGCGCCACCGGTCGGTACTCATGCACGATCTTTCCCGGTTCCTCATCGATCTCCGGATCGTCCGAGGCGCCTTGCAGTGCCGCCAGTGCCCGCAGGGTTGCCCGGGCGATGTTCGGCTGGCCGGGCAGCACCTGCAGCGCGAAGATCAGCGAGTCTCGTCCGAAGAGTGCATGGAAGCGGCCCGGGTCGCCCTTCTCGACCGGCGCCATCGAGGCGTACGCCCACCCCGGGGGCGCCAGCAGCGCCTCGACCTCGGGCGGCAGGGTCACCCGTCGGCGCTAGGGCGTACGGCGGAAGTACTCCGCGCTGGGACGCTGCGCGAGGAACACGATGACCGCGATGTCCAGCGCCACGTTCACGATGCCCACCAGCCGGCTGAGTGCCGGCTCCGGCCGGGCCAGCGACAGTAAGCCGGACACCACGGCCAACGCGGCGAGTACGAGGGTGACGATGCGCGCCCACGATTTGCCCTTGCGGACCTGCAAGGCCAGCAAGACGTACAACCCGATGAAGATGAGGCCGACGATGATGCCGACCGTGATCGCGACTGATGCCGCGGAGTCGATCTTGCTTGGGTTGAAGCTCGGATTGGACTTGAGAATCTGGTCCTTCAAGCTGTCCTTCGTGCCGAGCAGCACCAGCAGGGAGAGCACGCTCACCCCGGCCCGGACGAACATGACCTTGACGGCGTTGTTCACCGAAGCAGGTGGCGGGCCAACCGGCTCGGGCGCCCGCATGGGCTCACTGGGCATCGAGGGGTAGTTGCCGAAACCGCCGGTCTGGTCAGTCATGGGAAGTCCTCTCAGCGGCGGATCGGGCGGTCCCAGGCTACCGGTGGCGCCACAATCCGCCATGTTGTGCACTGTCCCGGCGGCCGCCTACCGTGAACTACTTCCGATCCTTCAGTCCCAGGACGTTGTCGCCGCTCCAGGTCACCGCGCTGATCAGCAACGAGGCCACGAAAGCGGGCCCCACGCCGTCGATCGACAGCCGGTCGGTGAGCGCCGCGGTGAGACCCAGCATCGCGGCGTTGATCACGATCAGGAACAAGCCGAGGGTAAGCACCAGCAACGGGAAGGACAGCAGCTTCAGTACCGGCCGAACCAGCACGTTGACCGCCGCAAAGATCACCGCGATCACCAGGTAGTTCGCGATCCCCGGGTGAACGTGGACTCCCGGCACCACGGCGGCGATGATCCACACCGCCAATGCGATGACTAGCAGCTTGGCTATGAGACGCATACCGGGATTCTTCACCAGAAGGAGCTCCCGCGCCGCATTGCGTTGCGTACTTTTGCTTGGTATAGTTAGCAGTGCCACCCACAAAGACCCCAGGAGTAACTCTATGGTCACCCGTACCGTCCCCCAGTCTGAGACCACCACGACCAACGGCTCCGAGCCGATTCACGGTCCGCAGCGTGTGCACGCCAACGTGACCGACAAGGCGAGCCAGTCGCTGGGCTCCGCGTTGGAGACGTTCAGCACGCTCGGTTCGGTCTCCCAGCGCGTCGGCGGGGAACTGCTCGAGCAGGGCACGTCCGCCGTCCGCGATGGCTTCGAGACGTCCGCCAAGGTCACCGGTGCCGTCCTGGACGCCACCAAGGACACCTTCAACTCCTTCTCCTCCTTCTCGGCGGAGTTCGACCCGCTGAGCACCTGGAGCCGGCTGGTGGACACCTCCGCCCACGCCTACACCGACTACGCCACCCGGCTCGCCGCCTCCGCCGAGGAGAGCACCGAGAAGATCCGCGACGCTGTTCGCGTGCTGTCGGACGAGGTACAGGCGAGCGCGGCCCGGCTCGCCCGGTAAGGCTTCACGCATCGGTGGGTAGGGCTCGGACCGATCGCCGTCCGGGCCCTATCGCCGGTTGGGTCCGCGGAATGGCAACCTGAACGGATGGCGACCGAGGACGCGTGGCAGGTGCAGTTGCAGTCGCTGGGCAGTTTTATTCGAGCGCAGCGGCAACTCGCTGATCTTTCCTTGCGCGAAATGGGCGATCTCGCGAAGATTTCCAACGCGTACCTGAGCCAGGTCGAGCGCGGGCTGCACCAGCCGTCGGTGCGGGTTCTTAGGTCCATCGCCACGGCGCTGGGTGTACCGGCCGATGTTCTGCTGGCTCAGGCCGGCCTCGGCACGGGAACCGCCACCGGGGCGGCACCCGATCCGGCCAAGAAACGTTCGACGGACACGACAGCCGGCAGCGCCGCCGAGGCGATCCAGGCCGATCCGGCGCTCACCGAGGACCAGCGACGCGCACTGCTCGCGGTCTACCGCAGTTTCGTACCGGAGTCCTGAGCGCGGCCGGTAGGACTACTTGTCGAAGACGTACGTCCCGGGCGCTTCTTCCAGGACCGGGTACGTGTCGCTGCCGAACTGCGGCGGCGTCCGCTGGTCACCCGAGCGCTCGGCCATCCACGGAACCCAATCCTCCCACCAACTCGACCGGTGTTCCCGGGCGCGCTGCCGCCAGATCTCCACGTCGGCCGGTAGGTCCCCGTCCGCACTCGCGTAGAACCGGGACTTCGGGTTCGGCGGGTTCACCACCCCGGCGATGTGGCCGGAGTTGGACAGTACGAATCGCACCTCACCCTTGGTGAGCCGAGCGCCCTTGTAGACCGATCGCCACGGGGCGATGTGGTCCTGCTCCGCGGAAACGAAATACTGGTCCTGGGTCACCGTGGAGAGATCGAGACGCTGGCCGGCGAGTTCCATGACGCCGCGCGCGAGCTGGTTCTCCAGATAGCAGGACCGCAGGTAGAACGAGTGCATATCGGCCGGCATCCGGGTGGAGTCGTCGTTCCACGCGAGCAGGTCGAACACCGGCGGTTGCTCACCCAACAGCCAGTTGTTGACCGCCGGGCCCCAGATCAGATCGTTGCTACGCAGCAGATCGAACGTGGAGCGCATGTTTTCCGACTTGAGGAAGCCGGTCTTGGCCATCTGCTTCTCCAGCCGCGCCACCGTGGACTCGTCGGTGAAGATCCCCAACTGACCGGGTTCGGTGAAGTCGACCAGGGTGTTGAGCAGGGTCGCCGTGCGCACGCGCCGATCACCGACGGCATTGAGGTAGGCCAAGGTTGCCATGGTGAGGGTCCCGCCCAGGCACAGCCCGAGCAGGTTCGCCTCCGGCGATCCGGTGATGTCCTGGATCACGTCGAGCGCGATCTGCGGCCCGTCGATGAGGTAGTCGTCCAACCGGATGTCACGCATGGTGGCGTCCGGGTTGCGGTAGCTGATCGTGAAGACGGTGTGGCCGTGCTGCACCGCCCACTCCGCCAGACTGCGCTTGGGGGCCAGGTCCATCATGTAGTACTTGTTGATCCACGGCGGGCTCAGCAGTAGTGGAATCTCGTGCACGGTGTCGGTCTGCGGAGCGTACTGGATCAGCTCCATCAACCGGTTGCGGAAGACCACCTTGCCGGGCGTTGCGGCGAGATCCTTCCCGACCGTGAACCGGCCCGGCGCCACCTGACGCGGCATGCCGCCATTGGTGACCAGGTCGGAGACGAAGTTCCGGGCGCCGCGGGCCAGACTCAAGCCCCCGGTGTCGAAAGCTCTCTTGAGCGCCGCCGGGTTCGTGGGCAAGAAGTTGGTCGGGGCTACGGCGTCCACCAATTGCTTGACGACGAACGCCGCCTTCCGTCGGGTCGCCTCATCCATCGACGCACCGGCCACCAGTTCGGCGGTATAGCGCTCCAGCAGCAGTTGCTGCTGGCGGAGGAGGTAGAGGGCTGCGTTCCCCTCCCAGGCCGGGTCGGCGAATCGCTTGTCGCTTCGGTCACGTTCCGCCGGCCCGTCCGCGGGCATACCGAACGCCCGCATCATCGACACGGCGCCGGCCTGGGCCAGATCGCCCAGGTAGTGGGCGCCGACCTCCGCTGTCCCCTGCGGCGACTTGGCCAGTCCGGTCACCAGCTTGGCGACCGACGTCCCCAAGGAGGCCGGGTCCAGGGCACCCAGCAGGTCCGCACCGGGCAGGCCTTGCTGGGTTTCATCCACCGCTGCCGCCGCTTCGGTGGGCGACGGCAGCGGACCGGCCGCTGATTTCCCCTCTGGCGCAGACCCGTTGCGCCGTCCAGCCGCTCCGGCAGGACGTGCCCGGCCGGCACGGCCCGTACCGGTTCCGTTACCTCGTACCGTCGCCATCTCCGTCACCCAGTCGTCGTGTCGATGCAGCCGGATGTGTCTGGTTGTGACGCTAGCCCGAGTTTCGGTCGAACGCGGGTCGGCCCGCTAGGACTTGCGCCGCGCAGCCGTCTTCTCCCGGAGCTGGTCCACAATCGACGGGTCCCGCAGCGTCGTCACGTCACCGAGCTCCTTGCCCTCGGCAAGGTCTCGCAGCAGCCGACGCATGATTTTGCCCGATCGGGTCTTCGGCAGATCCTCGGCCCAGATGATGGACTTCGGCCGGGCCAGCTTGCCAATCCGCTCGCTGACGTGTTGACGGATCTCCGCCTCCACCTCGGCGGTGCCCTCAACGTTGGCGTTGAGGGTGACGAAGGCAACGATGGACTGGCCAGTGAGCTCATCCGGCTCGGGTACCACCGCGGCTTCGGCGACCTTCTCGTGCGCCACAATCGCCGATTCGACTTCAGCGGTGGACAGCCGGTGGCCGGCTACGTTGATCACGTCGTCGGTCCGGCCGATGATCCAGTAGTACCCGTCGCCGTCTAGCCGGGCGGCGTCGCCGACGACGTACGTCTGGGGACCGAAACGCTCGAAGTAGGTGGCCACGAACCGCTGGTCGTCACCGTAGAGGGTGCGCAACATGCCGGGCCACGGCTTGGTGAGGACCAGGATGCCGGTGCCCTCTTCGAGTTCGTTGCCCTCCTGATCCACGAGAGCAGCCGAAATGCCTGGAAGTGGTCGGGTAGCCGAACCGGGCTTGAGAGGCGTCACCCCACCCAGCGCGGAAATCATGATGTGCCCGGTTTCGGTCTGCCACCAGGTGTCCATGATCGGGCAGCGCTCGCGGCCGATCACCAGGTAGTACCACAGCCACGCCTTGGGGTTGATCGGCTCACCGACGGAACCGAGCAGCCGCAGCGAGGAGAGGTCGTAAGCGTTCGGGAACTCCACGCCCCACTTCATGCAGGCCCGGATCGCCGTCGGCGCCGTGTAGAACAGCGTCACGCCGTACCGCTGGATGATCTCCCACCAGATGCCCTTGTGCGGATAGTCCGGGGCGCCCTCGTACATCACGGAAGTGCAGCCGTTGGACAACGGGCCGTAAACGATGTAGGAGTGGCCGGTGACCCAGCCGACGTCGGCCGAGCACCAGTACACGTCGGATTCCGGGCGCAGGTCGAAGACGTCGCGGTGGGTGGTCGTGACCCCGGTGAGGTAGCCGGCGCTGGTGTGCTGGATGCCCTTGG
Source organism: Frankiaceae bacterium (assembly GCA_040002735.1). Taxonomy (GTDB): domain Bacteria; phylum Actinomycetota; class Actinomycetes; order JADGOV01; family JADGOV01; genus JADGOV01. The sequence continues at coordinate 1,290 of JBDUDX010000216.1, read as the reverse complement.
GCTTCGCGGTGGAGCCGGAGGAGTACAGGATGAACAGCGGCTGCTCCGCAGGCATCGGCTCGGCCGGGCACTCGGCGGCGCTCTTGGCCAACAGATCCTCATACCAGACGTCTCGGCCGTCCTGCATCTCGCAGTCCACGCCGGCGTGCTTGACCACCACGATCGTCTCCAGGCTCTCCAGGTGGCCCATCACGCGGTCGACATCGGACTTGATGCCGGCGACCTTGCCCTTGCGCCGGGCACCGTCGACGGTGATCAATGCCTTGGCCTGGGAGACTTCCATACGCTCACCAACGGACTCCGGCGAGAAGCCGCCGAAGACGACGTTGTGCGGCGCACCGATCCGGGCGCAGGCCAGCATCGCTACGACGACTTCAGGAATCATCGGCAAGAAGATCCCGACCACGTCGCCGCGCTGCACGCCCTGATCCTTCAGGCCGTTGGCCAGCCGCTGTACGTCTCGGTACAGGTCGGCGTAAGTGATCGTTCGCTGCTCGCCCTCCTCACCGAGCCAGTGGTAGGCCACGCGGTCGCCAAGACCGGCCTCGACATGACGGTCGACGCAGTTGTACGAGACGTTCAGTGTCCCGTCGGAGAACCACTTGTAGAATGGTGGGTTGCTGTCATCGAGAACCGTGGTGAACGGCTTGTCCCAGTGCAGCTGTCGGGCCTGGTCGGCCCAGTACGCCTGGGGGTCGGCGGCGGCTCGCTCGTAGATTTCGGCGTCGGTGATCCGAGCCTGCTTACGGAAGTCCTCCGGCACCTCGAAGCGCTCGGTCTCAAGCAGTCCCTCAAGGGCCCGCCCCAGGGCTTCATCATTCTCGATGTGGCTGGTCGTGGCGTCACTCATTGTTTCACTCCCGGTAAGAGATCGCAGCGCGGTGGATGCTATCGGGCTCGAGGTGGCTGCCGGAATACCCCACCACGCAATAGGGCACAAAGCCCCACGACACGGACGACTACTTCAACAGCTCGCGAGAGGCCTTGACGTAAGCTCCGCTGACCTCGCTGATGAACCGGGCGTGGGCATCGGCCACGGCCGAAACCCAGTCCAGTTGAGTGGCCCCAGCCGCCTTCTGCTCGAAGTCGACCAGGCTCTGCAGGGCCTTCTCGTAGGCGTCCAGAGACGTCGATCCGGCCTGCTTGGCCGAGTTGAGGATGCGCTCGTTCAACTCCCGAATCCGCTCGCTGGCGGCCTCCACGGCGGAGGCCGCATCGGTCACCACCGACGAATCGGATGCGGAAGGACCCTGGCTTGACATAACTACCTCCTGGAGAAGTGGTACTTCG
>JBDUDX010000215.1:0-4153 GCA_040002735.1 Frankiaceae bacterium | reverse complement strand
GCTGCAAGGAGGCGCTGTTCACCCTCGGCGACCGTCCCGAGGAGCGCTGGCCGGCAGCCCGGCGGTGGCTGACCGAGGCGGGGTACGCCTCGACCCTGGACTACCTGCGGGCCTGCGCCGTTCGGGTTCTGGAGGAGACCGGGCTGCTGCCGCACCTCAACCCCGGCGTACTGAGCTGGGAAGACTTCCAGCGCCTCAAGCCGGTAGCCCCGTCGATGGGAATGATGCTGGAGACCACCAGCTCCCGGCTGTTCAGCACCCCCGGTGCCGCCCATTACGCCTCGCCGGACAAGGATCCGGCGGTCCGCCTTCGAGTGCTGGAAGACGCCGGGCGGAGCAACGTACCGTTCACCACCGGCATCCTGATCGGGATCGGCGAGACCCTGGCCGAGCGCGCCGAGTCCCTCTTCGCGCTGCGCCGGATTGCCCGCCAGTACCACGGGCTGCAAGAGATCATCGTGCAGAACTTCCGGGCGAAGCCGGATACGGCGATGCGCGGGGCCGGCGAACCGAGCATGGGCGAACTGGCGGCGACCATCGCCGTGGCCCGGCTCGTGCTGGGTCCGGCCGCCCGGATTCAGGCTCCGCCCAACCTGATCGAGGAGGAGTACGGGCTATTGCTCCGGGCCGGCATCGACGACTGGGGCGGCGTATCCCCGCTCACCCCGGACCACGTCAACCCGGAACGGCCCTGGCCACAGATCGACGAGCTGGCTCGGCACAGCGCCACGGCCGGGTTCGAGCTGCGGGAGAGGTTGACGGTTTACCCGCCGTACCAGCAGGCGCCCTGGCTCGATCCGCGGCTCTGCGCGCACGTGGCCGCGTTGGCCGGGCCGGATGGGTTGGCCCGCGACGTGTCACCGGTCGGGCTGCCCTGGCAGGAGCCGGACGGCGGCTGGGCCTCGGCCGGGCGGACCAACCTGAACCGTGCCATCGACGATGAGGGTCGCCGGACTGACCGGCGTGGTGACTTCGACGCGGCGTACGGGGATTGGGATGCGCTGCGAGACTCGATTCCGGCCCCCTCCGGTGGGGCGTTGCACGGTCAGCCGGAACGCATTGACGCCGAGGTTCGGGCCGCGCTGTCGGCGGCGGCAGACGACCCTGCCGGCGTGTCCGATACCGCGGCGCTGGCCCTCTTCGCGGCCGAGGGGCCGGCGCTGGACGCACTCTGCGGGATCGCCGACGACGTACGCCGAGACGCGGTCGGGGACGACGTCACCTACGTGGTCAACCGCAACATCAACTTCACCAACGTCTGTTACACCGGCTGCCGGTTCTGCGCGTTCGCCCAGCGGCGTACCGACGCCGACGCCTACACGCTCTCCCTCGCCGAGATCGGCGACCGGGTTGCCGAAGCGGCGGCGGCCGGCGCCACCGAGGTCTGCCTGCAGGGCGGCATCTCACCGGAGCTGCCGGCCACCGCGTACCTGTCGATCGCCGCCGAGGTGAAGCGTCGGGTGCCGACCATCCACCTGCACGCCTTCAGCCCGATGGAGATCGTCAACGGGGCCACCCGGATGGGGCTGTCGCTCGCCGACTTCCTCACCGCCGCCAAGGAGGCCGGCCTGGACTCGATTCCGGGGACGGCTGCGGAGATTCTCGACGACGATGTCCGGTGGGTGCTCACCAAGGGCAAACTGCCGGCCGCGACCTGGGTCGAGGTGATCACGACCGCGCACCGGCTGGGCATTCCGAGTACGGCGACGATGATGTACGGCCACGTCGACGCCCCGGTCCACTGGCTCGCCCACCTGCGGCTGCTCGCCCGGCTGCAAGCCGAGAGCGGGGGGTTCACCGAGTTCGTGCCGCTGCCGTTCGTGCATCACAACGCGCCGCTGTACCTGGCCGGACTGTCTCGACCGGGCCCCACGCTGGCGGAGAACCGGGCGGTCCATGCAATGGCCCGGCTGCTGCTGCACGGCCGTATTGCCCACGTGCAGTGCTCCTGGGTGAAGCTGGGTTCGCAGGGTTGCGTCACGATGCTGCAGGGCGGGGTCGACGACCTCGGCGGCACGCTGATGGAGGAGACGATCAGCCGGATGGCCGGCTCCGAGCACGGCAGCAGCCGGACGGCCGCCGAGCTGGTGGCGATCGCTGCGGCCGCGGGTCGACCGGCCCGGCAGCGCCGTACCGGCTATGCCGCGGTACCGGCGCCAGCGGGGTAGCCGGCCGGGCGGGTTCTCTTTCGCGACATGCCCGACGAACCGGCGCCGATATACCGCAGTCACTTGACGAATGCCAGTTCCCACGCGTGTAATTTCACTCGTGTCGTTTCCCACGGCTCCCGTACCGACGGGCCTTCCGGACACCTCGTACCGACGGACCGCGGCACCGCGTAGTCCGATTCAGGAGGCGTCGTGGACGAGCTGAGGTTGCTGTTCGCCGTATCGGAGGCGGAGGAGGACGCGCCCCCCGGCTGGCAAGAGCGGGCGCTGTGCGCTCAGACCGATCCGGAGGCGTTCTTCCCGGAGAAGGGTGGCTCGACCCGGGAAGCCAAGCGGGTCTGCACGGGGTGCGAGGTCAAGGCGGAGTGCCTGGAGTACGCGTTGGCGCGGGACGAGCGGTTCGGCATCTGGGGTGGCCTCTCCGAGCGTGAGCGCCGACGCCTCAAGCGAGCGGTCGGCTAACCGTCGCCGTCGGAGTACGGCGGATCGACGGTGTCCGGGTCCAGTCCGAGCAGCGTGGCAACCTGTTCCACCACCACGTCGTGCACCAGGTCCAACAGGGCCGCCCGCTGGGCGGCGCGGGCCTCGATCGGTCGCCGGTAGATCACGATGCGCGCCGGCTCGTCGTCATCAGCCGGCACCACCCGACCGAGCGGTATCGGATCACCGCCGAGACCCGGCCCGTCGGCCGGGACCGCCTCCGCCGGCGGTACTTCCACAACCGCGAACTCCACCCCGGCGAGCTGCTCGCTCCAGCGATCCTCCAGATGCTCCACCGCCTCCAGCACGACGTCGTCGAAGCGGGCGGCCCGGGAGCGGGAGAGCGGGACGTCCGGCGGGGTGAGCGGGCCGCGGAGCCCCCGGCCGTGTCGATCCCGAGCCCGTCGTACGCGTTCCCGCCCGGCTGTCACCAGCCGTACGCTAGCCCGCCTCGCCGACCCGGGTGGCTCCGCGGGGACGACACGACCGCGCCGGGCGCGGGGCCTGCCACCTCCGGCGGTGGAAGGGGACTACCGTGCCGCTTCGTGAGCCCTCGTCGCCGTTGCTCCCGAGCCGCCTGCAATCGGCCGGCGGTGGCGACCTTGACCTACGTGTACGCCGACTCCACCGCAGTGGTCGGGCCGCTGGCGACGTACGCCGAACCGCACTGCTACGACCTCTGCGAGGTGCACGCCGGTCGGCTGGTGGCCCCACGGGGCTGGGACGTCGTACGCCAGGCGACCGAAGCGGGCGAGACCGGGCCGAGCAGCGATGACCTGGAGGCGTTAGCCAACGCCGTCCGGGAGGCGGCCCGGCCGACCCGGCCGGCCGAAGCGCCGCACGTCGAGGGTGCCCGCCGCGGTCATCTGCGGATGGTGCGCGAACCGGAGGCGTAACCCGCTACGCGGCGCCGGGCCGAGCTTCCCGGCCCGGACAGCGTGCCTCGATCGGCCGCTCAAGTCCCGACCGACACCTGCCGATGGGGCAAGCATCCGCCGATCCGCCTCCGCCGAGGAGATCCCATGTCCGCCGACCGCACATCCCGGTCCAGCACGCCACCGGTGGCGCAGATCCCTGCGCAGCGTCGCCCCCCGGCACCGGTGGACGATCCGATGCCCGGCCTCGGTGCCGCGTCGCTGACCCAGCCCAACGCCTGCTCCGGTCGGCTCTGTGACGCGTGCGGCAACGAGCGGCTGACCGAGATCGGTATGACTCTCACCGACGGCACCGTCGCCCTGTTCTCCTCCTGCCACCGCTGCGAGCGCAAGTCCTGGCGGGCCGCGGACACCGGTGCCCTCATCGACCTGACCTTCGACGCGGTACTGGATCGCACGCGCAAGATCCGCTGACAGATCGCGGGGGTTTCGCCGCCTGATGGGTAGGCTCGCCGCCATGCCTGATCTCTCGCGCATCGTCAAGGCGTACGACATCCGGGGCGTCGTTCCCGATGAACTGGACGAGGGGATCGCCCGCTCCGTCGGCGCTGCCTTTGTCGCGTTCACCGG
>JBDUDX010000214.1:0-3876 GCA_040002735.1 Frankiaceae bacterium | reverse complement strand
GCCAGGCAGAGCGCGAAGTAGTCTCCGCCCATCCCGCCGTAGGTCTCCGGGAAGGGCAACCCGAACAGGCCCATCTCCCCCATCTGGGCCACGAGGTCGTACGGAAAGTTCCCGCTGGCGTCGAGTTCCGTCGCCGCCGGCGCCACCGCGTCCCGGGCGAATTCCTCGACCGTCTTGCGGAGCGCTTCATGCTCCTCGCTGAGCGCGAAGTCCATGCCGCGAGTGTCGCACCGATCGGCCCTTCGGCGGCCACCTATCCTGGGCCGTATGCCCGCTCCACCCTGGCTCCGCGCGCTCGACTCCCGTTTTCGGGCGGTGCTGCACGAGGTGGCGAAGTTCGGCGTGGTCGGGTTCCTGAACTTCGCCCTCGACGTGGCCCTGTTCAACCTGCTGCGGGTGAGTGTCCTGCAGAACAAGCCGATCACGGCGGGCGTGCTCTCCACCACGGTGGCCGCGACCTCGTCGTACTTCATGAACCGACACTGGACCTGGCGGCATCGCGCGCGAACCGGCCTGCGTCGGGAGTTGCCGCTGTTCCTCGTCCTCTCCGGCGTGGGGTTGGGCATCAGTACCGGCTGCCTCGCCCTGTCGCACTACGCGCTCGGACTGCACACCCTGCTCGCGGACAATGTCGCCAAGAACGGCGTCGGACTTCTGCTCGGGATGGCCTGGCGGTTCTGGTCGTTCAAGCGCTGGGTGTTCCTGGTTCCGCCCGCCAACTCCGACCCCGCCAACCCGGACGCGGAGCTGGCGGAGTTGGCCACTCCCGCGGAGGCGGCCGTCCGTACCACCGCGTGAGCCGTTACTGACCGCAGCTGTTTGCGGTGAGCGCGGCGGTGGTGCCGTTGTCCGTCGACCCCGGGGTGCTCGTAGCACCCACGGACACCGGCCGAGTACCGCTGTAGTCGCTGCCGAGGATGACCGCCACCGACCCGGCGGGAGCGCTGGTATCGGACTGCGCGGTGGCGCCGGGGATCGCCGCCACCAGGGTCTGCGCCTTCGCTCCGGCCCCGGAGCCGTACCGGACGACGGTCCCGGTGGCCGCCGTACCGGAGTTTCCGGCCAGCTGGGCCCGGAAGCCCACCTTCTTCAGGTCGGCGGTACCGCGGGTGGCCAAGCCTGCCTTGCCGGCGCCGTTGTACACGCTCACCGAGATGTCGCCGGGCGCCACGGTCACCCGGATCGGTGCCGGCGAGCTCGTCGTGCCCTTACCCTTCAGCGAGTCGAACAGCGCCTTCAACTTGGCGTCATCGAGGAGCAACACGTCTGCCCCGCCGATCCGGGCATCACCCTGCACCGGGGCGGTGAGCAACGTGACGTGCTTGGGATCGAGGCGCCGCATGCGCATCGCAAAGTCCCGCATGTCGCCGACGGAGAGGTCGCGGTCCACCGTCGTGGACCTCACCACCGCGCTGACCAGGGCGTTCACCTTGAACGGGTTGGTGAGCGTCCCCGCCGAGAGCACCTTGTGCAGCAGGACGGAGACCAGGTACTGCTGATCCTTGATCCGGGCCAGGTCCTGAGCCGGAAAGGTCTTGCGGTCCCGGGCGAAGGCCAACGCCTGCTTGCCGTTGACCTTGTGGACACCCGCGGTGAGGAAGTCCCCGCTGTCCTTGTCATCGCGCGTCGTCTTGACGCAGAGGTTCACGCCACCCACCGCATCGACAATGCGCTGGAAGCCCGCGAAGTCCACCTGCACGTAGTGATCGACCCGTAACCCGGAGAGTTGCTGCATCACGGCCACCAGCAGCGGCGCGCCACCGAGTGCGAACGTGCTGTTGATGCGCTGGTGAAAGGCGGAGTGATGGATACCGTCCGCCCCGGTGAAGGCCGGAATCGGCACCCAGGAGTCTCGGGGGAAGGAGATGATCGTCGCCTTGGCCTTCCCGCCGGGAATGTGCATCAGCATGATCGTGTCCGAGCGCGCCCCGGCGACGTACTTGACGCTGCCCTTCCGGGCGCCGAACTGCTGCGTGCCCGGCGCCTCCCGGGTGTCGGAGCCGACGATCAGGAAGTTCTGCGCCGGCCCGTCGGCCGCCGCGGGTGGGATGCGGGTGTCCTGCGGAGTTCGGATGTCGGTACGGGACAGTTTGCCGTTGTAGTGCCGGAAACCGAGGTACAGACCGGCGCTACCCATCAAGATCGCGGCGGAAAGAAGTATCGCGACCCACTTCAAGATTCGCCGAGCCCGCGATCGGGGCCGGCGCTTCGGGGAGGGGTCGACCTCAGGCCGCGGATCGAGCCCCGGCGGCAGCCCGGGACGCGCCGGAGTCTGCGTCACCAAGCCTCCTACCGAGAGCGGACCCACACAGCTGTCAAGCTCAGGCTACGTCGCCACGAGCCTTTCGCCGGCATATTAGGCCCCAACGGGCCCGGCGGCGGGTTCAGCCCGGAAAGTACGGATGCGTCCCGGTCGCTTACGCAATACAACCCTTGTCAGCGGCGGTCGATACCCGGCTCGGGGTCTTTCCGGCGACGGGAACTGTGACCTTCTTCACGCCGCGATAGCTGCGTCCCAAGGTCACCACCAGGCCGGACGGTGGCAACGACGAGTCCAGCCGGGCGACGGCACCGGGGAGAGCGGCGGCCACGGTACGGGCCGACTCGGCGCGATCGGCGCCGTACCGCACGATCGTGTCCTGGTAATCGCTGCGCTGGGCGCTGCGCACCTGTCGCACCCGGAAGCCCGCCGCGGCCAGCGCCTTTCCGACCTGCCGGGCCAGGCCGGCGCGTGGGGTGCCGTTCTCCAGCGTCACGGAGATCGACGACGGCGGCACGGTGAGTGTCCCGGCCGCGGAGCTGGTCCCGCCCGGCGCCTTGTCCAGGCTGGCGAAGAAACCGGGCAACGCCGCCTCATCGAGCAGCAGCACGCTGGTGTTGGGCTGCCCCGGCACGTCGCGGCGGGCGTCCGAAGCCACCGGAACCGTCTGGAACGCCACCTTTCCGGCCGACACGGAGCGCATCTTCAGTGCCAGGTCGATGAGATCCTTTCGGCTGGTTCCGGCATCGACCTGCACGCTCTTTCCGGCCGCGTTGAGCAGGGCGTTGAGCCGGAACGGGTTGAGCAGTACCCCCGCCGACTGCACCTGCCGGGTCAGCGCGCCGATGAAGTACTGCTGCCGCTTGATCCGGCCGAGGTCACTGCCCGGCACGCCATAGCGCTGGCGGACGAAGGCCAGCGCATCCTTGCCGTGCAGCCGCTGCTGACCGGCCGGCAGGTCGATATGCGCGTGCCACTCCTTCACCGGCCGGGACAGGCAGACGTCGACGCCGCCGACGGCGTTGGTGATGGTGTAGAAGCCGAACAGGGATACCTGGACGTAGTGGTCGATGTGCTGGCCGGTGAGTTCGGTGATGGTCTCGATGAGCTTGGCCGGACCGCCGCCGGTTCTCTCCAACTCGCCCAGCGGATACGCGGCGTTGATCTTGTTGCTCCCGTGCCCGGGAATCTTCACGAACGAGTCCCGCGGAAAGCTGACGAACCGCGCCTGCTTCCCGTCCGCCGGCAGGTGCACCAGGATGATCGTGTCCGTCCGGACCCCCGAGCGCCCCACCCGATTCGCGCCCACCTCCCGCAACTGCGCGTTGGTGAGGCCATCACTACTGTCCGAGCCGACGATCAGGTAGTTCTCCGCCCGCGATCCGCCGCCGGAGGCGAGCTTCCCCAGGCCGGGAATGGTCTGCACCTGACCGCCGTAGTGGCGGTACGCGAGGTACAGGCCGAGGCTGCTGAGCAGGATCGCTGCCGAGGTGACGACCGCTCCGAGTGCGAGGATTCGCCGGAGCCGGCGGTAAGGACCTGGCCGCTCACCCAACCGCCGGGGATCCAACTCGGGAGGCAGGGCGGCCCGCGCGGGGGTCTGGGTCACCTCAGCC
>JBDUDX010000213.1:0-11925 GCA_040002735.1 Frankiaceae bacterium | reverse complement strand
TAACGCCGTACGCCGGCTGCCGCACGCCGTAACGCCGGCAGCTGGCAGCCGGGACGCCGAGCCCGCGCAGGGTCGGACCGTAAGCGGGGCCGGAGCGGTCAGATCCAGCTGCCGAACCACATCCGCAGCCGCCAGGCGTGGTACGGAAGTAATTCGGCGCTGAAGAGGGGATAGAAGTAGAAGAAGTTGACCACCACTGCGATGACGTAGGCGCCGACCACCGCGGCGCCGACCGCCCGCCGCTCGGGCGGAGCCGTTCGTTCGCCGAGGATCAGCCCGGCGCACATGGTCAGCGCGAGGATAAGAAACGGCAGCGACGGCAGCGCGTAGAACAGGAACTCGGTCCGCCGCTGCAGGTCGTACCACATCCAGGGGCCAATGCCGGCGCCGACGCCGACCAGGATCGCGCCGGCCCGCCAATCCCGCCGCGCGGCCCAGAGCCATACCACCGCGACCAGCGCACCGATCGACGCCCACCAGATCGCCGGGGTCCCGATGGACAGGATTTCCTGGGAGCAGTGCCCGGCCGCGGTGCAACCGGCCTCGCCGAGCTTCGGTCCGTTGTAGAAGTAGGACACCGGCCGAGCCAGCAGCAGCCAGCCGATCGGGTGGGACTGGTACGGATGGCTCGTCGTGAGCGTGTCGCCGAAGTGCCAGATGTCCCGGTGGTAGCGCAGCCAGCCGTGTAGCACCGCGCCGGCATGGGCGAGGGTGGACTGGCCGGTCCGTACGTAGGTGTCGTGGCCGTACGCGGTGGTGCCGCTGCCGAGGAACCACCCCACCCAGGACGCGCTGTACACCGCCGCAGCGAGCAGTACGAAGGAACCCACCAGCGTCGGGCTGTCCCGTACCAGGGCCGCCCGAAGCGGCCGCTGCACACCGATGCTCCGGCGCGCTCCGACGTCCCAGACAAGCGCGAGTACCGCGAACGCGGCCAGGTAGAACACGCCGCTCCACTTGGTGGCGCAGGCTGCTCCGAGGCAGCCGCCGGCCGCCAGCCGCCACCACCGAATGCCCAGGCCAGGGCCTCGTCCGGAAATCGCCGACGCCTGCCCGGCGAGCCGTTCCCGCGCCCGGTCCCGGTCCACCAGCAGGCAGCCGAACGCGGCCAGTACCCAGAACATCAGGAAGACGTCCAGCATCGACGTGCGGCTCTGCACAAATGCCAGGCCGTCGAGCGCCAACAGCAGGCCGGCGAGGCATCCGAGCAGGGTGGAGCCGAAGAGCCGGCGGGCGATCCGGGCCAGCATCAGCACTGCCAGCGTTCCGGCCACCGCCGCGGAGAACCGCCAGCCCCGGGAGTTGTCCCCAAAGATCGCCTCGCCGCCCGCGATCATCCATTTGCCCAACGGTGGGTGGGCGATGAACTCCGGCGCACCCTTGTCGATCTCCACGCCGTGATGCAGGAGGCTCCACGCGTTGCGCGCGTAGTACACCTCGTCGAAGATCTTGCTCTTCGGCTCGGAGAGCCGGTAGAACCGCAGGCCGCCGGCGAACAGCGTCACCAGAATCGGTCCCAGCCACCCCCAGAGACCGTCGTGCGAAAGTGAGGTGAGGAGTCGAGACCGGGCCGACGGAGGTCGCGTCACGGAGCTCCCGGCCGCGTCCCCGGCATTGGATTCGGCGTCCGCGGCGGTCGGTGAGGCGGACCGCACCGCGGTTCCCATGCCAGAAATCCTACGGGCGGTCCGCCGGCCGGGTGGTCGGATGCCAGGTCCCGGTCGGTGCGGCTGACAGGATGCGGGAGTGACGGACGCCGCCGGCCGGCTGGTGATCGCCGCTACCCCGATCGGCAACGTGGCGGACGCCTCGCCGCGGCTGGCTGCGGAATTGGCGTCGGCCGACATCGTTGCCGCCGAGGACACCCGCCGGATGCGCCGGCTGGCCGGTGCGCTCGGCGTGCAGGTTGCCGGCCGGGTCGTTTCCTATTACGACGCCAACGAGTCGGTGCGCACCGGTGAGCTGCTGTCCGCGGCGCTCGGCGGTGCCCGGGTGCTGCTGGTCACCGACGCCGGCTCGCCGTCGGTGAGTGATCCCGGATACCGGCTGGTCACTGCGGCGATCGAGGCCGGCGTACCGGTAAGCATGCTGCCCGGGCCGTCCGCCGTGACCACCGCGCTGGTGATCTCCGGGCTGCCGTGTGACCGGTGGTGCTTCGAGGGCTTCCTGCCCCGCCGCGGCGGTGAGCGCCGGACCCGGCTGGCGACGCTCGCCGACGAACCGCGGACGCTGGTGTTCTTCGAGGCGCCGCACCGGCTCGCCGCCGCGCTGGTCGACCTGGCGGGCGCGTTCGGCGCGGACCGGCGGGCGGCGGTCTGCCGCGAGCTCACCAAGACCTATGAAGAGGTACGCCGGGGGCCGTTGGGCGAGCTGGCCGAGTGGGCCTCCGGCGGGGTGCGCGGCGAGGTGACCCTCGTGGTCGCCGGCGCTTCGACGGAGGCGGCCGGTTCGGTGGAGCCCGCCGACCTGGCAGCTGCCGTGGCCGCCCGGGAGGCAGCCGGTACGGCGCGCACGGCAGCGATAGCCGAGGTGGCCACGGCCTCCGGGATGCCCAAGCGATCGGTCTATGAGGCGGTGGTCGCGGCGAAGTTCTCGGCCCCGGGAAACCGGCCCGGCGCTCCGTAAGATCAGGGGATGCCGGACATCCCCGACGACTCCGCGAAAGCGTTCTACGTCACCACGCCGATCTACTACGTCAACGACGCTCCGCACATCGGCCACGCCTACACCACGATCGCCGGCGACGTCCTGACCCGCTGGCACCGGCAGCGCGGCGAGTCGGTGTACTACCTCACCGGTACGGACGAGCACGGCGAGAAGATCCTCGCCGCGGCGGCGGAGCATGGCATGACGCCGACGGAGTGGACCGATCACATGGTCAATACCGCCTGGAAGCCGGTACTGCACGAGATCGACGTGGTCAACGACGACTTCATCCGAACCACCCAGTCCCGGCACACCCAGCGGGTGCAGGAGTTTATGCAACTGCTCTACGACCAGGGCGAGGTTTTCAAGGGCAGCTACACCGGGCCGTACTGCGTGTCGTGCGAGGAGTTCAAGATCCCGGGCGACCTGGTGCAGCCCGGCGACCTTTGTCCCGTGCACGGCCGTCCGGTGCAGCAGATCAGCGAGGAGAACTACTTCTTCCGGCTGTCGGACTACGCCGACCGGCTGTTGGAGCACTACCGCGCGCATCCGGAGTTCGTCCAGCCGGAGAGCGCCCGCAACGAGGTGGTGCGGTTCGTCGAGGGCGGCCTGCAGGACCTCTCGCTGTCCCGGTCGACGTTCGACTGGGGCGTGCAGGTGCCCTGGGACTCCTCGCATGTGGTGTACGTGTGGATCGACGCGCTGCAGAACTACATCACCGCGATCGGCTGGAACTCCGACCCGGAGACCTTCAACCGGATCTGGCCGGCGGACGTGCACCTCGTCGGCAAGGACATCCTCCGGTTCCACGCGGTGATCTGGCCGGCGATGCTGATGGCCGCCGGGTTGGCGCTGCCGCGGATGGTCTTCGCCAACGGCTGGCTGCTGGTCGGTGGGGAGAAGATGAGCAAGACCAAGCTCACCGGTATCGCCCCCAGCCAGATCACCACCGTCTTCGGCTCCGACGCGCTGCGGTACTACTTCCTGCGGGAGATCGCGTACGGCTCGGACGGCTCGTTCTCCTGGGAGTCGATGGCGGCCCGGTATCGCTCGGAATTGGCCGACCAGTTCGGCAACCTGGCCTCCCGGCTGACGTCCATGGTGGAGCGGTATCGCGGCGGCGTGCTGCCCAACGGGGAACCGGACATTGGGCTGCGCCGGCTCCTCGCCGAGACCGTTGCGTTGGCCGACGTCCGGATGGGCGCGCTGGACTTCCAGGGCGGCCTGGAGGCGATCTTCACCTACATCCGGCAGGTGAACGGGTACGTGACCGCGACCGCGCCCTGGCAGCTCGCCAAGGATTCCGAGCGTGCCGGGGACCTGGACGTCGTCCTGGTCACCACCGCGGACGCGCTGCGGGCCTGCGCGGTGCTGCTCGGCCCGGTGTTGCCCAAGTCCTGCGCGACGCTGTGGGCGTCGCTGGGCGCCGAGGCGGCCCTGGGGCCGCTCGCTGACCAGCGGATATCGGACGTGGCTTCGGTACGCCTGCCCGGCGGGGTTTCGGTGCGCAAGTCCGACCCGCTGTTTCCTCGGATCGAGGAGCCGGCGGCGTGAGGGACTCGGGTCGCGGCATGAGCTCGAAACGCCGCCACCAGGCCGGCATCACCCGCGACGAGTCGCCGCCGCCCGCCCCGGAGCCGCTTTCGACCGACGTCTTCGACAGTCACTGCCACCTGGACCTGATGGGCGTCGAGCCGGCGGAGGCACTCGCCGCCGCCCAAGCAGTGGGCGTACGAAGGCTCATCACAGTAGGTATCGACGTGGACAGCTCGCGATGGTGTGCGGAGGTCGCCGAAGCGTACGACGACATCTTCGCCGCGGTCGCGATCCACCCGAACGAGGCGTACGGCTCCTCCGACGAGGCGCTGGCGGCGATCGCCGACCTGGCGGGTCGGCCGGAGGTACGGGCGGTGGGGGAAACCGGCCTGGACTACTACCGGACCACGGCCACGCCGGCCCAGCAGCAGGCGTCATTCCGGGCGCACATCGCGATCGCCAAGCAGACCGACACGGCGCTGGTGATCCACGACCGGGAGGCGCACGACGACGTGCTGCGCATTCTGGCCGAGGAGGGGCCGCCGGACCGTGTGGTCTTCCACTGCTACTCCGGCGACGCGGCGATGGCCCGGGTATGTGCCGACCACGGGTACGTGATGTCCTTCGCCGGCAACGTCACCTTCAACTCGGCCGCCCACCTGCGCGAGGCGGCGGCGGTGGCGCCGCTGGACCTGCTGCTGGTGGAGACCGATGCGCCGTTCCTCACGCCCATGCCGTACCGCGGCCGGCCCAACGCCCCGTACCTGATTCCACTCACCCTGCGGGCGCTGGCCGAGTTGAAAGGTGTGGACGTCGGCGAGCTCGCCGCGGCGATCACGGCGACTGGTCAGCGGGTGTTCGGCACGTAGCCCCCCGGCCCATCGGCCGCCGACCCCGCCGGCCCGCCGGATCCGCGTAGCCCCCCGACATCCGCGCCGCCCCCCGACTTCCGCGCCGATCATGCTCGAACGGAGGTCATTTCGGTACGAATCACCTCCCATCGAATCGGCGCAAAGGCGGGGCCGGGCCGCCGGGACGGGACGAATGTGAGCCGCGTCACAGCCACGCTCAGCCGATTTGCAGCCCGTCCGCCGTTGCCGTTATGGTTCCGTGACATCGGCCGGTATTGGCTGTCTGGTGATCGCGGAAAGCAAGAATTTCCGGTCGCCAGCCCCGAGGACCGGAAATTCTGACGTCTGGACCAACGTGCGGCGTTCGCGCATCCTGATCTCCGCGGCAGTTGCCGCTTCCCTCGCAGTCGCCGGTGGCGGCACTGCATACGCCACGCTCGGCAAGAGCGTCACGGTGACGGTGGACGGGCAGCAGCGCAAGGTGCATACCTTCGCCGACACCGTCGCAGGTGCCCTGGACAAGGCGGGGGTCCAGGTGAGCAACCACGACCTCGTCGTACCGGACGCCACTTCGGCTCTGCGCCGCGACTCGCAGATCAACGTCCGGCACGCGCGGTCGCTGGCGCTCACCGTGGACGGCAAGCAGCGTACGGAGTGGGTACTCGCCGACAGCGTCGGCGAGGCGCTGGACCAGCTCGGTGTGTCCGGTGGCGGCGCGCTGATCTCCGCGTCCCGCTCCAAGCGGCTGCCGCTGTCCGGCTTCGCGCTGACCGTACGAACCCCCCACCGCGTCACCATTCTGGCGGACGGCAAGGGCCGCAAAGTCACCACCATCGCGCCCACCGTGCGGGATCTGCTGAGCTGGCAGCACATCGCCCTGGCTACCACCGACAAGGTCTCCGTACCGCTGAGCACCTACCCGGCGGACGGGTCCGCCTTACGGGTCACCCGGATTCGCCAGAAGATCGAGACCGTGACCTCGGCCGTCGCCTTCTCGACGGTGAAGAAGGCCGACGCCGCGCTCTACAAGGGGCACAGTCGGACCGGCACGGCCGGCCATTCCGGAGCGGTGACCAAGACCTACCTCGCCACCTACGTCGACGGCAAGCTCGGCGCGCGGAAGCTCACCGCGACCAAGGCCACCGCGACGCCGCGCACCGCGGTCCTCTACTACGGCACCAAGTCGGTTCCGGCGCCCAAGCCCGCCCGCCGGGCGTCGTCAAGTTCCGGCTCCGCCAGTTCCAGCTCCTCGTACTCCGGCAGCACCGGTGGGCTGAACTGGGCAGCGCTGGCCCAATGCGAGTCCGGCGGTAACCCCCGTGCGGTGAACCCCTCGGGCACCTACCGTGGGCTGTATCAGTTCAGCATCGCCACGTGGCACGCGGTAGGCGGCTCCGGTGACCCGATCGACGCCGCACCCTCGGAGCAGACCCACCGCGCCTACGTGCTCTACTAACGTTCCGGCGCCGGCCAATGGCCGATCTGCGGACGCAATCTCTAGTTCCGCTTCGCACGTCAAACGGCCGAGCAGCCCAGCAGATGGGCTGCTCGGCCGTTCCGACGTTCGCGCCCTGGCGCAACGGCTGCGGCTGCGACCCACCAAGTCACTCGGCCAGAACTTCGTCACCGACGCCAATACGATCCGCCGGATCGTCCGGTTGGCCGCCGTGGCGCCGGACGACGTCGTGCTGGAAGTCGGTCCGGGTCTCGGCTCGCTGACCCTCGGGCTGCTGCCGATCGCCCACCGCGTGATCGCAGTTGAGATCGATCCGTCGCTCGCTCGCGAGTTGCCGGCCACCGTCGCGGCGCGGCGGCCCGATCTGTCCGACCGGTTGATCGTGGTCGAGGCCGATGCGCTGCGGATGCCCCCGCTGGCGGTGGCGCCCACGGTGCTGGTGGCGAACCTGCCGTACAACGTCGCGGTGCCGGTTCTCTTGCAGCTCCTGGTCGACGCGGCGTCGCTGCGGTCCGGGTTGGTACTCGTCCAGGCCGAGGTGGCCGACCGGCTCGCGGCGCCCCCCGGCAGCCGGGTTTACGGCAGTCCCTCGGTCAAGCTGCAGTGGTTCGCCGAGGTGAGCAAGGTCGGTACCGTCGGCCCGCAGGTCTTCTGGCCGCAGCCGCACGTCGATTCCGGACTGGTCGCCTTCACCCGTCGCGAGCCGCCGGATTCCGCGGCCAGTCGGGTGGAGGTCTTCGCCGTCGTGGACGCGGCTTTCGGGCAGCGACGCAAGACGTTGCGCGCTGCGCTGGCCGGTTGGGCAGGCTCGCCGGCCGCGGCCGAGGCGGTACTACGGGCGGCCGGCGTGGACCCCCGCGCTCGTGGCGAGCAACTGGACGTCGCCGGATTCGCCCGGATCGCGGCCGCCCGCGGGTAGGTCAGGCCGGTACGGCGCCCGGCACGGTCAGCAGTACCGGGGACTCCGGCAGGGACCGCCCCCGCTGTTCCGGTACGGCCCACGCCGCCGCAGCGGCCAGCAGAAAGCAGGCGCCGAACACCGCGAATACCAAGCCGGTCCCGCCCGCGGACCGAAGTGGGGGCACCGCGAACGGAGCGAGGATCGAGGCGATCCGCCCGAAACCTGCCGCCCAGCCGGCGCCGGTGGCGCGGATCGCGGTGGGATACATCTCGGGGGTGACGGCGTAGAGCGCGCCCCAGGCTCCGAGGTTGAAGAAGGACAGTGCCATGCCCCACATCAGCACCGAGGCCGTACCTGAAGCGTTGCCGAAGAATATGGCGGCGGCCGCCGAGCCGGCCAGGAAGACCGACAACGTCGCCCGTCGCCCCCACACCTCGACCAGGACGGCCGCGGCGGCGTACCCGGGCAGTTGCGCCAGCGTAATGATCAACGTGAAACCGAAGGACTTGACCAGGTCCAGCCCGGAGGCGTAGAGCAGCGTGGGCAGCCAGATGAAGGCGCCGTAGTACGCGAAATTCACCGCGAACCAGACCAGCCACAGCGCCGCGGTACGCCGTCGCAGGGTCGGCGACCACAGCGTGGCCACGCCCGCCGGTTCCGGCAGCACGACCCGGGCCGCCGGCCCATCGGCGGGGGCCAGCGCCGGTGCCGGCATCCTGGCGGACTGCTCGAACTGGCGTACCGCGGCCTCAGCCTCGGCGTCCCGGCCGTGCTGTTCCAGGAACCGTACCGACTCGGGCAACGCCCGCCGGACTACCACCGCGTAGACCGCGGGCAGGGCGCCGAGCGCGAATGCCCAGCGCCAGCCGTTGCGATGATCGGCGACGACGAAGTATCCGATCAGCGCGGCGAGCAGCCAGCCCACCGCCCAGAACGCCTCCAGGGCCACGACCATCCGGCCCCGCAGGCGGGCCGGGGCGTACTCGCTCACCAGCGTGGAGGCGACCGGTAACTCCGCGCCCAGGCCGAGCCCGATCACGAAACGGAAGGCCAGCAGCGCCCCGACCGACCAGGACAGTGCGGCGGCGCCGGTGGCCAACCCGTACACCAGCAAGGTGCCGGCGAAGACCTGGCGACGGCCGACCCGGTCAGCGAGCAGGCCGCCGAGGCTGGCGCCCAGAGCCATCCCGACGAAGCCGAGCGAGGCGATCCAGGACAGGGTCGTACTCGAGAGCTTCCACTGCACCGCCAGCGCGGCCATGACGAAACTGATCAGACCGACGTCCATGGCATCCAGCGCCCAACCCAGGCCGGCGCCCAGGACGAGGCGGCCGTGGGCCGGGGTGATCGGCAGTTCATCGAGCCGCTGCGCCCGGGTGGGCCCAGACCGGGCGTGGGTCATTGCTCTCCTCGGGACGCGGTGGGCTTCGGCGAGACCTTACCGACGCCGCCGACGACACTTAGCATCGAACCATGCCACCCGGACGGTCGCCCTCGCCGGCGTCGCACCTACTGCCGGTGACCGTACGGGTACCCGCCAAGATCAACCTGTACCTGGGAGTCGGGCCGCTGCGGGCTGACCGGTACCACTCCCTCACCACGGTGTACCAAGCTGTGTCGCTCTACGACGAAGTCACGGTGGCGCGGGCCGGCCGGCTGGTGATCGAGGTCCAGGGTGAGGGCGCCGAAGGCGGCCCCGTCGGCGTCCCGCCGAGCCCGGTGGAACCCGCGGGGCTGGTACCCCGCAACAGCGACAACCTCGCCGCCCGGGCTGCCCGGCTGATGGCCAAGGCGGCCTCGGCCCGTGGCGGCGTTCGGATCAACCTGGCGAAGGGCATCCCGGTCGCCGGCGGCATGGCCGGCGGCAGCGCCGACGCCGCCGCCGCGCTCGTCGCCTGCGCGCAGCTGTGGGGGGTCGAGCTTCCCCCGAACCGGCTGCAGGCGATGGCTGCGCAACTGGGCAGTGATGTGCCGTTCCTGCTCGCCGGCCGGACCGCGCTCGGCACCGGCCGCGGTGAGGACGTCGCGCCGGTACTGTCCCGGGGGGTGTACCACTGGGTATTCGCGCTGGACAGTGAGGGGCTGTCGACGCCGGAGGTGTACGCCGAACTCGACCGCCAGCGCGCCGCCCGGTCTGCGTCCTTCCCCTCACCAGGCGGTCGGCCTGCCGGCCCGGACGGAGTATTGATCGCGTTGCGGGCGGGCGACGTGGTGGCGCTCGGCCGGGCACTGCACAACGATCTGCAAGCCCCGGCCCTGCGGTTGCGGCCGCGGTTGCAGCAGGTACTGGATGCCGGCCGCGAGTTCGGCGCGCTGGGCGCGCTGGTCAGCGGCTCGGGACCGACGTGCGCGTTCCTTGCCCGAGACGCCACCGACGCGACCCGGATTGCCGGGGGACTCACCGGCCGGGGTGTCTGCCGGACCGTACGCCGGGCGCACGGCCCGGTGGCGGGTGCGCGGGTGGTGGTGTGAGAGTGCACCAGTGAGCGCTGCCCCGGCGAATCTGGTCAACCTGGAGGCGGTGAGCAAGTCTTTCGGTACCTCGCCACTGCTCGACCGGGTGTCGCTCGGCATCGCCGCCGGCGACCGGATCGGCGTCGTCGGCCGCAACGGCGGCGGCAAGACGACCCTGGTCCGGGTGCTGGGTGGGGTGGAACCGCCCGACTCCGGCCGGGTGACTCACACCGGTGGCCTGCAGATCGGGCTGCTCGCGCAGGAGGACACTCTGGATCCCACGGCCACCGTGGCGACGGCGGTGGTGGGGAATCGGGCCGACCATGACTGGGCCGGTGACCCGCGGATCCGCGATGTGCTGGCCGGCCTGCTCGGCGACGTGTCGCGGGAGGCGTTGATCGGGCCGCTGTCCGGCGGGGAACGGCGCCGGGTGGCGCTCGCCGCGCTGCTTGTCGCCGACGTGGGACTGCTTCTTCTGGACGAGCCGACGAACCATCTCGACGTCGAGGCGATCGACTGGCTGGCCCACCACCTGGCGGCCCGCCGGGAGGCGCTGGTCGTGGTCACCCACGACCGGTGGTTCCTCGACGAGGTCTGTACCCGGACCTGGGAAGTCGGCGCCGGGCGCATCGACGCCTACGAAGGGGGGTACTCGGCGTACGTCCTTGCCAAGGCGGAGCGTTCCCGGCTGGCGGCGACCACGGAGGCCCGGCGGCAGAACGTCCTGCGCAAGGAACTCGCGTGGCTGCGCCGCGGGCCTCCCGCCCGGACCTCCAAGCCGCGGTTCCGGATCGACGCCGCGAACGCCTTGATCGCCGACGAACCGCCGCCGCGTGATCGGCTGGCGCTGTCCCGGTTCGCCACCGCGCGGCTCGGCAAGACCGTGTACGACGCGGAGGATGTCACGCTGCGCTGCGGGTCGCGGACGCTGCTCGATGCGGTCACCTGGCGACTGGGCCCCGGTGACCGGGTGGCCGTGGTGGGCGTCAACGGCAGCGGCAAGACCTCGCTGCTCCGGCTGCTCACCGGCGACCTGGCGCCCACCGGCGGGCAGCTTCGGGTCGGGAAGACGGTACGGGTGGCGTACCTGTCCCAGGAGGTGGCCGAACTAGAGCCGACCCAGCGCCTGCTGGCCGCGGTGGAGGACGTGGCCCGGGTGGTCGACCTGGGCGACGGCCGGACGGTGACCGCGTCCCAGCTGCTGGAGCGTTTCGGCTTCGCTGGCGCCGCGCAGTGGACGCCGGTGGGGGATCTCTCCGGCGGCGAGCGACGGCGGCTCCAACTGCTGCGGCTGTTGATGGCCGGGCCGAACGTACTCCTGCTCGACGAACCGACGAACGACCTCGACGTCGAGACGCTCACCGTGCTGGAGGACTTCCTCGACGGGTGGGCCGGCACGCTGGTGGTGGTGAGCCACGACCGGTACTTCCTGGAGCGGGTCACCGACACCACCGTCGCACTGCTCGGCGACGGTTCGCTGGCCGAGCTGCCCGGTGGGGTCGCCGACTACCTGGCGCGCCGGCGGGCGGCGGCCGCAGCGCTGCCGCTCGGTTCCGGAACGGTCGGCGTACGCCGCGAGGGCGGTGACTCCCGTGCGGCCCGTAAGGAGCTGGGTCGATTGGAACGTACCCTGGCCCGCCTCGACCGGCGGGAGCGTGAGTTGCACGCCGCGCTGGCCGAGCACGCGACCGACTACGAGCGGGTGGCCGGGTACGACGCCGAGCTCCGCGCCGTGTCCGCGGAGCGCTCCGATGTTGAGGATCGTTGGCTCGTGTTGGCCGAAGAGACCGAGGTCCCCGCCTGACGCTCGCGGGGTCCGCAGCCGTCGGCCGGATTGCCCGCCCGCGCGGCGGCTGCCGGCTGCCGGCTGAGGTGATCTCGTTGGCCCGGCGTGTGGTCGTTCGCGGCCCCGGTTCGTGCCCGGCGGGCGACCAGCCGGGTGGCCAAGGAGATCGTTCGGCTCCGGGCTTCGGGCTACCGGGCTGCCCGGCTGCGGGTGATCTCCTTGGCTCGGCGTGTGGTGGTACGCGGCCCCGGTTCGTGCCCGGCGGGCGACCAGCCGGGTGGCCAAGGAGATCGTT
>JBDUDX010000212.1:0-8804 GCA_040002735.1 Frankiaceae bacterium | reverse complement strand
GGGCTGATCCGCTCGGTGGTCGAGGAGTCCACGGTGCCGGTGATCGAGACCGGGGTCGGAAATTGCCACGTGTACGTCGACGCCGGTGCTGATCTTGATAACGCGCTGGCCATCACGCTGAACGCGAAGACACACCGGCCGAGCGTCTGCAATGCGGCCGAGACCCTGCTGGTGCACGCGGACGCGGCGGCGGAGTTCCTCCCCGTGGTGCTGCCCGAGCTACGGAAGGCAGGGGTGACCGTGCACGGCGATGCGACGGTCGCCGGCTACGACGACGCGGTGCTGCCCGCAACGGATGAGGATTGGGCCACGGAGTACCTGTCGCTCGATCTGGCGGTGGCGGTGGTTCCCTCCCTGGAGGATGCCGTACGGCACATTCGGCGGTGGGGGAGCGGACATACCGAGGCCATCGTCACCCGGTCCCAGCAACGCGCCCGCCAATTCACCGCACGGGTGGACGCGGCTGCCGTCATGGTCAACTGCTCAACCCGATTCACCGACGGTGAGCAGTTCGGCTTCGGCGCGGAGATCGGCATCTCCACCCAAAAGCTGCACGCCCGCGGCCCGATGGGGTTGCCGGAGATGACCTCGACGAAGTACGTGGTCACCGGCGACGGCCAGGTGCGCTCCTGACCACTTGACAGGGGTGTAAGCGGCCTTGGCTGTCCCAACGACCACCAGCGCTTACAGCCTGGCTACCCCTCGGCGAGCCAGCCGATCACTGACGCGAAGTCGTCTTCGCCACGCCCCTCCGCCGACGCTGACCGGGCGTTGCCCAGCGCGGCCGCCACCACCGGCAGGGAGTCCTGGGCCTCGGTCACCGCCAAGTCTAGATCCTTCGCCATCAGGTCCAACGAGAAGGCCGCGTCGGAGTAGTCGCCTTCGGCGATCATGTGCTGCTTGTATTGCAGCATCCACCCGTACGGCCCGGCGCCGAGCGCGGCCAACGCCGCCTCGCGTGGTACGCCGAGCGCTGACGCGAGCCGCAGCGCCTCTCCGAGCCCACTGGCCGCCACGCCCAGCGCGCTGTTGGCCACGAGCTTCAGCGCGCTTGCCGCGCCCACCTCGCCGACCCGGCGGACCCGCGACGGCTCTCCCCAGCAGTGCAGCAGGAGCTCGGCCTCGGCATAGTCCGCGGGGCTGCCACTGGCCATCACGGTGAGCGTGCCCTCCCGCGCCGGCCCGACCGTGCCGAAGACCGGCGCGTCCACGTAGCGCAAGCCGCGTTCGGCGAGTTCGGCGGCGATGGCCCGAGCTGCGGACGGGCCGATCGTGGTGGCGTCCACGACCAGCGTGCCCTCCTCCGCTCCGCTGTCCACGCCGTCCGGATCGAAGAGCACCTCCCGGACGGCGGCGGGCCCGGTGAGCATCAGGACCACTGCATCGGCGCCGCGGGCCGCCTCCGCCGGGGTGGCGGCTTCGGTCGCGCCGGCTGCCACGAGATCGGCCGCCTTACCCGGCGAGCGGTTCCACACCGTCAGGTCGTGGCCGGCGTCCAGCACGTGTCGGGCCATCGCGGCACCCATCCGGCCAAGACCACAGAATCCGATCTGCATGAGCCGCAGGCTAAGGGGCATGCTGGGCAAGACGCGAGCCGGCCCCACCGTTTCTTCGAGGGAGTGTGCGCCATGGAATCCGCGCAGGGCGTCCGCATCACCGCCGACACCGAGCCGTACGCCGACATCCTCACCGCCGAGGCGCTGGACTTCGTCGCTGCCTTGCAGCGGCAGTTCAACAGCCGGCGGCGGGAACTGTTGGCCGCCCGGCAGCAGCGGCACGCCGAGTTGGCCGCCGGTGGCACCCTGGACTTCCTGCCCGGGACCCAGGAGATCCGCGACGGCGACTGGCAGGTCGCCCCGCCGGCCCCGGGGCTGGTGGACCGCCGGGTCGAGCTCACCGGCCCGACCGAGCGCAAGATGCTGGTCAACGCGTTGAACTCGGGTGCCAAGGTCTACATGGCCGACTTCGAGGACTCCAACGCGCCGACCTGGCGCAACATGGTCGGCGGGCAGGCGACCCTGCTCGCCGCCATCGAGCGCCGGATCGACTTCACCGCCGACGGCAAGGAGTACAAGCTCGGCGCCCAGATCCCGACCCTGGTCATCCGCCCGCGTGGCTGGCACCTCAACGAGCGGCACGTCGAGGTCGACGGCGAGCAGATGTCCGGCAGCCTGTTCGACTTCGGGCTGTACTTCTTCCACTGCGCGCAGAAGCTGATCGACAGCGGCACGGGGCCGTACTTTTACCTACCCAAGATGCAGAGCCACCTCGAGGCCCGGCTCTGGAACGACGTCTTCCTCGTCGCCCAGGAGCGCCTCGGCATCCCCCGCGGCACCATCCGGGCCACCGTACTGGTCGAGACCATTCCGGCCGCCTTCGAGATCTCCGAGATCCTGTACGAGCTGCGCGAGCACTCCAGCGGCTGCAACGCTGGCCGGTGGGACTACATCTTCAGCTTGATCAAGGAGTTCCGCGAGCGTGGCGGCGACATGATGCTGCCGGACCGCAACTTGGTCACCATGACGGTGCCGTTCATGCGCGCGTACACCGAGCTGCTGGTGAAGACCTGCCACGCCCACGGCGCGCACGCGATCGGCGGGATGGCCGCGTTCATCCCGAGCCGGCGCGACGAGGCAGTGAATAGGGCCGCCTTCGAGAAGGTCACCGCCGACAAGCAGCGGGAGGCTCACGGCGGCTTCGACGGTTCCTGGGTGGCACACCCGGACATGGTGAGCCTGTGTCGGGAGGTGTTTGACTCCGTACTGGGCGAGAGGCCGAACCAGCTCGACAGGCAGCGTGACGACGTCTGGGTCAGCGGCCCGCAGCTGCTCGCGGTCGGTGAGACCCCGGGGGAGATCACCGAGGACGGGCTGCGGAACAACGTCAGCGTGGGTCTGCAGTACCTCACCTCCTGGCTCGGTGGCAACGGGGCGGCCGCGATCTTCAACCTGATGGAGGACGCGGCCACCGCGGAGATCTCCCGGTCCCAGATCTGGCAGTGGGTGCACAACGGCGCCAAGCTGAGCAACGGCGAGACGGTGACCGCGGACCTCGTCAGGCGGATCGAGGACGAGGAGTCGGAGAAGATCCGCGTCGCGGTCGGTGGCGCCTATGCCGAGGACCTCGCCAAGCGGGCCCGTGAAGTGTTCGAGGAGGTGGCGCTGGCGGACGACTTCGTCGAGTTCCTCACCCTGCCGGCGTATGAACTGCTGGACTGATCGATGGCCGCGCTGGCTGGCTTAGCCGAGGCGCTCCGGGCCGCGATCGGCCCGGAGCGGGTGCTCACCGATCGGTTGCAGTGCAAGACGTATGAGTGCGACGGGCTGTCGCATTACAAGGCGACTCCCGCTGTGGTGGTGCTTGCCGAAACCGCCGAACACGTCCGTGTGGCCGTCCGGCTCTGCTTCGAGCGAGGGGTGCCCTTCGTCGCCCGCGGCTCCGGCACCGGCCTGTCCGGGGGTGCGCTGCCGGTAGTGGACGGCGTGCTGATCGTGATGACCCGGATGCGCTCCATCCGTGATGTCGACATCCCGAATCAACGGGCCGTCGTCGAGCCCGGCGTGATCAATCTGTGGCTCACCCGGGAGGCCGCGCCGCAGGGGTACTACTACGCCCCGGACCCTTCCAGCCAGCAGGTGTGTTCGATCGGCGGCAACCTCGCGGAGAACTCGGGCGGGGCGCACTGCCTGAAGTACGGCTTCACCGCCAACCACGTGACCGGAGCGGAGGTGGTCCTGCCGGACGGCTCCCAGGTCACTCTGGGTGGCAAGGCGATCGAGCACCCGGGGTACGACCTGCTCGGTGTCGTCGTGGGCAGCGAGGGGACGCTCGGGATCGCCACCTCGATCACGGTTCGCTTGCTGCGTAAGCCTGAGGCGGTGGAGACGCTGCTGGCGGGCTTCTCGTCCGTTGCCGATGCCGGCGCGACGGTGTCGGAGATCATTGCCGCCGGCGTGCTGCCGGCCGCGATCGAGATGATGGACGCGTTGGCGATCGAGGCCGCCGAAGCGGCGGTGCACTGCGGATATCCGGTGGGTGCCGAAGCCGTCCTGATCGTCGAGTTGGACGGGCCGGCGGCGGAGGTGCGTGCCCAGTTCGATGAAGTCGGCCGGATCGCCCGCGACCACGGCGCCTTCGAGGTGCGGGTTGCCGCGGATGCCGAAGAGCGGGCACTGATGTGGAAGGGCCGCAAGTCGGCGTTCGCCGCGGTCGGGCGGATCAGCCCCAACTACATCGTCCAGGACGGCGTGATCCCGCGGACCGCACTGCCGGAGGCGCTTGCCGGGATCGGCCAGCTCGGGGTCGAGCGCGGCATCCGGGTTGCCAACGTGTTTCACGCTGGCGACGGCAACCTGCACCCGCTGGTGCTCTTCGACGACGCCGCGCCGGGCGAGGAGGCCCGGGCGCACGAGGTCGCCGGCGGCATCCTGGACATCTGTATGGGCCTCGGCGGGTCCATCACCGGCGAACACGGCGTCGGAATCGACAAGGCGCAGTATCTGGGCCGGCAGTTCACCGCCGAGGACCTGGACACGATGCAGCTGGTGCGCTGCGCGTTCGATCCCACGGGCATCTCCAACCCGGGGAAGCTCTTCCCCACTCCGCGGCTGTGTGGTGAACGGCCCGGGCCGCACCAGGGAGTCCACCCGCTGCAGGAGAAGGGTTTGGCGGAGGTCTTCTGATGGTCATCCCTACCGCCGTCGACGCCGGGGAACTACTTCGGAAGGCCTGCGATGACGTCCGGGAGGCCACCGCCGAGGACGCCGTGGACGGTGTCGTACCGCGGTACGTGGTGGCCCCGGCCTCGGCTGCAGAGACTCAAGAGGTGCTCCGCGCGACCGCCGGGGTGCGGATCGTCCCGCGCGGCGCGGGCAGCAAGCTGGGTTGGGGAGCACCGCCGGAGGCCGTGGACGTACTCCTGGACACCCGTCGGCTGAACCGGATCACCGAGTACAACCCCGGTGACCTGGTGGTTTCCGCCGAGGCCGGAGTGACGTTGGGCACGGTGCAGGATGCCGTCGCCGGGCACAACCAGGTGCTCGGCCTGGACCCGCCGGAGGAGGGCGCCACCCTCGGTGGCGTCGTGGCGGCGAACGCCTCCGGCCCCCGGCGACTGCGGTACGGCAGTGCCCGTGACCTGCTGATCGGCGTCACGGTGGTGCTCGCCGACGGCACGCTTGCTCAAGCCGGCGGCAAGGTGGTGAAGAACGTTGCCGGATACGACCTGATGAAGCTGTACTGCGGCTCGCTCGGCACCCTGGGTGTCCTGGTCTCGACCACCTGGCGGCTGCATCCCCGCCCGCCGGAGCGCCGAGTGGTCACCGCGAGGTCCTTCACCGGGGACACCGTGCAAGCCCTGCTGCACTCACCGCTGACCCCGACAGCGGTGGAGGTGTCCGGCGAGGAGCTCGTTGTTCTCTTCGAGAGCATCGGCCCCTCGGTATCGGCCCAAGCCGAGGTCGCCGCGAAGTTGATCAGCGGTGAGGTCGTCGAGGAGTTGCCGCCCGGGTTCGGCCAGCGGCCGTGGAGCGGTCCCGCGTTCCCCTCGGACGGGATCGGCGTGACCATCTCCTCTGAGTTGTCCGCCCTTCCGCAGGTGCTGGTTGCGGTACGCCGGCTGCCTGAGGGCTGTGGACCGCCAACGATTCGCGGGCGGGCGGCCTGCGGGGTGCTGGAGGTGGCGGTGCCGACGTTGCCGCCCTCCGGTCTGGCCGAACTGCGCCGTGCGGTGGCCCCGTACGACGGCAGCGTGATCGTCCGCTCCGCGCCGCCGGAGCGCAAAGCGGAGCTTGACGTCTGGGGCCCAGTCGGGAACGCGTTGCCGCTGATGCGCCAGGTCAAAGAGCGGTTCGACCCGGATCGTCGGCTGGCGCCCGGACGATACATCGGCGGCATCTGATCCCGGCCGGTAGGCCACCGGAGGAGTGATTATGGCGGACCACGTCGATGACGCGCACGGCTCGAGCCGGTCCACCGGGACGGCGACGGCCGAGCCAGCGCACTCAGACGCCGCTGCGCAGGCGATCGGCGCGCCTCGGCCGGCCGCGCTGCCGGACACGCTGGTGCTCGGCCCCAGCACGCCAGGCGCCACGGTGGGCGTCGGCTCGGGCAGCGGATTCGCGTTGACGCCGGCCTTCGACGACCATCATCCGCCGGACAAGGAGCTGGCGGATGACTGCGTGCACTGCGGTTTCTGTCTTCCGGCGTGCCCGACGTACCTGCTGTGGGGTGAGGAGATGGACTCCCCGCGCGGGCGGGTGTACCAGATGGAAGCCGGCCTCGCCGGGGCACCGCTGGACGACACCATGGTGCGGCACATGGACCAGTGCCTGGGCTGTATGGCCTGCGTCACCGCGTGCCCGTCGGGTGTCCAATATCACAAATTGATCGAGGCCACCCGGGCCCAGGTCGAGCGCCGGTACCGGCGTCCATGGACGGATCGAGTGCGCCGCGAGGTGATCTTCAAGATCTTCCCGTACCCGAAACGCCTGCGGGCGCTGCGGTCCGCTGCGCGCGTACCAGGCCAGCCACCTCGGCGCGCTGGTGTCTCTACTGCCGATGCCGGCGTTGCTCAAGACCATGGAGGCACTGGCGCCGACGCTCGGGCGGTCACCGGCGATTGCGCCGCGTACGCCCGCCGTGGGCACCCGCCGGCACACGGTCGGTCTGCTGCTGGGCTGCGTCCAAGGCGCGTTCTTCCCCGACGTCAACGCGGCCACCGTGCGGGTGTTGGCCGCCGAGGGGTGCGAGGTGATCGTGCCGGCCGGCCAGGGATGCTGCGGGGCGCTGTCCGCACACTCAGGTCGGGAGGAGGAATCGCTGAGGTTCGCCCGAGCGCTGATCGACACCTTCGATCGGGCCGGGGTAGAGACGGTGATCACCAACGCCGCCGGCTGTGGTTCCAACATGAAGGACTACGGGCACCTGCTCCGCGACGATCCGGCGTACGCCGAGCGAGCGGCGCACTTTGCCAGGCGGGTGCGCGACGTCACGGAGTACCTCATCGAGATCGGGCCGGTGGCTACCCGGCATCCGCTGGAGCTGCGGGTGGCCTACCACGACCCGTGCCATCTGCAGCACGCTCAGGGCCTGCGGGGCCAGCCTCGCTCGTTGCTCACCGCAATCCCCGGCCTGGAGCTCGTTGAGGTGGCCGAATCGGAGATGTGCTGCGGCTCGGCCGGGATCTACAACCTGCTGCAACCCGAGGCGGCAGCGGAGTTGGGCGAACGCAAGGCCCGGCATGTACTGGCCACCGGTGCCGAGCTGCTGGTTACCGGCAACCCGGGATGCTGGATGCAGATCGCCACGAGCCTGGCCCGAATGGGGCATTTACTGCCGGTGACGCACACCGTGCAGATCGTGGATGCCTCGCTGAAGGGACTTCCGGCCCCCGCCATGGTCCATCAGTCACGACATGGCCCCGGAACTCCCCAAATCCGCCGGTAGGTCGTATTGTGCCAAGGCACACAAACCCGTATGCCGGAAGGGGACTCATCGGTGGACGTCGCGGCACTCGCTCCGGCTGTGACAACGCTGGCGGAGCAGTACAAGCAAGTCTATTCACCGGTCGGTGATTCGCTGTTCTTGTCGTCTCTGGTCGCCATGCTGCCGCTGCTGACCCTGTTCGTCCTGCTCGGCGTGCTCAAGATGGCGGCTTGGAAGGCTGCGCTCATTTCTTTGGTTGTGACGTTGTTCATCGGCATCGCCGTGTACGGAATGCCCGTCCCCCAGGCGCTGGACGTCTCCCTACTCGGCGCTGCATTTGGACTGTTCCCGATCATGTGGATCGTGATCAACGCGATCTGGATCTACAACATGACGGTGGAGACCGGGCACTTCGATGTGTTGCGCCGGTCCTTCGCCAAGGTGAGTGATGACCAGCGCATTCAGGCGATGATCATCGCCTTCTGTTTCGGTGCGCTGATGGAGGCGCTCGCCGGCTTCGGTACGCCGGTGGCGATCAGCTCGGTCATGCTCATCGCGCTGGGCCTCAAGCCGATGAAGGCTGCGACCGTGGCGCTGGTGGCGAACACCGCGCCGGTCGCCTTCGGTGCGTTGGCCGTGCCGATCATTACTCTCGGGTCGCCCGCGGTCACCGGACTGCCGGTGGACACCCTGGGTTCGATGGTCGGTCGCCAGACGCCCATTCTCGCGTGCTTCGTGCCGTTGGCGTTGGTTGCCATCGTGGATGGTGCGCGCGGGCTGCGCCAGACCTGGCCCGTTGCTCTCGTCTGCGGCGCCGCCTTCGCCATCGGCCAGTTCATCTGCTCCAACTACGTCAGCGTTGAACTCACCGACATCATCGCGGCCCTGGTCTCCGCGCTGGCCGTGGTCGCCTTCCTGCAGGTGTGGCAGCCCCGGGAGCACTTCACGGCGGACACCTCCGACGACGACGACTTGCGGGTCGGTGCCGGCCGGGTGCGCCCGGTCGCCGGTGGCGCCGCGGACAAGGCGGACGCCGGCTTCGCGCAACGGGTTCGCTCCGGCGATGACGTTGTCGATTCCCGGGCCGATGTGATCAAGGCATACGCGCCCTATCTGATCATCATCGTGATTTTCTCGATCGCGCAGATCAACTCGATCAAGGGCGTCTCGCCCACCAAGGTCGGCCAGAAAGGTACCGGCCTGGAGTCGGTGACCAAGATCTTCAAGTGGCCCGGGCTGGACCTGGTCAACGCCAAGGGACCACTCAGCCTGATGAACTTCAAGTTCAACTGGCTCTCGGCCGCCGGCACGCTGCTGCTCATCGCCGGTGTGATCACCATGCTGGTGCTGCGGCTCAGCCCCGGACGCGCGCTGAAGGC
>JBDUDX010000211.1:0-5628 GCA_040002735.1 Frankiaceae bacterium | reverse complement strand
GGATACTCCGCGCCAGTGGCGTGGCGATCGGCCGCGGAAGTGATGCTCTGGCGGTGTCGGCGGTGCCGGGGTGAGAACGGGCGCCAGCACTTCGCCAGGCTATCCCGCGGTTTTCCGCTGAGTCGCTGAGTCGCTGAGGAAGTAGACCCGGGCATCCTTCGAACCGGCTCCAGCTCGGTGGCACCGAGCTTCGGTCACCGTTGTCTACTGAATGCCCGGGTCCTTCCTGGTTTCCGCACCCCCCGTGTCCGGCAAGCCTGCCGTTGCCCGGTTCCACTGGTCCTGGCACCCGGCTGGTCGGCCGCGGGTGTCGGCCGGCCTACCCTCTCTGGCCAGTGGATCTCGTACGTGGCGGACCTTCCCGGTTGGGGTGTCCCATCGGCGGACGAGCTGAACTTATCGAGTACCGCGCGACGCCTGTCAAGCGTCGCTGACCTGCGGGAACGCGCATTTCCGCAGGTCAGGAGGGTGAGAAGAATTCGTAGGGGCAAGGGAATCAGCCCCTTTAGGTCACCCGGCAATCCCCATCGGTGACCGGCAGTACTGGTTGGAAAGGACTACCCGCCGCTAGCCGTCTACCGATCCTCTGGTCGCCACCGGGACGACCACCGTGCCGGATGCCGTGATCACGACCAGTGGCGGCTGGAGCACCTCCGCAGCCGACGCCGCCGGACCACCCCCACCCCGGCATACCACCCGAGCCTGGAATGTCATCCGCCGGGAGCGTCGGCCGGCCCGGGTGAGCGTGGCTTCGATCTCCAGCACGTCACCGGTCTGTACCGGCGCCCGGAACTGCACGTCGTCGTAGCTGGCGAAGAGTCCTTCGTCCCCATCGGTGCGGATGCAGAGTTCAGTCGCCACGTCTCCGAACAGTCCGAGGACGTACGCCCCATCCACCAAGTTGCCGGCGTAGTGGGCGTGGGAGTACGGCACGTACCGCCGGTGGGTCACCGACGTACCAATCGCTGGGGTGGCGCTCATGCCGGGCTCGCCAACGCGTACGCCAGGTAGGACGCGACCTCGCCGGGGGTGGTGCCCTTACCGAAGATCCGGTCCGCGCCGAGCTCGGCCGTCATGGCAGGGTCGAAGCGGGGGCCGCCGACGACGAGCAGCGGCCGCCGATCGGGGAAGCTCGCGGACAGCGCGCTGGACAGTTCTCGAGTGTTGTGCAGGTGCGCGTCCTTCTGCGTCACCACCTGACTCACCAGGATGGCGTCCGCCCGCTCGGTCTGCGCCCGAGCCACCAACCCCGGCACCAGGACCTGAGCACCAAGATTCACCACCTTGATCTCCCGGTAGTACTCCAAGCCCTTCTCCCCGGCGAAGCCCTTGACGTTGAGGATCGCGTCGATGCCGACGGTGTGCGCGTCGGTACCGATGCAGGCGCCCAGTACCGTCAACCTGCGCTTGAGGATCGACCTGATGCGGAGGTTGACGTCCTGCGCGCTGAGCAGCGGAAACTCGCGTTCCACCACCTTTACCTCGGCCAGGTCGACGATCACCGAAGACCGGCCGTACACCACGAAGAACGTGAAATCCGGACCCATCGCCTTGGCGTGCACCACCATGGCCGGATCGAGGTTCATCCGGTTCGCGAACAGTTGCGCGGCGCCCTCGGCCCGCGCGTCATGCGGGATGGGCAGCGTGAAGGACACCTGGACCATGCCGTCGCCGGTGGTGTCGCCGTACGCCCGTACATGGCGCGCCTGAGCCGTCACTGCGAGTCTCCCTCCAGAAGATCGGTGGCCGGGTTGTAGTAGCCGTCGGCCTGGACGACCACGCCGTCGAGGCCCTTGCCGCCGGTCGGTGGTCGCTTGGTGATGCCGAACGTGCCGCGGGCGATCGCCGCGAGCAGGCCATCGTCCGCGACCCGTTCCAGCAGTTCGACCGACTCGGACAGCACCTGCCGCGCCCGGGTGGCGATGAACCCGTCCCGCGGCGGGTGGAAGTCCTCCACCAGCGATCCGCAGGCGTTGCGGACGTACGCGACGTTCTTCAGCGCCAGGTCGCGATCGGAGAGGAACGGCGTGACGATGCCCTCGGTCATCATCCCGACCAGGATGATCCCTTGGCCGGTCATGGTTCCGACCAGGTTGAAGAACGCGTCCAGCAGGTAGCCGAAGAACACGTCGCCGTCCATGTGCTTCGTCGGCGGCATGTACTTCAGCGGGGCGTCCGGGAACAGCTCCCGGATCAGCTGGGCGTGGGCGAGTTCGAGGCGGAGTGAATCCGGCAGCTGGGGGTTGATCTCGAAGGCGTGGCCCAGCCCGAGCTGCCAGTCGGCGAGGCCGGCCTCGTGCCCGAAGCTCTCGTTCAGGAGTTGGCTGACGATCACGGTGTGCGCGGCGTTCACCGCGTCGGCGGTGGTGAGGTAGTTGTCCTCACCGGTGTTGATGATGATGCCGGCGCGGGCGTGAACCTGACGGCTGAACCGCTGATCGATCAGCGTCCGCTGCGGGTTGATGTCCCGGAAGATGATCCCGTACATCGAGTCGTTCAACATCATGTCCAGGCGCTGCAGGCCGGCGAGCGTGGCGATCTCCGGCATGCACAGCCCGGAGGCGTAGTTGGTGAGCCGGACGTACCGCCCGAGCTTGACCGACACCTCGTCGAGCGCGGCGCGCATCAACCGGAAATTCTCCTGGGTGGCGTACGTCCCGGCGTACCCCTCGCGGGTGGCGCCTTCGGGTACGTAGTCCAGCAGCGACTGGCCGGTGGAGCGGATCACCGCGACGATGTCCGCGCCCTCCCGGGCGGCGGCCTGGGCCTGCGGGATGTCCTCGTAGATGTCACCGGTGGCGACGATCAGGTAGATCCACGGCTTCGGCGGGTCGCCGAGCCGGGCGATCAACTTCGCCCGCTGGCGGCGGTTGGCGTCGATCGCCCCGATGCCGCCGGCCACTGCCGCTCGGGCGGCCCGCCGCGCTGCCGTCGCGCGCGCGCCGGTGGGCAGCCGGAACGTCACCCCGCCGGCGACCGCCTTCTGGGCCAGCTCGGCAAGGTCGGCGTACTCCCGGCTGGCCAGCGCGTCCCAGACCGGC
This sequence comes from Frankiaceae bacterium, assembly GCA_040002735.1. GTDB lineage: Bacteria > Actinomycetota > Actinomycetes > JADGOV01 > JADGOV01 > JADGOV01. The sequence goes on along the minus strand of JBDUDX010000211.1, from coordinate 2,587 downwards.
AACGCCACGCCGTGCTCCAGGCCGACCTGGGCCCGGACGGTGTCCACCAGGCGGTTCACCCACGGCATGCCTTCGGCGTCCGCGCCGGGGATGCCGGCGAGGCGCAGCACGGCGCGTTCCACGGAGACGGTGCTGTGCGTCCGGGCCATCTCGATCACCGGCTGGGCGGCTCGCTCGGCGAGGCGGCGGGCGGTGGCGATCAGTTGCGGGTCGAGGCCCAGCTTTCCGGTGGGAGTTACGGCTGACACGATGCGAGCTCCTCGGGTGCGTCCGGTGTGGCCGAATAGATAGTGCGGCCGGCGACCACGGTGCGCTGGCATTCCGGGTCCGGATCGGTGAGGTCGGGCAGGCCGTCGGGCGTCAGGGTCCCGGCGAGCGCCCACACCGCGAAGGTGGCCTTGGCGCCGACTCGCAGAACTCCCCCGCCGTCGACGCGGGCAACCGTCCAGCCGCCGGCCGTGGCCGCGGTGAACGCCGCGGTGGGGAGCAGGCCGGCGCCGTCGGTCCGGTGCTGCACCGCCGCGCGGACGCCGCCCCAGGGATCGATCGGCGTCACCGGCGCGTCGGAGCCTAAGGCGAGGGGTACGCCGAACGCGGCGAACGCGGCCAACGGGTTCATCGGCCGGGCGCGGTCAGCGCCGAGGCGGGCCGCGTACATCCCTCGCTCGCCGCCCCACAGCGCGTCGAACGCCGGCTGAACGCTGGCCACGCCACCGAGCGCCGCCAGGCGTTGCACCGCCGCCGCGCCGGCCATCTCCACATGCTCCAGGCGCGGGCGAGCGGCTCGCAGCTCGGCGGTACCGACCCGAGCCGCGGCTAGCTCGAGACCATCGAGAACGGCCTCCACCGCACGGTCGCCGATGACGTGGAATCCGGGCTGTTGACCGGCCTGGACGCACGCGATGACGTGGCCGGCGATTGCCTCGGCGTCGTACCGCAGCGATCCGGGCCCATCCGTGTCCGCGTACGGCTCGTGCAGCGCGGCGGTCCGCGAGCCGATCGTGCCGTCGACGAAGAGGTCCCCGGCTCCACCGCGCAGCCCGAGCCGGGCCGCGGTTTCGACGTCGCCGAGGTCGGCCCAATAGCCGATCACCTCCGGCGCCGGATCCGCGGCGGCGAGATCTAGTAGCCCGCGAAGGTCGGCTTCGCTGGAGACGTCCGGACCCGCCATCTCGTGCAGGCACCCGATGCCGTGCGCGGCGGCACGGGCTAGGGTGGCCGACTGTGCGACCTGCCGCTGCCGCGGGGTCAGGAGTTGCCGGGCCGCCTGCCGGCAGGCATGGTGCGCGTCCAGGGTGACCAATCCGTCCGGCCGGAAACCGGCCAGCGAGGCAACGCCCGGGACGGCGGCGAGCAGCGCGGAGGACACCACGGCGCTGTGCATATCGATTCGGGGCAGGTACACCAGGCCGCCGTAGGACGCCCGGTCCAATTCCACCCGGGTCGGTGCCCGCCGTTCCGGCCATCGGGTCTCATCCCAGCCGGCGCCGAGGATCGGCGCACCGCGTCCGTGCCGGGCGTGCAGTTCCAGGCGGGCCATCGCCTCGACCAGGGACGGTGCGTCGCCGAGGTCCAGCCCGGTCAGCGCCAGGCCAGAGGAAGTGGCGTGCACGTGGGCATCGACGAATGCCGGCGCGAGCCAGCCGCCGTTCACATCGACCACCGTTTCGGCTGCCGGGGCGTCGACCTCGGAACCGAGCCAGGAGATCGTGTTTCGGTCGACGAGCAGCGCGGTGGGGTTGCCCTCGGCGTAGATAGGACCGCCGCGGTACAGCGTGCTCACCCGGCCACCCGCTGCTCGAACAACCGGCGTACTCCCGGCTCGGTACGCAGCAACTCCAGGGCGAACGCGGCGTGGCCCGGCACGTAGCCATTGCCGACCAACAAGGTGACATCGGCAGCGAGCCCTTCGGCGCCGAGCGCGGCGGCGGAGAACGAGGTGGCCATGGAGAAGAAGATGACAGTTCCTTGTTCGGCGGTGGCGAGGATCGCCCCGCCTTCACAGTTCGGTACGTCCACGCAGACCACCGTCACGTCCGCCGGCTCGCCGATCGCGGCGGACAGCGCGACGGGATCCCGGGCGTCGGCGAGAACCACGTCATCCGCGATGCCGGCGGCTCGCAGCGCTTCGGCTTCGGCAGCCACCGGCACGACGGCGACGGTCGAGGCGGCGCCGGCCCGGCGGGCGGCGACCAGGGACAGGGATCCGGACTTGCCGGCGCCGCCGATGACGGCGACCCGCGGGGCGTCGTAGGAGGCGACGACCCGAGCGGTGAGCGCCGGCGCGCCGCAGACGTCCATCACCGCGAGCGACAGCGGTACCGGCAGGTCGGGCGGCAGCACCGCGGCGACGGAACGGCCGAAGAGGATGGCGTGCCCGGCGGCAGGCACCTGCTCCGAATTGCCGTCCCAGCCGGCGAGGTCATCGGTGATCTGCAGTGGGGTCAGGGTAAGCGACACCAGCGTCGCGACTCGGTCTCCCACCGACAGCCCGAGCGGCGAGGCCGGCCCGACCTCGGCGACGGTGCCGACGAGCATGCCGCCGGAGCCGGTCACCGGGTTGTGCATCTTCCCGCGACGCTGCACG
>JBDUDX010000210.1:0-7159 GCA_040002735.1 Frankiaceae bacterium | reverse complement strand
GTACGGCAGCGGCGCCGCGGATGGTGCCTGCGGGAAGCCGCTGCGCACCGGTCACGCTGACCTTCTCCGCCCGCAGCAGCGGCGAACCGTAGAGCCCGTACCCGGTCAGGCCGGCGGTCAGCAGGACCACGAGCACCACCAACAGCGCCGCACGGCGCCGGCCACGGCGCCGGTGCCCGGTACGCCTCGGCAGCCAGGACCACACCCGGACGGGTTTCTTCACCAGACCCACAGGATCGACCCTGGCAGGCCGCTGCCGCGTTCGGCCGTCGCCACGCCGTGCCGGTGGCTGCTCACCCGGACTGCTCCAACGCCTGCACGATCTCCGCGCCCAGCATGGTGACGTCGCCGGCTCCCATGGTGAGAATCACGTCGCCCGGTCGGGCCAGGGCGGCGACCTTCTCGGCGACGGCCAGCCAGGACGCTTCGAAGGCCACCCGGTCCGGGGGCAACGGAACCGCATGCGCGACGGTGGCGCCGCTCACCCCGGGAATGGGGTCCTCCCCGGCCGAGTACACCTCCATCACCACCACCTCGTCCGCCGCGGCGAGCGCGGCCCCGAAGGCGTCGGAGAAGCCGGCGGTACGGCTGTAGCGGTGGGGTTGGAACACCGCGATCACTCGCCCGCCGGTAGCCACTTGTCGGGCCGCTCGTAAGGCGGCCGCTACCTCGGTGGGGTGATGCGCATAGTCGTCGATCACGCGGACCCCGGCTGCGGTGCCTTTGAGTTCGAACCTGCGCCGGGCCCCGGTGAAGTTCGCGAGGCCGGCGACGAGTAGTTCGAAAGGGAGGCCCAGACCAAGGCCGGCGGTCAGCGCGGCCGCGGAGTTGAGGGCGTTGTGCCGGCCGGGCACGGCGAGCTGGACCTTGCCCAGGGCGGTGCCCCGCCAACTGGCGCTGTACGCGGCCGAGCTGCCGACCAACGTGACGTCGTCCAGCCGGAGATCGGCGTCCGGAGCGCTGCCGTACCGGCGGACATCGCGGCCGTCGGCCGCCGCATCCGCCGCGAGCCGGGCGGAACCGGGATCATCGGCGCAGGCCACCAGAAAACCGTCGGGCGCGATCCGGTGAACGAAGGCATGAAACGCGGCCTCCACCTCGCCGAGGTCGGCGTAGTGGTCCAAGTGATCCACTTCGACGTTGGTGACCACGGCCGCGTACGGGGAGAGCAGGAGAAAGGAGCCGTCGCTCTCGTCGGCTTCGGCGATGAAATGCGGCCCGCTGCCGGCATGGGCGTTGGACCCGGGTTCGCCGAGGTCTCCGCCGATGGCGAACGAGGGATCCTGACCGCAGCGCTGCAGCGCGACCGTCAGCATGGACGTGGTCGTCGTCTTGCCGTGCGTACCGGCCACGGCAACGCTGCGCAGGCCGCTCATCACCGAGGCAAGAGCGGCCGCCCGAGGGAGAATAGGCAGGCCGCGGCGGCGCGCTTCGGCCAACTCGGGGTTGCTCTCCCGAATGGCGGTGGAGACCACCACGCTGTCCACCCCGTCGAGGTGTCCGGCCTCATGGCCCACCGCAACGTGCGCCCCGAGGGCGGCGAGGGCGGCCAGCGCGCGGGAGTCCTTGGCGTCACTGCCGGAGACCCGCACTCCCCGAGCGAGCAGGATCCGGGCGATGCCGGACATGCCGGCTCCGCCGATACCGATGAAATGCACCGCGCCGAGCTGCTCAGGTGCGGCCGTGGCACCGGTACTTTCGATCACACCGGACCTCCGGAGCGGGCAGCGTCGAGCACCATCCGGGCAAGCACGACGTCCGCGTCGCGACGACCCAGAGCCTCCCCGGCCCGACTCATCGCCGCGCGCCGCGGTACGTCGAGTAATAGCGGAATCAGGTGGGCAGCAATCCAACCAGCGTCCAAGCTTTCATTGTCCACGACCAGCGCGCCGCCGGCGGCGACCAGCGGGGCGGCGTTGAGCCGCTGCTCCCCGTTGCCGATGGGCAGCGGTACGAACACCGCCGGCAGGCCGACCGCGGCCACCTCGGCGCAGGTCATGGCCCCGGCTCGGCACAGCACCAGGTCCGCCGCGGCGTAGGCCAGGTCCATCCGGTCGGTGTACGGAAGCAGGACGTACCCCGAGTCGGCGACCCCCATCGACCGGCCCGCCAGGGCTGCACCGACCCCGGGAGCTTGCGCCGGGCCGGCGACGTGCAGTACCTGGACCCCGGCCGTCAGCAGTTCCAGCGCGGCGCCGACCATCGCCGCGTTCAGCCGTTGCGCCCCTTGGGAGCCGCCGGTGACCAGCAGCGTCGGCCGGTCGGGGTCGAGTCCGAAGAACGCGGCCGCCTCATGGCGGCGGGCTGCTCGGTCCAGCGTCGCGACCGCCAGCCGCAGCGGGATACCGACGTATCGGGCGTGTGGTAGCGGGCAGTCGCTGGTGGCGGCCGCCACGTGGCGGGTCAGCCGGGCACCGAGCCGGTTGGCGAGGCCCGGCCGGGCGTTCGCCTCGTGCACGACGATCGGTACCCGGCGGCGCCAGGCAGCGAGGTAGCCGGGTACCGCCACATAGCCGCCGAACCCAAGCAGTACGTCCGCGGAGGTCGCGGTGAGCACCCGGTCGACGGCGGCCACCGCGCCGGCGAGCCGCCCCGGCACGGTGAGCAGATCCACACTGAGCCGACGCGGCAGCGGCACCGCCGGTACCAGCTCAAGCGGGTAGCCGCGGGCCGGTACCAGCCGGGTCTCCAGACCCCGCTCGGTACCCAGGGCGGTGATCCCGATTCCGGGTTCCAGGCGGCGCAACGCGTCCGCGGCGGCGAGCGCGGGTTCGATGTGGCCGGCGGTACCGCCACCGGCCAGGACGACATGCACTGCTCAATGCCTCCGGCTGGACTGCCGGCGCCGGGAACGCCTCGCTGTTGCCGATCGGCCGTCCCGTGCCCCGCCGCCGCGCCGGAAGCGGCCGGTCGCTCCCCGCAGCGGGCCGGGCAGCACCCGGGCGAACGGGGACGGCCCGCGGGCGGCCAGCGCGGCCGCCGCGCCCGGCTCGCGACGCGCGAAGGCTGCGAGCATGCCGACGGCGAACATGCTGGGGATCAGCGCGGATCCCCCGTAGGACACCAGCGGCAGCGGAATCCCGGTGATCGGGAGCAGTCCCACCACCGCGCCGATGTTCACCAGCGCCTGGGCGAGCAGCCAGCAGGTGACCGCCCCGGCGGCCAGCTGGCAGAACGGGTCCCGGCTGCGCCGGGCGATCCGGATGCCGGCGAACCCGAGGGCCCCGAAGAGCCCGACCACGGCGATGGTGCCGATCAGGCCCAGCTCCTCCCCGATGATCGCGAAGATGTAGTCGGTGTACTGGTTCGGCAGGTACGACCACTTCTGCCGGCTGGCGCCCAGGCCCAGCCCCCACCAGCCACCGGAAGCGAGGGTGAGCATGCCCTGGGCGGCCTGGTATCCGCTGTGCAACTGATCGGCCCACGGGTTCCAGAAGCCGGCAAACCGGCGGAGCCGGTACGGCTCGACCACGATCATGACGGCCATCAGCGACGCCGCAGCGATGCTGAGGACCCCAAAGAGCCGACCGGGCGCGCCGATGATCCAGAGCAGGCTCAAGGTGATCGCCAGCAGCACGATCGTGGTGCCCATGTCCGGCTGCAGCATCACCAACGCGGCCAGCACGGTGAACACCGGAAGCAGCGGCACCAGTAAGTGGCGCCACTGGTCGAGCAGCCGCTCCTTCCGGCACAACAGGTCCGCACCGAACAGGACCAGGGCCAGCTTCGCCGGTTCACTCGGCTGAATCTGGATCACGCCGAGGTCCAGCCACCGCTTGGCGCCGTACGCCGAGGAGCCGACGAAGGGGACGAGGAGCAGCAGCGCCACCGAGAACAGCAGCAAGGGGTATCCGAGCCACCGGTACACCCGGACCGGCAGCCGCATCGCGATCCACATCGCCGGCAGCCCGAGCAGCACACCGATGCTCTGGCGGACGAAGTAGTAGTACGAGGAGCCGGTCCGCACGTATGCCGTCACGCTGGAGGCGGAGAGCACCATCACCAGGCCGATGGTGGTGAGCAGTGCCGCGCTGCCGAGCACCAGATAGTACGAGGTGAGCGGGCGCTCCAACAGTGGCTGCCGGACCGCCTGGACGTCCGCCGACCGGGCCGCCGGAGCGGTCGCAACGCCACCTCGCTGGCTCACCCGCCGCCCCCGGGGGTCAACCCGCGCACAGCGGCCGCAAAGGCATCGCCCCGGTCGGCGTAGTCCCGGAACTGATCCATCGAGGCCGCCGCCGGTGCCAGCAGCACCGTGTCTCCCGGTCGGGCCAGGGCCGCCGCGGCCGCGACGGCTGCGGTCATCACCTGGGCTCCGGGCACCGCCCCAGTCTCCGGGACGGGAGCCTCCACGACCGTCAGCTGAGGCGCGTGTCGGGCCAGCGCTGCGCGAAAGGGCTCCTTATCCCGGCCGATGAGCACCACGGCACGGAGCCGGGGAGCAGACGCGGAAACGAGCTGTTCGACGTCAGCATCCTTGAGCAGCCCGCCGGCGATCCAGACCACCGGCTGGTAGCCGGCCAAGCTGGCCATCGCCGCGTGTGGATTGGTCGCCTTCGAGTCATCTACGTACGTGACACCGTCGGCCACGGCCACCAACGCGTTGCGGTGGCCGTCCGGAACCACGGCGCGCAGGCCGTCGCGGACCGCGGACGCCGGTACGCCGTACGCCCGGGCCAGCGCGGCCGCGGCGAGCGCGTTGGCCACGTTGTGGGGTCCGGGCGGTCGGACGTCGGGCACGGACGCCAGCACGGTGCCGGACTCCGGTTCGGCCGGCCGGCCGGTGTCGGTGAAGCCGCGGTCGAGCAGTACGCCACCGACCACACCCAGCTGCCCCACGGCCGGTTCGCTGAGCGTGAAGGACACCGCCCGCCCGGCGGGGCTCGCGTTCAGCAGCGTGGCGGTGACCGCGTCGTCGGCGTTGCCGATCCCGACCCGTACGCGGTCCGCGTCGGCCGGCTCGCCCCAGATCCGCTGCTTGGCCGCGGCGTAGGCCTCGAACGAGCCGTGCCAGTCCCGATGGTCGTCGGCGACGTTGAGGATGGCGGCCGCCAACGGCCGTACCGAGCGGGTCCAGTGCAGCTGGAAGCTGGAGAGTTCCACGGCCAGCACGTCGTACGGCGGCTCGGCGAGCACCGCGTCCACCAGCGGTACGCCGACGTTCCCGGCCGCGATCGTGCGCCGCCCGGCGGCGGCCAGGATCGCCGCGAGCATCCGGACGGTGGTCGTCTTGCCGTTGGTACCCGTGACCGCCAGCCACGGCGCCGCGCCGAGAGGCCGCAGCCGCCAGGCCAGTTCCACCTCACCCCACACCGGAATACCTGCCGCGGCGGCGCGCACGAGGAGCGGCTGATCCGGCCGCCAGCCGGGCGAGGTCACCACCAGCTCGGTGCCGGCCGGCGTCGTGGTCACCTGGTCCGGCCCGAGCAGCACCCGGGCGCCGAGCGAACGTAACTCCGCCGCCCGAGCGTCCGCCGCGTCGGTGCGAGCGGCGTCCACCACGGTGACCGCCGCGCCGAACCCGAGCAACGCCCGGGCGGCGGCCGCGCCGGAGAGCCCGAGGCCGGTCACGCAGATCCGCCGACCGGTCCAGGTCCGATCCCGCCCGGGCGACGGGGTCACGGCAGGCTGCCGCGGGCGACGAAGTCGGCGTAGAACAGGCCGAGCCCGAAAGCGACCGCCAGCCCGGCGATGATCCAGAACCGGATGACGATCGTCACCTCCGCCCAGCCGGAGAGTTCGAAATGATGCTGCAGCGGGGCCATCTTGAAGATTCGCCGGTGGGAGATCTTGAACACCGCCACCTGGATGATCACCGACAGGGTGATCACCACGAACAGGCCGCCGAGCAGGACCAGCAGCAGCTCGGTACGCGAGCAGATCGCCAGCCCGGCGAGCGCGCCACCGAGGCCGAGGGAGCCGGTGTCCCCCATGAAGATCCGCGCCGGTGGGGCGTTCCACCACAGAAAGCCGAAGCAGGAGCCCATCGCGGCCGCAGCCAGGATGGCGAGGTCCAACGGGTCGCGTACCGAATAGCAGTTCGTCGCGTTCACCGCGCAGGAGTTGCCGAACTCCCAGAAGCAGACCACCACGTACGCGCCGAACACCATCACCGACGTGCCGGTGGCCAACCCGTCGAGACCGTCGGTGAGGTTCACTCCGTTGGACGCGGCCGAGACGATGACGTAGGCGAGCACCAGGAAGCCGAGGAAACCGACCGTAAGCGTGGAGTCCCGCAGGAAGGACAGCTGCCGGGACCCGGGGGTGAGCCCGTCCGAGCTCGGAAACCGCAACGCGAGCAGGGCGAAGACCAGCGCGACGCCGAGCTGGCCGCCGAGCTTCGCCCGGGCGGACAGGCCCAGGCTGCGCTGCTTGCGCACCTTGATGTAGTCATCGGCGAATCCGACCAACCCGAGCCCGGTCATCAGGAACAGCACGAGCAGACCGCTCGCAGTGAAGCCGTACGGGTCGAAAAGGTGCGCGGCCCCGTACCCGATCACGGCGGCGGCGATGATCACCGTACCGCCCATGGTCGGCGTGCCCCGCTTGACGTGATGGCTGGTCGGGCCGTCGTCGCGGATCAGCTGCCCGTATCCGATGTCGCGGAAAAGCCGGATCGCCGCCGGCGTGCCGAGCAGGGACAGCACCAGCGACACCAGCGCAGCGACCAGGACGTGTTTCACGCCGGCTCCCCCGCCACGGCGGCCGCGACCCGCTCCAGGCCAGCGGCGCGGGAAGCCTTGGTGAGGACCACGTCACCGGGCCGCAACTCGGCGCGCAGCACCGCAACGGCGGCCGCCACGTCGGCCACGGCGGATGCCTCGACGCCGGCCGCCGTCGCCGCGCTGGCGATTCCGGCGGCGTCCTGCCCGGCGGCGAGCACCCGGTCGACGCCGAGGTTGCCGGCGAGGCAGCCGACGTCGCGGTGCGCGTTCGCCGCCGCCTCGCCGAGCTCGGCCATCAGGCCAAGGACCGCCCAGCAGCGCCGGGCCGGTGCCCCGTCCGGACGCGCGATGGCGATCAGCGCCCGCAACGCGGCAGCCATCGATTCGGGGTTGGCGTTGTACGCGTCGTTGACCACCGTCACGCCGCTCGGCGTGTCGCTCACCTCCATCCGCCACCGGCTCGCCGGCCGCGCCGCTGCCAGCGCGGCCGCGGC
>JBDUDX010000209.1:0-4483 GCA_040002735.1 Frankiaceae bacterium | reverse complement strand
TGGTGTGTACGACGAGCAGGCCGCAGGCCGTCAGAGCCTCATGGCGGCGCATCGTCCGTTCCCAATCTGCCGGGAGCAGGTGCCATTCGCGGGAGTCGATCTCCAGCACCGTGTTGGCGCTCACCCACCAGGCATCCGGCCGGGCCAACCAACGGCCGTCCAGGGTGAGCAGGTCGGTGTTCCAGATCGGCTGCGGCAGCCGAGCTGTCGCCACCGCTCGCAGCATGAACGCCTCCGGTGCCGACCGCGCGCCACTCGCCACCTCCGCCAAGGCCTGTCGGGCCAGCCGGCCGCCCGCGGACTCCCCGGCCGCGAGTTCAGTGGTGAGCCGGTCAGGCGTCGTTCGCCCGGTCTGTACCGCCTCGGCGATCAGGGCGCGTACCCCGTTGAGGTCCGCCAAGCGCCGACAGGTGTCCATCACCGCGACCTCAACGGGAGCCACCGGCCAACCGTTTCGCCGCTGCGCCCGGGGAAGCCGGGTGGTGCGACGGACGACCACAAGCTACTGACGGAGCCCATGCAGAGACGCCGCAGTCGCACCGCCGAGCATCGCTCGGACGCCGCCGAGGTGCGGGCCGCCCGCTTCGGCGTACAGCAGCGCGGCGCGTAACCGCTGGTGGGGGGTCAACTGGCCGGTGAAGGCGGCCAGAACCCCGGGCAGGACGCCCTGCCACCGGCCGGCTACCAGCCGTCGATGGATCGCCGCGGCGCTCAGACCGGCGTTCAGGGCCTGCCGTCGGGTCAGCAGGTCGTCCTGGCGGGCAAGCAACACGCCGCCTGCCGGAGGAATCGCGCCGTGCGTACTCGCCATGCCGGTCAGGTTGCCTCAGCGACCAGCACCTCACCAGGCACCGGGGCAGGGTTGTTGACCGAGGCTCCTGGTCGTCCACAACCCCGGACACCTCCCAGCCAGACCCTCGATGATCCATGGCGAATCCGGTACGGATATCCGCACACAATTCGCCCACGATCACGGACACCGGGGCGGTCGGGTGCGCCACGTAAGCTTCGGGGGTGGCGTACGCCGCCGAAAACCCCCGCCGCCCCGGAGATACCAGCACACCGTGACTCAGGTCTTACTCAGCATCGGCCTGGTCGCGATTTTCATCCTGACCGGGGCGCTGTTCGCGGCCACCGAGATGGCGCTGGTCTCGCTTCGGGAGGGGCAGGTACGGGCTTTCAGCGAGCGGGGCGGCCGTTCCGCTCGGGTGGCCCGGCTGAGCCAGCACCCCAACCGCTTCCTGGCCACGGTGCAGATCGGCGTGACGCTGGCCGGCTTCATGTCCGCCGCGTTCGGCGAGGCCACGCTGGCGAGTCGGCTCGACCGGGTATTCGTCGGCCGCGGACTCCCTGCCAGCCTGGCCAACGTCGCGGCCACTATCGTGATCACGCTGATCATCAGCTACTTCGCCATCGTGTTCGGCGAGCTCGTGCCCAAGCGGGTGGCGCTGCAGCGGGTGGAGGGCGTCGCGCTGGGCTTGGGGCCGCCGCTCGATCGGGTGGCCACCGGGCTGCGACCCTTCATCTGGCTGCTGTCCAAGTCCACCGACGTGATCGTCCGGCTGCTGGGGGTCGACCCCGGTGCCAAGCGGGATGAGATCACCCAGGAGGAGCTGCGGGACATGGTGGCGGCCCACGAGTCGCTCAGCCGGGAGGAACGGACGCTGATCGCCGAGGTTTTCCAGGCCGGCAAGCGGCAGATCCGCGAGGTGATGATCCCCCGTACCGAAGTCGACTTCCTCGATGCCTCGCTCCGGCTCACCCAGGCGGTCGACGTCGTGGCGGCCTCACCGCACTCCCGGTTCCCGGTGGAACGCGGGAGTCATGACCAGATTGTCGGCTTCGTGCATGTGCGGGACATCCTGAGTCGCTCAGCCGCCGGCGCGGCCGCGGTGACGGTGGGCCAGCTGGCGCGACAGGTCAGCATGCTGCCGGACAGTCGCACGGTGCTCGACGCAATGTCGGACCTGCGCCGGTCCGAGCAGCACATCGCGGTGGTGGTCGACGAGTACGGCGGCACGGCCGGCATCGTCACCCTGGAGGACCTGATCGAGGAGCTGATCGGCGACATCCAGGACGAGTACGACTCGAGCCGGAGCACCGCCAAGCAGCTCTCCGGCGGAGATGTCGAAGTCGACGGACTCCTCAACCTGGACGAGTTCGAGGAGGCGACCGGCCGGACGCTCCCGGACGGTCCGTACGAAACGGCCGCGGGTTACATCCTGCGCACGCTCGGCCGGCTTCCCGGTGTCGGCGACGTGGTTTCGGCTGATGGCTGTCGACTGACCGTCACCGAACTGGACGGCCGCCGAATCGCGCGGGTCCGGGTGAGTCCGATACCGGCCGACGACGAGCCCGCCGACAACCAGCCAGCGGACAACCAGCCAGCGGACAACCAGCCGGCTGGCGATCAGCCGGCAGTACCGGCCGCGGCCGGGACCGGCTCCGTCCCGCTGGACTCGTGACCGGGACAAACTCGTGACCGGGACAATGGAGCCCGTGGATACCCCCGCCGACCGGCCGCGCGTACTGTCCGGCATCCAGCCCACCGGCAGCGGTTCGCACCTGGGCAACTACCTCGGCGCCATCCGCCGCTGGGTGGCGATGCAGGACGGATTCGACGCGTACTACTTCATCCCCAATATGCACGCGATCACCGTGCCGCACGACCCGGCAACGCTGCGCCGCCGGACTCGGGAAACCGTCGCCGAACTGCTCGCCGCCGGCCTGGACCCGGACCGCTGCACCATTTTCGTGCAGAGCCAGTTGCCCGAGCACGCGGAGTTGGCCTGGGTGCTCGGCTGCCTCACCGGGTACGGCGAGGCCAGCCGAATGACGCAGTTCAAGGAGAAGAGCGCCCGGGGGGAGCTCGGCGCGGCGAGCGTGGGCCTGTTCACCTATCCGGTGCTGCAGGCCGCGGACATCCTGCTGTACCACGCCGATTTTGTACCGGTCGGTGATGACCAGCGCCAGCATTTGGAACTCACCCGCGATCTGGCGCAGCGCTTCAACAGCCGATTCGGGCCGACCTTCACCGTGCCGGCGGCGTACGTCGGCCAGCCCGGCAACCGGGTGCTGGATCTGCAAGAGCCGACCCGCAAGATGAGCAAGTCGCTGCCACCGGCCGGCACGATCTACCTCCAGGACGATCCCAAGGTGGTCGCCAAGAAGATCAAGAGTGCGGTTACCGACACCGGCCGGGAGGTCACGGCCGACCCGGTCGCGAAACCGGGGATCACCAACCTGCTCACCATCTACGCGGCCCTCGCCGGTCGTCCGATCGCCGACCTGGAGCAGGACTACGCCGGCCGGGGTTACGGCGACTTCAAGAAGGACCTCGCCGAGGTGGTGGTCGACGTCCTGGCGCCCCTGCAGCAGCGACTCCGGGAGATCCTCGCTGACCCGGGCTACGTCGATGCCGCACTCCGCCAGGGCCGCGAGAAGGCCGGCGCGGTGGCGGCCAGCACGCTGTCCACGGTGCAGAACGCGGTGGGATTTCTTCCCCGGACGTGATCAGCCTTGCTCCAGCGGGGTACACGGGCTGACGTGAGCCTCCTGACCCGGGCGTCGGACGCGTTTGCCCGGATTCGGGCCAAGGCGCCGTGGCTGGACCACCTGATCCAAGCCGGGCAGCGGTACGGGGCCGACCAGGGCAGCCAGCTTGCGGCCGCGGTGACCTACTTCAGTTTTCTCTCCCTGTTCCCGTTGCTCCTGCTCACGGTCTCGGTACTGGGCTTCGTGCTCTCCGGCCATCCGGAGTTGACCGCCAAGGTGATCAAGGGGATCAGTGACGCCCTCCCCGGCCAGAGCAAGGACGTAATCAACGGCGCGATCCACTCTCGCAAGGCCGTCGGGCTGGTCGGGTTGCTCGGGCTGCTCTACTCCGGGCTGGGCTGGGTGGCGAACCTGCGGACGGCGATTCGTACGGTGTGGCACCAGAACGTCAACGCCGGCAACGTCGTCACCTCCAAACTGAACGACCTCGTCATCCTCGCCGGACTGGGGTTGGCGCTGGTCGCCTCGGTGGTGGTTTCCGGAGTCGGGAACGCGGCCACCTCGATCGTGATCAAAACGCTCGGGCTGGACGGCGTTCCCGGCTCAGGCGTGCTCACCAAGCTGGTCACCATCGCGATCGCCATGGCGGCGAACGTGGTGATCTTCCTGTACCTGTTCATCCGGCTGCCGCGGGTGCAGACCCCCTGGCGCCGGGTGATCAAGGGGGGCGTGTTCGCCGCTGTCGGCTTCGAGATCCTTAAGCTGATCGGCGCCTTCTACATCGCCCGCACCACGTCCAACGCGACCGCGACGTACGGGGCACTGGGCGTAGTGATCGGCGCGCTGGTGTGGATCAACCTGGTCTCCCGCTTCGTGATCTTCGCGGCGGTGTGGACGGTGACCGCGCCGTACGACGACGACGTGCCGCCATCGGGTACGGCGGATCCGGCCACGGCCCGGGAGGCCGGCATCCCGCCGGAGTTCGCCG
>JBDUDX010000208.1:0-7013 GCA_040002735.1 Frankiaceae bacterium | reverse complement strand
AGCCGAGCAGGCCGCCGAGTTCCAGGTACTGCCGCAGGTGCGGGAACGTCATGTACCGGAAGATCTGCCAGGTGCTCGCGCCGTCGACCCGGGCGGCCTCGATCACGTCCAGCGGGCGGCTCTGCAGCCCGGCCAGCAGGATCAGCATCATGAACGGCGTCCACTGCCAGATCAGCGCCACCTCGATGGCGATCAGCGGGTTGTTGCTGATCCAGTCCGGCTGCGGCGGGTTGTTCGAACCGAACAGGTGCCACAGCCAGGTGAGCGAGCCGTTGAGCAGGCCATACTCCGGGTTGAACAAGGCGTGCTTCCACAGCAACGCGGCGGCGACCGGCACCACCAAGAACGGCGTGATCATCATCGTGCGAACCGCGCTCCGGCCCAGAAAGGTGCGGTCCAGCAGCAGCGAGATGCCCATGCCCAGCAGGAGGCTGATGAGCACCACCGCGGCGGTGAGCAGGATGGTGGTGAAGACCGCACTGCGCATGGCGACGTCGGTGAACACCCGGCGGAAGTTCGCCAGCCCGGCGAAGCCCCGGTCATTCGGGTAGTACGCGTTCCAGTTCATGAAGGAGATCACCAGCGTGACCAAGAACGGCAGCTGAGTCACCACGATGGTGAAGATCAACGCGGGCAGCAGCGGAGCCCGCCGCGCCCAGTCCGAGGAGCGCCGCAGCGCGCTTTGGGACCGGGTCGGCTCCACTCGCCGACTGGGGGACGGGCTGTCGAGGGCGACGCTCACAACGCCACCTCCTGTCCTGTCGGATGTGCGGAGCCCGTCACTGGGAACGGGCGCGGTAGCGCTCGGCCACGTCGTCGGCGAGCTGCTGGCCACGGTTTAGAGCGGCAGACACGCTCTTCTTCCCGGCGATCGCCGAGCTGACGTCCTGAGATACCTGGGTGCCGAGATCGGGAAATTCTGGGATGTCGACGAATTGGATTCCGATCGCCGGGCGCTGCTGAACTCCAGGATTCCGGGGGTCGGCCGCCTCGATCGCCTTGCGGGTCGGCTCGGCGAAGGAAGCCGCCTCCTTCAGGTAGTCCTTGTTTTGATACGTGGAAGCCCGCTTGCCCGACGGCACCCTGGACCAGCCGAGGGCGGAGCCGACCAGCTGCTCGTAGGCTTTGCTCGACGCCCAGGAGATGAACTTCCAGGCGTTGTCCTTGCGGCTGCTGGCCTGCTGGATACTCCAAGACCAGGCGTAGAGCCAACCGGAGCTGGCCGTCTTCACCACCGGTGCGGGCGCGTACCCGATCTTCCCTTTGACCGGCGACTGTGCCGACTCCAGCGAACCGGCGGCAGATGTGGCGTCGTACCACATCGCTGACTTGCCCTGCTCAAGGTTGTTGAGACACTCGGTGAAGCCGGCCTGCGCGGCCCCGATTTCACCATGGGAACGCACCAGGTCCACGTAGAACTGGGTCGCCTGCTGGAACGGTGGCGCGTTCACCTGGGCTTTCCAGTCGGCAGTGAACCAGGTGCCACCGAAGGTGTTCACCACGGTGGTCAGCGGCGCGAAGATCTGCCCCCAACCAGGCTGGCCCCGCAGGCAGATGCCAGACATCCCGGGCTGGGCGTTGTCGACCTTCGCAGCGATGTCGGCGACCTGCTGCCAGGTCGGCTTCGCCGGCATGATGACGCCCTTGCTGGCCAGTACATCCTTGCGGTACATCAGAAACGAGGACTCGCCGTAGAACGGCTCGCCGTAAATCTTGCCGTCGTCACCGCTGAGGGACAGCGTCATGGACTTCAAAATGTCCGACTGATTGAAGGCGGGGTCCTTCGCGAGATAGCTGGTGAGCGGCGCGATCCACTTGCTTCGCGCGTAGATCGGGATCTCGAAATTGCTCAGCGTCGCAACGTCGTACTGCCCAGCCTGGCTGGAAAACTCCTGGCTGATCTTGTCCCGGACGTCGTTCTCCGGCAGCACCGTGAAGTTGACCTTGACGCCGGTTTCGGCCGTGAAGTGCTTCGCGGTGAGCTGCTGCAGGTCGACCATCTGCGGGTTGTTGACCATCAGCACGTTGATGCTGTTGCCGCCACCACCGCCGGACCCGCCGCCCCACCCTCCGGCGCAACCGCTGGTGAGCAGTGCACCTGCCATGGCGGCCGCCCCGAATCGCCGGTTCATGCGTACCGCTGAGCCCACTGTCGCCTCCCGGCGTACGGATGACATGGGACGCGGCCCACACCTGTCCGGCACGATGTTGTTGCGCTGGAGTGTCGCGCCGGTCGCATGGCGTGGTCAATAGTTAGTGCAACATTGGGACGTCCAGTACGGGATGCGGGAGCCCACCGCTGCCTGGATAACCCCGGCCAGGACGCCGAGAACGGCGCCGACCACGCCGAGTCGGGCTGCGGCACGATGCCGCCAGTGAGAAGTCGCGGAGCTCACCGGGTCACGGCCGTGACGGGCCGGCGCGGGCTACGCCGGGCATCTCGGGTTGGGTAGCCGACGCGGAACGCGGCTAGCGGGTGCGCGTCCGGCGGGAGGAACCCGGCGAACCGGGGGCCGAACGTGGCCGGCGCTCCGGTGACCTGTTCCCGGTCGATGCGTTCGGTGATCTGGTTCATGCGTTGCAGCGCGACGCCGCGGGAGGTGGCGGTCAGGTGGACGCGTTGGAGGAGCCGACCGGCGAGGAGCTGCGTCGCGCGGTCTTCCGGGTCGGCGGCGGTGAGGATGCCGTAGGCGGCCGCCGTCCTGGTCTGCACGGTGCGGGTTTGGTCGACCCAGAACTTGTCACCGGCGCTGCGGGAGGAGGCCAGTAGGAGTTTGGCGATGCTCAGGACCAGCGGGCTCATACCCTGCGCGTCCAGCGTGCGGCCGTCCCGGTGCCGCTGCACGGCATCGTTGTTGCCCCGGAACCAGGCGAAGCTGTCCCGTGACTGCTGCTCGTCGTGGGTGACCGCGGCGGCGGCGGCGATCAGGAGCCGCCCGAGCGCGGCCATCTTGGCGGGGTCGGTGACCCAGTGGACAGTCACCCCGGGGAGCCCACCGGTATCCACCAACGCCGTCACGATGCCGGCGGCCACAGGCCGGCGGCTGTACGGGCCCCGGTTGGTGTGCCGCCGTCCGATCGCATCGTAGAGCGGGCTTCCCCGCCGCCCGGCCGGGGTGAGGGCGACATGGGCCACCCGGGAGCCGCTGGGGCCGTCCGGCAGCAGTCCGATCGTCGGCTGCAAGCCGCGGGCCCGGCAGGCCAGCGCGAGGTTCTCCAGCGCGCACCCCAGACCCACGTGCTGCTCACGCCGGTACGGGATCGACGGTGCCGATGTTCCGTACCGCGTCCAGGTAGACCTCGATAGCACGGTCCGTGACGTGGAAGACCCACGGCTGGGTGTTGTGCGGATTCGCTGCCAGAACCGCGGCCGCCACCGCGCCGAGCGGGCCCGGGATGCCACGCCAGCGCTGCCGCCGGTCGTACGCCCGCCTGCTGCCCGGGTCCAGAACGGCGCTGTCGAACACCCGGTAGCTGCCCGCCCCGATACCGGCGACAACCACCACGGCGCCCCCGACCCCAACACCCTTCAACACCTGGCGTCGGGAGAACCCCCTCGATGGAAGGGGCGGAACGGGAAGCGGGTCGATACCGGGGGCCTGCGGCGGACTCGTTGTGGTCACAAGGGTGGCTCCGTAGCGGAATCAACGGAAATACCCGGCATGAGCTGTGAGTAGCTCACAGGGCGCAGCGTTGCACGCGGCGGGCCCGGGCTGGCTGATACTCAGCATGAGCAGCCTGCGCCTCGCAGGCGGTACAGCGGCTGGGGTGGCTCGCCGACGTTGTCGGCGACGCGGCCCTCCACAGGTCGGCGCGGCCCCTCCAGGAAAGAGGCCAGCGTGAACAGATAGCCGCCATCCCTGCCAGCCCGCTCGCGAAGCCGGAGTTCGCATCAGGTACGGGGAAGCCAGGGCGCTTGGCAGCCGCCCGCCGCAGGACGGGATCGTCGGGAGCCGCACGTCGAGAACGACAGCCGGGGTAGGGCCGGTGATGACCGATCGCGGCGGCCTACCGGGCCAGCACGGCCACCCACCTCCAGGTTGCCCTTCACGCCGGCGGCGCGGCATTGGGCCGGGCATGGGGCCTGGTAGATCGCTGGCGAGAAACCTCCCGTCCGGTCTTGCACCAACCGGGCGGCCCTCCGAGTTGACTTCACCTTCTGTCGGAGGCGAGATAGCGGCTGGGGTCGCCGCCAGCTCGAGCCCCGCTGTCCAGCCATCGGGCGAACCCTTCCTGATCCCTGCGTTGCAGTTCATCCAGCATCCGCTCGCGCTCCAGCACAAGCTGCTCTCTGACCGGCAGCGCGGTGGCCTGCTGTAACCTGGAATATCTTATACGCCACGCCCGGCACAACGCCTCCGTGGGCAGCTCGTTGAGCGTCACCATTTGGTGCTCGACGACGGTTGCAGCCGTGCTCCGGGTAGCCGTGAAGCCGTTGCGGTTAAGCAGCACACCGAACCGCTCACGTAACTGACGCGCGAGCCGCACTGCGCACCCGAGAAGGCAAAGCAGCAGTAGTGGGCCGACGGCCGTACCGAAAACGGCGACGAGCCCTACTATCACCAAACAGGAGACGACGGTGCCAGCGGCCGCGGCGGTGACGGCCTGATATCTGCCGCTCGCCACGCTGATCGCTGCCGTCAGATCGGCTCCGCAACGTTGACCAGACGACCGACCCGGCGAACGTGCCCAAGAAGCCCCACACGAGAAGCGCCGCCAACGGTAACGCCACGACGCCGACGATGGTCAGCAGGCAGCACACCGCCAACGAGAACGCGCAGACAACTCGCATGCCCCACCTCCGCGCTCCCTGGATGTCCACCGTGGGCCGTACTCGAGCCGGCATTTGCCTCCGGGCTCGTCAGTGTTTCGGTCTGCTGACCGCCGGCAAGTTACCGGTCAGGGCACCATCCAGCTCAGCACCGAGGTGGACTGCAGGTACACCATCAGGCAGATGAAGGCGAGGAATGCCAAGCTCCAGCCGATAACTCTGCGGAAGATCTCGCCTTCTTTGCCATCGAGCCCGACCGCTGCGGCGGCGATCGCTAGCGGAAGTTTCCTGCCTATCATGATCGTTTGGGGCTTTCCTCATGTGTAGCGGGGGTGTCTGGATGGGTCGCTGTATTACCTAAGTGGTCTGTTCTGGTGGTCAGCGGGTGGGGGCGTAGCGGTCGATGCCGAACAGGTCGGCCAGTCGCTGCTGGGTGGGGTCCATGTCGGTGAGGATGCGTTGGGCGCGGGGGCGGCCCTTGCCGCCGTCGTGGTGGAGCAGCACCGTCTCACCGATCCCGCCCAGGATGTTGAGTAGTTCGCGCACGGACAGGTGCAGTCCGGCTTGGTCGGCTTCGCGGCGCATCAGGTGGGCGATGCTCAGGGCCAGGACGCAGTAGAAGACGTGCACCCGGATTTTGGAGTCGGTCCAGTGGCGCATCGGGCCGAAGGACACGACGTGGGGGTCTTTCATCTGCCGGAACCCGGCTTCGACCTCGGACTGGGAGCGGTAGCCGGCCACAACGTCGGCGGTGGTCCAGTCGTCGTGGTTGGTGAACAGGATCCGCTTGCCGAACTGGGTCTTCTCCAGTTTGGCGCGGGCGCGGGCGTCGAGGCGAAAGGTGAGCTGTAGTTCGGCGGGGGTGTCCCCGGTGAGGGTGGTGGTGATGACCTGGCGGACCCAGCGGGGTTTGGTGATCCTGTCGATCTCGGCTTGCACGGCGGCCGGGTCGCGGCGGGTGGCCCCGCGGGCCAGGACTGCTTGCAGGTCGATGAGTTTGCGGCGGGTTTTGGCCAGGGTCTGATCGAGGCCGCGGGACTGGGCGGCGTGCAGGGTCGGTGAGTGGGTGAGGACCGCGCGGCGGTTCACCCCGAGCGCGGTGACCCGGGTGTCGACGCAGGTCAGGCCGGGGTAGCGCTGCGCGTCCACGACCTGATACCGGGACGCGGGGATGGCGAGCAGGTCGGGGTGCTGGGACGGGGGCAGCGACCCGATGAAGCCCATGGTGCTGTCTTCGACCAGGGCGTGGTTGTCGGCGGAGTTCTGCCCGGCGTCATAGACCACGGTCAGCGATTCCACCCCACCAGCGAGTTCGCGGTAGCGGTCCACCAACTCGGTGATGACGGTGCCGAATTGGGTGACATCCGGGCGGTCCCCGGCGTAGGCGTGGGACAGCAACGGGACACCGCCGTCGCGGGTCACGACCAACGCCAGCCCGACCAGGCGCAGGTCGGTGCGTTTCTGCTTGGCCTTGCCCCGCTGCGCTATCGGTGCCTTTTCATTCGTCGAGTCGATGTAGGTGGCGAAGTTGGTCATGTCCAGCACCAGCCCGGACAGATCCAGCCCGAACTCGGCGACCATCCGGGCACCCAGCGCGGTCTCGATCACGGCCAGGTCGGGTGCGTCGAGGCGGTCCATCGCCTTCCAGAACTGGCGGTGGTCGAGCACGCCGCCGCGCAGCTTCAGCCACCGCGGACCGGCGGTGGTGTCCCACCAGTCCGCGAACGCCAGCTTCGAGCACGGATCCACGATCCGGTTTGCTGTGGCCAACGCGATGTAGGTCCCCACCGAGGCCGCCGCATCACTGCGCCGCGGGACCACCGCGTCGATCACCCCGGCCACGTCCAGGCGTTCCAGCACCGACCACACCGCGGCCAGATCACCGAAGCTCCTGTGCTGGGTCCGTACCGGCTCACCACCCGCCCCGCCGGCCAGCTTGGCCATCACCTCCACCGCGCTACCCAGGTACTGCTGGGACACGATCCGCGGTTTGCCGTCCACCCGCGCCGACTCGACCAGGTAGTAGTACGTCTGATTCCCCTGACGCTTCCCCACGATCGACGGCATATCTAGGTAATACACCTTCTAGGCCTGAAACCCCTGCAGCAACACGGGAAACACGCCGATCAATCAGCTAGGCAGGAAACTTCCGCTAGACCTGCGGCCGGCTATCCCCTGCCGGCCCCTGGCTGGGCAGCACTGGCGGCCGCCCGTACCTCAAACTGGAAGCCGCTTCCGGGCG
>JBDUDX010000207.1:0-15362 GCA_040002735.1 Frankiaceae bacterium | reverse complement strand
TCTGGAGATACGTACGCAGAAGCCGCCACTCTGGCAGGATGTCATGCCGACGGCGACATACCGTGACGGGAGCCGTGTCGACGCGCGAACGGCCTGTCCTGCCGCTCGGGATGCGCGGCCTTCTGGCGGTTCTCGGACTGCTTGCCATGACCGCTGTGGTACTCGGCGGCCAACCGCCGGCGGAGCGGGCCGATACCTCGCCGGTGCGCTGGCCGATCGCCGACGTGCACGCGCTACCGGACACTCTCCGCCGCCTCGGGCCGGTGATCGCCTGGGTCGGTGCGGTGGTGCTGGTACTCGCCTGGCTGATCGTCCTGCGCTGGGCGATGCAGGGCTTGCTCTCGTCCCGGTCCATCGCGTGGCTGGCCGGGATCTGGGCAGTTCCGCTCGCGCTCGGCCCCCCGGTCCTCTCGGCCGACGTCTACAGCTATCTGGCGCAGGGGGAGTTGCTGCGGCGGGGCCTGGACCCCTACCGGGTGGGCGTCTCCGCGCTGGGCTCCGCACCGATCGTGGCGGCAGTAGACGAGCGGTGGCGCGCGGTGCCGTCGCCGTACGGCCCGCTGGGGCTGGCTGCGTCGCGGCTGGCGGCGGAGGTCGGGTCCGGTTCCATTGTGGCCGGAGTGGTGCTGCTGCGGGTGGTGGCGGTGGCCGGCGTGGTGCTGGCGTTGTACTGCTGCGTACGGCTCACCGCGGAGCCTCGCCGACCGATTGTGCTCGCCGTGGTCGCGCTGAACCCGATCGTCTTGCTGCACCTGATCGGCGGGGCGCACCTGGATGCCCTGATGGTCGGGCTGGTGGTCGCCGGGCTGCTGCTGGCCGCCCGCGGCCGCCCGTACGCCGGGCTCGTGGTCGTCACCGCCGCCGCCTCGGTGAAGGCGCCGGCGCTGATCGCGGTGGCGGTCCTGCTGGTCTGCGCTGTACTGCCGACCGGCCGGGCCGCTCGGCTTGAAGCGGTAGGCCGGGCGGTGGGGGTCACTGCCCTCACCGCGCTGGCCTGCGCGGCGCTGGTACCGGACGGTGTCGGCTGGCTGCGGGCCCTCAGCACGCCCGGACGGGGCCGCACCGAGTCGGCTCCCACGTCGCTGCTGGCCGGCCTACTTTCCCGGCTGTTCGGCCTGCCCCCGGCCGGCACCCTGACCGCCTGCCGGCTGCTCGGCCTCGGCATTGCCGGCGCGATCGTCGCGGCCCTGCTGGCCACCGCCCGGCGGCGCGATCCGATGGTCACCGCCGGCCTGGGCCAACTGGCCGCAGCGGTGCTCGGTCCGGTGACCTACGTCTGGTATCTCGCCGGTCCGATCGCCTGCTGCGCGCCGCGCAGTCGTGGCCGGGGTCGGGCCGCGCTGGTGGCGCTGTCCGCGGCCGCGTCGCTCACCTCACTGCCCAGCTTGTCGACACCGGCATTTCCTTGGCCGCCGGCGGCGACCGCGAGCATCAGTGGGAACAGCAGGCAGGCCGCGATCCCGGGCACGGCAATGCCGGAGTCGTTGAGCAGCCCGCCGAGGATCGTCGCGACGCCGGCCGCCAACAGGCCGTCGACTAACCCGGGTACCGCGGCGACCGCTCGCCGCTGCGGGCGCCAGCCGCCGCGGGCGATCGCCACCGCAAGGGTCACTGCCATCGGCAGCAGCAGATTGAAAGGGCTGGTGACCACCGAGTGGGCCGCCGACTCCAGGTGACGGCGCAGCGCCGTACCGCTGGTTCCGCCGTGCAGCAGGCCGCCCACGAAGCGTCCCAGATGGGTCTGCTCGGCGGCCGGCCGCGCGTAGTCGGCGGCGGCCGCCGCGCCGAGCAGCACTCCGCCGGCCAGCCCGAGCAGCGCCGCAGTTCGGACCCGTACCCGACGGTCGGCGAGCCGCAGCAGAAGTACCCCGAGAGCCGGCGTGCCGGCGAGGACGCCCCCCGCGTCAGCGCCGAACTGCGGTGCCCCGAGCACCACCACGCCGGCCGTCCCGGCGAGCAGGGCGAGCGGCACGGCCTGACGTCGTCCCCGGCACGTCAACCCCAGGAGTACGAGCCCGCTCGCGGTGAAGAGCGCGGACGCCAGATTGCCGGCGCCGACGAATCGGCCGGCGATCAGCGGTGAATCGCCGAGCAGGGCGGCCGTCTGCAGGTGCGTACCGGTCACCAGGTCAATGCCGAGTACCGCAACGGTGATCGCCGAAATCGCAGCAATTCCACCACCGGGGCGCCAGCGATCGGCCGCTCGGGCGAGGGCGGCAGCAGCCGCCGCGACCACGGGAAGCGCCAGGCCGGCGGCTGCACTCCGCCACCACGGTAGGAATTGGAGGAGGTAGGAGGCCACCGGCAACGACGCCAGCGCGTAACTCATCCCGACGAGACTCATCCCGACGAACACTGCAGGCGCCCGTGGCCGGGGGCGCCGAAAAGTCGCCCAGGCCAGCGCGGCCAGCCCCAGCACCGCCCAGACCAGCGCGGTCTGGAAGGTGCCGGACCATCGCAGCCCCGAGCGGGCCTGCCGGTCGAGCATGGCCAAACTTGCCGCAGACCGCGCACCGCCCGTGACGCGCCAGGGCGTACCGGCCATCGCGGCGGGTCGGGCGACGCCCAGGAGGGCCAGTACCGTCGGCGCCACGTCGATAAGTTGGACGTACGGTGGGCGCCGGGTCGATCCGGAGACCAGCGAGCCGGCGCGGAATCCCGGACCGGCCGCGGCGGCCACATGCAGCGCCGGCCCGCCCACCGACCCGTCGGCCATTCCTACCAGCAGGACGACCCGTCGGCCGATATTTCCCGAATTCGGGGGAGGCACCTTCAGTAGCGGCGCCAGGGTGCCGTCCAGGGCGGCCGCAGCCCGCTCCCGGGCGGGTCCCACCGCGCCGTACAACCGCCGATCCTCGGCGACGAGCAGGTCTGCGGAGTCCCCGACCGCCGGCGGCGGCGCCGGTGCGGTGACAACTGAGGCATCGGCGCCGTTCGCCGTAGCGGTACGACCGGCAGCCCGGAGCGCTGAGCCCAGCGCACCGGCCTGAGCGCCGTACGTCAAGCGGGCGTTGCGGGCCGCTGCCCGGGTCAGCGCGGCGGTCGCCGGCGGCGTCAGCGGTACGCCGGCCATCCGGTTACCTGCCCCCAGCGTGAGCCAGCCCGCCGCGGCTCTGGTGGGCAACCCGTCGGCCTTCACCGCGAGCACCCCGGTCGCCGCGCTGCGCAGGAAATTGGCGAGCACCGGGGTACGGGCCGGGTCGATGTCCGTCCAACGCAGGTCCGGCACCCCGATGACGAGCACCTGCTCCGCCGCTGGAGCGGTCAGCGGCGATCGGCTGAGCCCGGCGCCGGCGCTGCCCGCCGCCGTGATCGGCCCGCCGAGCGCCACCAATACCGCCAGGCTCACTGCGCCGGTGCGACCGCGAAGCACCCGCTCAGCCGGTTGCCGCCGGCGGGGCCGGAGAGCCACCGTTGCTGGGCTTCGGTTTCGGCGGTTTCGGTTTCGGCTTGGGTTTGGGTTTCGGTTTGGGTTTGGGTTTGGGCGTGGACTTGGTCGGTCGCGGCGTTACCTTCGCCGTCGGTTTCGCGGCGGGTGTACTGGGCGACGCAGAGGCAGAGGGAGAAGGAGAGGGAGATGAAGTCGGTGGGACGAACCCGCCGGAGATCTGCAGCAGAACGCTGCTGCCGAGACCGATTGAACTGCCGGCGCCCGGAGACGACTGTGCCACCGTGCCCTTCGGATAGGGCGAGTTCACCGACTGACCGGCCACGAATCCGGTCAGGCCGACGCCGGCGAGGCGGGCCCGGGCCCGACGGACCGAAAGGCCACTCACATCCGGGACGGTCACCTGCTGGCCGGCCACCACGGACTGATCGAGGCCGGCGAAACTTTCCACGGGCTGGCCCTTGAGTGCTCCGCGCATGACGTCACGCCACAGCGGCGCCGGAATGGTACCGCCGAAGACCCGGCCGTACCGGTGCCCGCCGATCGACACTCCCCGCAACGGGTGCCGTTGAGCGCCCCGGGGATCGCCCATCCACACCGCGGTCGCCAGTTGCGGTACGTAACCGGTGAACCACGCCGCGCCGTAGTCCGTCGCGGTCCCGGTCTTGCCGGCGGCCGGCCGGCCGATGCCCGCCGCCCGGCCGGTGCCACTGGTGATCACGCCGCGGAGGACTTCGGTCACCGTGTCGGCGATGCCGCGCTCGATGACCTGCTTGCACGCCGGCTTGGTGAGGGGCATCGATCGCCGCGTGGAGTCGGTGACCGAGACCAACGCCGTCGGTGGGCAGAACTTGCCGTGCGCGGCATAGGCAGCATAGGCGCCGGCCATCGCCAGCGGCGAGATGCTGTCCCCGCCGAGGGTGAAGGATCCACCCCGGTTGAGCGGGTGTCCGCCGACGACCCGGACGCCTAGTGACTCGGCCAACTTCGCCGGCCGGTCCGTGCCGGTGCGCTCTTCCAGCTGCACGAAGCAGGTATTCACCGAGTCCCAGGTGGCGGTGAAGAGGTTGAACGTGCCGCCTCCCGGCTCGGCGTTGGATGCGGCGTACGGCGCCCCGCCGGCGCCAGGAAAGCTGGAGACGTAACGCTGCGGGCACTGCAGCTGCATGTTGAGGGAGAGGCCCTCCTCCAACGCAGCCGTGAGCGTGAAGATCTTGAACGTGGATCCCGCCTGGACCCCCAGCTGACCGCCGGTCGCCAGGTTCACCGTGGTGTGGCCGGCTGCCTTCGGGTCGTTGTCGTAGATCCGGTTGACCCCCATGGCGCGGATCAGGCCGGTGCCGGGCTCAACGACGTCGGCCACCGCGGCGACCTTGTCGGTCACGTTGGTCCGGTCAAAAATCGCCTTCTGGGTCGCCTTCTGGATCCGCGGATCGAGCGAGGTCCGGATCGTCAAACCGCCCCGATGCAGGAGTGCATCGCGCTCGGCCGGCGTCTTGCCGAAGGCCGGATCGGACCGGATCTGACTGAGTACGTAGTCGCAGAAGAACGGCGCCGGGGTGCCGATGCAGCCGTTGCGCGGTCGGGTGACGTGCAGGACGACGGGACTGGCCGTGGCCCGGCTGGCCTGGTACGCCGTGATCTTGTTGAGTTCGGCCATTCGGGCCAGTACCACGTTCCGCCGTGCCTTCGCCGCGGCCGGGTGGGTCACCGGGTCATACGTCGGGTTGCGCACGATGCCGGCGAGCAGAGCGGCCTCGGGCAGGGTGAGCTTCGCGGCCGGCTTGTTGAAGTAGTGCTTGGCCGCGGCCCCGATGCCGTACGCGCCACCGCCGAAATAGGCGATGTTGAGGTAGTTCTCGAGGATCTTGTCCTTTGTCCACTGCTGCTCGAGCGCAATGGCGTAGCGGGCCTCCCGCAACTTGCGCGCCGGGGTCACCGCCGTCGCCGCCCGTTGCTCAGCCTTGCTCTTGGCGTTGATCAGCAGAACGTTCTTCACGTACTGCTGGGTCAGCGTCGAGCCGCCCTGGTGGGTACCGGTCTGCAGGTTGGTCACGGCAGCCCGGATCGTTCCCCGGACGTCGAGGCCGTGATGCTCATAGAACCGGGAGTCCTCGATGGCCACCACGCTGACCCGCATCACCTTCGCGACCGCGTTGAGCGGTACGTTGATCCGATTCTGGGCGTAGAAGGTCGCGAGCGTGGAACCGTCGGCGGCGAGGATGCGGGACGCCTGGGGCAACGGGGTGACGCTCAGGTCCGAGGGCAGGTTCTCGAACGAATCGGCGCCGGTCTTGGCGGCGAGGCCGAGCGCGCCGACCGCCGGCAGCAGAACTCCGGCCACCAGCAGCCCGGCGAGGGTGGCCGCGAGCAGCAGTTGACCCAGGCTGGCGAGCAGTGAGTACTCGGCGGTCGAAGAGCGTGGGCGGCGGGCCACAGGTGACCTTCAGGCAGGCAATACGGACCCGGCCAGCCTACCCGGGGCGCAAGTGCGCACTCGGCATCCTCCGAATGGACCACGCGAAGATGAGCCACTCGGGGGCTGTGACACCGGCGGTTTCATTCGTAACGTCAAGGTAGCCGTCGATCTCAGGGGCGGTTTCTGGTATCTGGGCCAAGCGTGTGGCCTGTGATGGAGGACCCTGCACATGTCCGAGCACTTCTTCGCCTCCTCTCCCGCGGCCGCCCTGCCGAATCCGGGGCTTCCGCCCAGCGTGGCCGAACTGCGCCCGGGGGACTGGACCACCCGCGCCGCCTGCCGCGGTACGGATCCGGACGCATTGTTCGTTCAAGGTGCCGCCCAGAACCGCGCCAAGGCCATCTGTGTGGGTTGCCCGGTTCGCACCGAGTGCCTCGCCGACGCCCTGGACAACCGGATTGAGTTCGGCGTCTGGGGCGGGATGACCGAACGCGAGCGCCGTGCGCTGCTCCGGCGCCGCCCTGAGGTGACGTCGTGGTCGGCGTTGCTGGAGACGGCCCGGCGAGAGTTCGAAGTCTCCGGCAAGGCGCTGCGCGCTACCGGCTGAGCGTGCCAGCGGGACCGGCACGGCTCCGAGCCGGTCCGGGAGCTGCCAGTGCCCCGGCCAGCAATGTTCGCCCTGTTGCGCGACGCCCAGCCGGCGTCCGTCGGCGTTCTCCCTCGTCGGCCTTGCCGGACATCCGCCTGGCCGCCGCTCACGACGGGCGACGTTGCCAGCCGGGGCACTAGCTCGCCGCTCGGGTGAGGATCGGGGGCGAACCGGCGGCGGCCAGCGCCCGGCCCACTTCCCGCAGCCCATCGAGGTCGTGGACGTCGGTGGCCTGAGCCGGTACCGCCAATACCGGTACGTGCGGGTGGGCAGAGGTGAACCGTTCCGCGAGGCGCAGCTCCCGGGCCTCCAGCGCCGCCCGGTCGGCGTGCAGCCGCAGCACCGCGGCGGTCAGCGGGGAAGCCCCGGAATCGGTCAGGCCCTCGGCGACCGCCAGGCTGCGCTCGCTGGAGAGCGCCGGCGCCTGGCTGGGGTGCACCCGGTTGAGTACCAGGCCGGTCAGCGGCATCGACTCGGCGGCGAGCCGATCGACGAAGTACGACGCTTCGCGCAACGCATCGCGCTCCGGGGCGGCCACCACGACAAAGGCGGTGCCAGGCTGCTTGAGCAGCTGATACGTGGCCTCCGCGCGCTCCCGGAACCCGCCGAACATCGTCTCCAGCGCGGAGACGAACATCGACAGATCCTTGAGGAGCTGCAAGCCGATTACTTTGGCGAGCACGCCGGTGAACATTCCGACGCCGACGGAGAGCACCTTGACGTAGGCCCGACCGCCGGCCTTCGCCGGTGCGACCAAGACCCGGATCATACGGCCGTCGAGGAACCGGCCGAGCCGCTGCGGGGCGTCGAGGAAGTCCAGGGCGTTGCGGGTCGGCGGGGTGTCCACCACGATCAGGTCGTAGTTCGTGCTCGCCCGGAGCTGGCCCAACTTCTCCATGGCCATGTACTCCTGCGTACCGGCGAAGCTGGAGGACAGCGATTGGTAGAAGGGATTCGTCAAGATCGCCTCCGCCCGCTCCGAGTCGGCGTGCGCGATCACGACCTCGTCGAAGGTCCGCTTCATATCCAGCATCATCGCGTCCAGCGACCCGCCGGCGGACTCATCGATCCCGGAGACCCGCCGGGGGGTGTTGTCCAGCTCGGTAAGGCCCATCGCCTGGGCCAACCGACGGGCCGGGTCGATGGTCAGCACGGCCACCCGGCGCCCGCGCTCGGCAGCCCGAACGGCGACTGCGGCCGCGGCCGTGGTCTTGCCCACGCCGCCGGAGCCGCAGCACACCAGCACCTTCTCGCGGTCGAGGACCTCGTCGATATTCACTGCAGTGTTCATCGGACACCCTGACTGCTCAACGCGCTGGCCAGCCGGTACAGGCCGCCGAGGTCCACGCCGCCGTCGAGCAGCGGCAGTTCGTACGTCGGTCGGTCCACCTCGGCCAGCACGTCGCGCTCCGTCTCTTCCAGGGCCACCCGCTCGGCGTGATCGGCAGCCTCGGCGATCAGCCCTTCGATCGTTTCCGCCGTCGCCGCGAGGCCGCCGGCGGCGAGGCCACGGGTCAGTTCCGCGGCGTCCAATCGCCCGGCACCGGCCGCCACCAAGGCCTCCGCCGGCAGCATCGGCTCCCGGCTCATATTTACGATCAGTGCCCCGACCGGCAGCCCGGCCTTGGTCAACTCGGTTACTGCATCGACGGTCTCCTGGACCGGCATCTCTTCCAGGAGCGTGACCAGGTGCACCGCCGTGCGCGGCGAGGCGAGCAGGGCCATCACACTCTGTGCCTGGGTGTGGATGGGGCCCATCCGGGCCAGGCCAGCCACCTCGGTGTTGACGTTGAGAAAGCGGGTGATCCGCCCGGTGGGCGGGGCATCCATCACGACCGCGTCGTAGGCCGGCCGACCGCCGTCCCGCCGAGCCACCGCCTCCTTGATCTTTCCGGTCACGAGCACGTCGGTGATGCCCGGCGCGATGGTGGTGGCGAAGTCGATCGCGCCCATCTTGCGCAGCGCCCGCCCGGCTCGACCCAGGTGGTAGAACATGTCGAGGTATTCCAGCAGCGCCTGTTCCGGCTCCACGGACATCGCATACACATCGCCGCCGTCCGGGGCGAGTGCCACCTTGCGCTCGTCGTAGCCCAGTGGCGGGCAGTCGAATAGCTGGGCAATGCCCTGGCGGCCCTCCACTTCGGCGAGCAGTACGCGGCGCCCACCGCCCGCCAGGGCCAACGCCAGGGCGGCCGCCACCGTGGTCTTGCCGGTGCCACCTTTGCCGGACACAACATGAAGTCGTACGCCTGGAAAGTCACTCATCGTGGCTTGAACGATATCCACCGGCGGACGTTCGACACCGCCGAAGGAGTGTCAGCTCTGCCACACTTGGCCGATGGAGCTTGCGATCGCAGCGGTCGTCATCCTGGTGCTGGTTCTCTTTACCGTCATCAGCGGGGTTCGGATCGTCCAGCAGTACGAGCGTGCGGTGGTCTTCCGGCTCGGCCGGGTCCTGCCCGGCAGCCGGGCGCCCGGTTTGACGGTAGTCATCCCGTATGTCGATCGGGTCGTCAAGGTCAACATGCAGATCATCACGATGAGCGTCCCGGGCCAGGACGGCATCACCAAAGACAACGTGAGCGTGCGGGTGGACGCGGTGGTGTACTTCCGCGTCGTCGACCCGGTGAAGGCCGTGGTCAATGTCCAGAACTACATGTTCGCCGTCTCCCAGGTGGCTCAGACCTCGCTGCGGGCGGTGATCGGCCGCTCCGACATGGACGAGCTGCTGTCGGACCGCGATCGGATCAACGCCGAGCTGCAACGGATCATCGACGAGCCCACCGAGGGGCCCTGGGGGGTCAAGATCGAGCGAGTGGAGATCAAGGACGTCGCGCTGCCGGAGTCGATGAAGCGCTCGATGTCCCGGCAGGCTGAAGCCGAGCGGGAGCGGCGCGCCCGGGTGATCGCGGCGGACGGTGAATTCCAGGCGTCGAAGAAGCTTGCCCAGGCGGCCTCTGCGATGGCCGCCGACCCGGCGGCGCTGCAACTGCGGTTGCTGCAGACCGTGGTCGACGTGGCCGCCGAGAAGAACAGCACGCTGGTCATGCCGTTCCCGGTGGAACTGCTGCGGTTCTTCGACCGGGCAGCCCCCGGGGCACAGTCCGCCGCGCCTCCCAGCTCGGCCCCGCCGCCGGTGGAGGACGCGGAGGAGCTTCCGGATCTCTCCTTCGAGACTGCCGGCGAGGCTGCCGACCCGGATTCGCCAGCGGCGCTGCCGGCCGGGGGCGGGGTACCCAACGGGCCCGGGCCGGTGACCGGGTCCGTACCCGTCTCCGCGATGGACGAGCGCGGCACCGAGCGGCCGCGCTGACCCGTACCGCCGATGCGCCGCCAGACCGCCGGTAACCTTCCCGGCATGGTCGCATGGGAGTACGCCACCGTTCCGCTGCTGGTGCACGCCACAAAGCAGATCCTGGACAACTGGGGGCAGGACGGCTGGGAACTCGTCGCCGTGGTTCCCGGGCCCGGCGGCGGTGACCAACTCGTCGCCTACCTGAAGCGGCCCAAGGAGTGACCCCGACCCAACGGCTCGCCGAACTCGGGCTCACGCTGCCCGAGGTGGCGCGGCCGGTGGCTGCGTACGTACCCGCGGTGCGCAGCGGTGCGCTGGTGTGGACCTCCGGTCAGTTGCCCTTCGTCCACGGCACGCTGGCGGCGACCGGGAAGGTGGGCGCCGAAGTGGATCCCGCAGAGGCGGTGGAGCTGGCCCGGATCTGCGCGCTGAACGCGCTGGCGGCGATCTCCGCCGAGGTGGGCGATCTCGCCGCGGTCCGCCGGATCGTCAAGGTGGTCGGTTATGTGGCCAGCGCACCGGACTTCAGCGGCCAGCCACAGGTGATCAACGGTGCCAGCGACTTGCTCGGGCAGGTCTTCGGCGACGCCGGGGCGCACGCGCGGAGCGCGGTCGGAGTGGCGGTCCTGCCACTCGACGCCCCGGTCGAACTGGAGATCGTCGCGGAGGTCGCCTAACCAGGCCCGGCCTACCATCGGGACATGGGTTTCCCGGCGCCGCAGGGGGAGCGGCGGTTGCCGCCGCATTTCACCGCCCGGCTTCGGGCGGCGGCGGTCGATCAGGCCGCCGCGGTCCCGGCCCGCGATGCGGCGACCGTCGTACTGCTCCGAGACGGTACGAACGGTCCCGAGGTCTACCTGTTGCGCCGGGTGACCTCGATGGCCTTCGCCGCCGGCATGCACGTTTTTCCCGGCGGCTCGGTCGATCCCCGCGACGAGTCGCTGCCAGCGGCCTGCTGGGCCGGACCGCCCGCCGAGGCGTGGGCGCCGGTGCTGACCGCTCCGCCGCCGTTGGCGCGGTCGCTGGTCTGCGCTGCGGTCCGGGAGACCTTCGAGGAGACCGGAGTACTCCTTGCCGGACGCCGGCCGGTCGATGGTAAGCCCATGGATGTGCTGGACGATGTCTCGGACGAGAGTTGGGAGGCCGACCGGGCGGCCTTGCTGGACCGTTCCGAATCGTTAGCCGGCATGCTCGCCCGGCGACAGTTGCAGTTGCGGGCCGACTTGCTGCGTCCCTGGTCGCACTGGATCACTCCGGAGATCGAGCCGCGTCGGTATGACACCCGCTTCTTTCTCGCCGCGCTGCCGGGCGGTCAGCGGACCCGCGATGTCGGCGGCGAGGCGGACGCCGTGGCCTGGCTGCGACCGACAGTGGCGCTGGCCGCGGCCACCGCGGGCGAGGTGGGGCTGCTGCCGCCGACCGCGGTCACTTTGGCGGAGCTGAGCGACTATCCCTCGGTGGCTGCTGTACTGACCGCCGCGGCCACCCGCGACGTCCGGCCGGTGTTGCCCAGAATCGTGCTGCGCGGCGATGACGCGGTTGTGCTGCTTCCCGGCGAGCCCGGTTACGACGCATGACCGCCGACCAGCGACCGCCGATCAACGCACCGGTGGAGGTGGCCGAGGGCATCATCGTGGTCCGGTGCCCGAATCCGGGTCCGATGACCCTGGACGGGACAAACACCTACCTCTTGGCCTCGCCCTATGGAACGCTGATCGTGGATCCCGGCCCGGCGGACCGGGATCACCTGGCGGTCGTGGCCGCGGTCGCCTCCCGAGGCTCGGTCGCCGGCATCGTGCTCACCCATGGTCACGCCGACCACAGCGGGGGCGCGTCGGCGTTGGCCGAGAGAGTTTCGGCGCCGGTACTGGCTCGGCATCCGGATTACGGTCAGCCGCTACCCCGGTCCGGGGATGTCGTGGCTGACGTGCTGACCGTGCTCGACGCTCCCGGGCACAGCGCGGACAGTGTCTGCTTCGCCTACCGGCAGGCTGCCGCGTCGGAGTCCTACCTGCTCACCGGGGACACGATCCTGGGCCGCGGTACGACCGTGGTGGCACATCCGGATGGGCGGCTGGCCGACTACTTGCGCACGCTGGAGGAACTGGCCGAGCACACCGGGCTCCATCGGCCACGGCAGTTGCTTCCCGGGCATGGACCCATCCGGGACGATCCGGCCGCTGTGTTGGGCTTCTACCATCGTCACCGGCTGAAGCGGCTCACCGAGATTCGCTCGGTGCTCGCCGCCGGCCACCGTACGCCGGCGGAGGTGGTCGCTCAGGTGTACGCGGACGTGGACCGGGTGCTGTGGCCGGCGGCCGAGTTGTCGGTACGCGCTCAGCTGGACTATCTCGCCGAGCAGCCGGCATGACCGAAGGCTTGACCGCCGGCTCCCTGGCCGGGGTGCCCCTCACCTGCCCCAGTTGCGGCACGCCGCCGGTACCCGGCGCCCGGTTCTGTTTCGCCTGCGGGGCGGCCCTGCAGCCGACGTCGATCGCGCGGGCCAACCCGGGTGCCGAGCGTCGGATCGTCACCGTGTTGTTCGGCGACTTGTCGGACTTCACCGGTTGGGCGGAAGACCTCGACCCCGAGCGCGTCGGGACCGTCACCGATCGGGTGATCTTTGCTCTGGCCCAGGCGGTGGACAACCTCGGCGGTCACGTCGACAAACTCACCGGCGACGGCATCATGGCGGTCTTCGGCGCCCCCACCGCGCACGAGGACGACCCGGAACGGGCCGTCCGAGCCGCCGCCAGGATGCAGCAGGACGTGCGACGGGTGCTGGAGGACGAGGTCGGCGGCGCCCGCCGGCTGGGCCTTCGGGTGGGATTGAATACCGGTGAGGTGCTCGCCGGGGTGCAGGCCTCGATGTCGTACACGGTGATCGGCGACACGGTCAACACCGCGTCGCGCCTTGCCGGCGTGGCCGCTGTCGGCACCGTGTACGCCGGCCGGTCCACCGCCGAGGCCACCAGCGACATCGCCTCCTGGCGGACACTGAGCCCGCTGCGGCTGCGCGGCAAGCGCACGCCGGTGGCGGCGTACGAGCTGATCACCTTGCGGCCGCCCGCGGTGGTCCGCCTGGGCCTGGGGGAAGAGGCGCCGTTCCTCGGGCGGGACGGGACGCTCGCGACGTTGATCGGCCGGCTGCGGGACTGTGCCGAGCGGCGAAGCCCGGCGTCGGTGCTGCTCACCGGCGATGTGGGCATCGGAAAGACCCGGTTGATGAGCGAGCTGGTCCGGGCCGCTCAGGAGTTACCCGAGGCGCAGGTGCTTGCCGGACGTTGCAGCCCCTACGGTGACAGCCGCGACCTGGCGCCGCTGCGGGAATGGGTGCGTACCGCCGCTGGCATCGCGGACGATACCGACTCGGCCGCTGCGCTGGACCGGCTGCGCCGGACGGTGGCCCGGGTCTGGCTGCCGGATCGGCTGCCGATACCTGCGGTCACCGCCGGACTTGCCGCACTCCTGGGTCTGCTGGATCCCGATCCGTCCCCGCGGGACACCCTGACCCCGGGAGCGGGGGCGCCCGGAAGCTCGTTGCTGGACTGGGTGGCCGCGCTGCTCGAGGGCCTGGCCCGGGACGGGCCGCTGCTGCTGGTGCTCGATGACCTGCATTGGGCGAGTGACGAACTGCTGGGCACCGTCGGAGGGCTGTTGGGTCGGTTGACCGGACCGGTTCTGCTGGTCGGTGCGATTCGCAGCTCCTGGCGGGATTCCCGTTCCAGCGCCGTCCTGGACTGGTGGTGGAAGCTGCCCCGGCCCGATGTTCTCCCTCTCGACCGGCTGGAGGAGGGCAGCAGTGAACGGCTGCTCACCGCCTACCTCGGCGACGCGGATCTCGATGAGGACACCCGCCAGGTGTTGCTCGACCGCGCCCAAGGCAACCCGTTCTTCCTGAGCGGCCTGCTGCACTGGCTGGTGGATCAGGGGATCCTGATCCGGACCCCGCAGGGCTGGCGGCTGGATGGCGAGTTGCCGCTCGACATGCTTCCGGCCGGGGTGCAGGCCGTACTCGCCGCCCGGATCGATGACCTGCCACCGGGAGCGCGGGCCGTTCTCGGAGACGCCGCGGTGGTGGGTACCACCTTCTCCCGGCAGGCCCTGGAGGCGTTGGCGCCCGCCGGTCCGGAAACGGTCGAGCCGGCGTTGGACGCGCTGGTGGAACGTGGGCTGGTCCTTCCCCCGGCACCCCTGCGCGGACGGCACACCTACGAGTTCACCCACTGGCTCACTCGGGACGTGGCGTATGAACGGATGCCCAAGGCCGAACGGGCCCGCCGGCACGCCGCCATCGGGGCGTGGGCCTGTCGGCACCTGCCCGGGGCGCCCGGTGAGGTCGACGCTTTCGTCGCCGTCCAGGCCGAGCGCGCGTTGGCGCTGGCGACGGAGATGGCGCTTCCGCCGGAGGACAGCGCCTGGCAGGTACGGGAGTACGGGGCGGCCGCCCTGGGACGATTGGGGGAGTCGGCGCTGGCCCGCGAGGATGTCGCAGCCGCGGACAGCTTGCTGAGCCGGGCAGTGGCCGCCGGCGGAAGGCAACTCCCGCAGCGGCAGCAGCTACGGCTGGTGGTCGCTCGTTGCGCCGCCCGGGTGCGTAACCACCGAGACGAGGGGGTGGCCGCGGAACTCGCCCCGGCGCTCGCCAGTGAAGATGTGGCGCTGCGCGCCGCGGCCTGGGTGGTGACCGGAGACCTTCGCCGCCGGCGCGGGCAGATCGATTCGGCACGGGAGGCGTTCGTCTCGGCCCTGGCGTGCGCCGGTGAGAGCGGTTCGGATCGGGTGACGGCCGAGGCTCTGCGGCATCTCGGCCTGCTGTACTACTCCGCCGGACGGCTCTCGGAAGCCGAGAGCTGCTTCTGGGACGCGCTGGACCTTGCCCGGCGCAGCGATGACCGGCGCGGTGCCGGTTGGGCGTTGCAGCACCTCGCCTGGACGTCCACCACGCGGGGCCGGTACGCGGCTGCCGCCGAGACGCTGGCCCAAGCCGCGGAGGTCTTCACCTCGCTGGAGGACAGTGGCGGGTTGTCCTGGTGCGCCGGTACCGAAGCCTTCGTCCAGTTGCTGGCCGGGCGGTTGCGGGAGGCGCGAGAACTGGCCTCCGGCCTGGTGAGCATCGGCG
The DNA here is from genome assembly GCA_040002735.1 of Frankiaceae bacterium. Classification (GTDB taxonomy): domain Bacteria; phylum Actinomycetota; class Actinomycetes; order JADGOV01; family JADGOV01; genus JADGOV01. The sequence goes on along the minus strand of JBDUDX010000207.1, from coordinate 489 downwards.
AGGCTATCGGGGAGCATTGGGGGGTCGCCGCCTGCCTGACGATCAGTGCCCACGCCGCCGCGGAACTGGGCGACGTGCCCGCGGCCCTGGCGGAGTCGGCCCGTGCCCAAGCCGCCTTCGCCGAGATGCACGACACCTGGGGGCAGGCGATGGCCACCATCGCCCGCGGTGTGGCGGTCCGCTGCGCCGGTCATCCCCGCCGGGCGGCCCGCATCCTCAAGAACGCGGTGGAATTGAGTAATACCGGGTCCCACCCGGTCACCGGAGTGCTCGCCCGTGCCCTGCTCGGCTACTGCCACCTGGACCGACGGGACGCCCACGCCGCCGAGGCCGTCGCCCGCGAAGCGCTGCACTACCTCTCCGGGCTGGACCTCGAAGCGCCGGCCAGGTCCAGCAGCGCCTTGGCCACCCGGCCTGGAACGTCGGAGAAAACGAGGTCCGCCATGGCCTCGTTGGTCCGGCGCAGCCGACGGGCCAGTGCGCTGAGTA
>JBDUDX010000206.1:0-9661 GCA_040002735.1 Frankiaceae bacterium | reverse complement strand
TTCCCCGTTTGTCTGGGCCGTGATTGGCGGCATTGCCCGGGCGACCAGCGACCTGCGGCTCTATACCGCGGTGACGTGTCGGACGGTACGCCTGCATCCGGTGATCGTCGCGCAGGCCGCGGCTACCAGTCAGGAGCTGATGGGCGGCCGCTTCGGACTCGGCGTGGGCTCCGGGGAGGCCCTGAACGAGCACATTCTGGGCGACCACTGGCCGCCAGTGGGCACCCGGCTCGACATGCTGGAGGAGGCCATCGCGGTGATCCGCGAGATGTGGGAGGGCAGCCTGGTCACCCACTACGGCGAGCACTACGTGGTGGAGAACGCCCGACATCTACACTCTGTCGGAGACGCTGCCGGAGATCCTGGTCTCCGGCTTCGGTCCGAAGGCGATCAGCCTGGCGGCCAAGGTCGCGGACGGCTTCATGACCACCATGCCGAACGCCGAGGATCTGCAGTCCTACCGCGAACAGGGAGGCGTCGGCCGTACCCAAGGTGTGCTGGGCGGCGAGCGAGGACGAGGCCCGCAGCTCGGTCCACCGGATGTGGCGGAACATGTTCGTCCCCGGCCAGCTCTCCCAGGATCTGCCGTTGCCGCGGCATTTCCACCAGGCCGCCAGCCTGGTGTCGGAGGACATGGTCACCGGGCTGCCGCTCGGCCCGGACCCCGAGGAGCACATCAAGGCCGTTTCGGAGTACATCGACGCCGGGTTCGACGAGGTTTACGTGGCGCAGATCGGACCCGACCGGGCGGGGATGATCGACTTCTATGAGCGCGCGGTGCTGCGGCACGTCCGGTGAGCCGCTCGGCTACCCTACGGAGTGCTCGAAATCCGCGGTCTGACGAAGAGTTACGGCTCCAGGGTGGCCCTGGACGGCGTGACGTACTCGGTGCGACCCGGAGAGATGTTCGGTTTCGTCGGACCCAACGGGGCCGGCAAGACCACCACCATGCGGATCGTGCTCGGTGTACTGGCGGCCGACGCCGGTTCGGTGCACTGGGCCGGCCGGCCACTGGACGCCGCGACCCGGGCCCGGTTCGGCTACATGCCGGAGGAGCGCGGACTGTACCCGAAGATGCGCGTCGGAGATCAGTTGAGTTACCTGGCCGCGCTGCATGGACTGCCCGCCGCGACGGCGCGGGCCGCGGCGCTGCGCTGGGCCACCGAACTCGGGCTCGCGGAACGGCTCGGCGAGCCGGTGGAGAAGCTGTCTCTCGGGAACCAGCAGCGCGTGCAGTTAGCGGCAGCCCTGGTCCACGACCCCGACCTGCTGGTCCTCGACGAGCCGTTCTCCGGGTTGGACCCGGTCGGAGTCGACGTACTGGCCGGCGTGCTGGCCCGCCGGGTCTCCGAAGGCGCCGCCGTGGTGTTCTCCAGCCACCAACTCGAGCTGGTCGAGCGGCTGTGCGAAGTAGTGGGCATCATCGTCGCGGGCAAGATGGTGGCCACCGGGCCGGTGGAGGAGCTCCGACATCGGGGCACCCGGCCGCGGTGGCGGGTGGACGGTCCGCCACCCGGCTGGGTTCGGACCGTGGCGGGTGCCCGAGTGATCGACGTGCCGGCCGGAGCAGGGAACCGTGGGGTGGTAGTGGAACTCGACCAGGGGGCCGACCCCACCCAGCTGTTGGACGCGGCCCGCGCCGCCGGCCCAGTCACCCACTTTGCCGCGGTGGAGCCTTCGCTCGCCGAGGTGTTCCGTGATGCGGTGAGTGCCCGATGAGCCGGACCAGCCCAGTACTGCTGGTGGCCCGGCGGGAGTTCGTCGAACGGCTGCGGGACCGCACCTTCCAGGTCTCTACGGCGGTCACCTTGGTCATCCTGCTCGGGGTGATCATCATTCCGCATCTGCTCTCCGGCGGCGGCACCTCCTACACCCTCGGGGTGGTCGGGGACCGGGCCCGCAGCGTAGCCGCGGCGGTATCGGCCGCTGGCTCGGCGACGGACATCACGATCAAGACGCAAGCCTTCCCGGATCAGGCGGCCGCCGAGACGGCCGTCCGCAAGAAGGACGTGACCGCCGCGCTCACCGACCGCGAGGTGATCGTCCGCGAGGATCTGCCCGGCGGGTTGGCGCCCCTCCTGCAGCCGGCCGCCCAGCGGGTCGCCGCTCTGGACCGGCTACGCGAGCAAGGGATCGATCCGGCGCGGGTGGCCGCGGCACTGGCCAGTCCGCCGTTGCCGGTCCGCGCCCTGCAACCCCGCAGCGCGTCGGCCGATGCAAACAAGACGCTGGCCTTCTTCGGCATCATCGTGCTGTACGGCCAACTCGCCACCTACGGATTCTGGGTGGCCTCCGGCGTCGTTGAGGAGAAGGCGAGCCGGATCATCGAGGTGCTGCTCGCCGCCATCCGCCCGCGCCAGTTGCTCACCGGCAAACTGCTCGGCATCGGGCTGCTCGGGCTGGGCGTACTGGTGTTGCAAGCCATCGTCGCCTTACCGGTGGCGGTAGCCATCGGCGCCTTCGACCTGCCCACCGGCTGGGTCGGGACGCTGAGCCAGGTGCTGCTGTGGTTCCTGCTGGGGTACGCCTTCTACGCCACGATCTTCGCCGGCGCAGCCGCGACCGTCTCCCGCCAGGAAGAGTTACAGAACGCCATCACACCACTTACACTGCTGATCTTCGTAAGTCTCATCCTGGGCTTCGGCGCGGCCAACAATCCGGGATCCACCCTGGCCACCGTCGCCTCCTACGTACCGCCGCTTTCGGTCCTGGTGATGCCGTCCCGTTGGGCTGCCGGCGAGGTCGGCGTAGGTCAACTCGCGTTATCGGTCGGGTTGATGCTGGTCGCGGTGTTGGCCATCGCCGCTCTCGCGGTACGACTGTACGAGGGGGCCGTGCTGCGGGTGGGCGCCAAGGTGCGACTCCGGGACGCCTGGAGATCGACCGCCCGCAGATGAGCGGCAGATCTCAGGGGACGCAGTTCTCAGCGGGAGGTTCCCGGCTGACCGGCGAGGCGGCGTACTACGGCGTCCGGTCCGGGAAAGAACAGGCCCAGGGATCCGTCCGGTTCCCACCGGACCACGTAGGGCGGCGTGCCGTCGGTCCCGTGCACCTCGACGATCTCGCCGCGGCCCTCGTATTGCCGCAGATGCGGGCTGCGGACGATGAGCTGATCACCGACAGTTCCGTGCAAGGCGGCGGCCTCCCTCCGTGATACCTGCTCGCAATCATTTGATCACCGTCGGGCCCGGATGTCACTACCTGGCGGCAGGTGGACCGTCCGGAGTTGCCTGCAGCGGTCGCGGTAGTCTCCGGTCCCGTTGCAGGCTTCCCATCCGGCACTCGCCCCAGAAAGGCCGCCCATGATCGTCCGTCGCCTTGCCCGTCCGCTGCTGGCCGCCTACTTCGTTGCGGGCGGGGTGGACTCGCTGCGCAACCCCACGCCCAAGGTGTCGCCCGAAACCGAGCAGTACCTGAAGGCCGACGCCGGGGTGAAGATCCTCAGCGGCTTGCTGCTCGCCACCAACCGGGTACCCCGACTGTCCAGCGCGGTGCTGGCGGCGAGTCTGGTACCGAGCACGCTGATGGGGCACCGGTTCTGGGAGGAGAAGGACCGGGCCGCGATGCGCGACCAGCAGCAGCACTTCTTCGCCAATGTCAGCCTCTTCGGCGGCCTGCTTATCGCAGCAGCGGACACCGGCGGCAAGCCGTCCTTGCGCTGGCGCGCGTCCAAGGCATCCACCTACGCCAAGGCGAAAGCGGTCGACGCGCTTCCGATCGGCTGACGCCCAAGCTGGCTGACGAGCCGCCGGCCCGGATTACCGCGGGCGGGCGGCTTCGTCCAGTTCCGGGAGGGGGCGGCGTACCAACTCGCCGGCCCAGGCCGTCTCCAGCGCCGGGTCGTTCGCGTCGTCGGTGATCGCGAGTGTGAAGGTGAGCGACAACTCCCGGCCATCCATCTCCAGCAGGGCGAGGTTGTTCTCGAACCACGGCCCCTTCCGTACCGCCCAGGTGTACGGCGGGGCAGGGACGCCGGCCCGGCGGGCGAGCGCCTGCCCGATCCAACGCGCGGGCCGGGTACGGGAGAACCGGTCACCGAGCTGAACGGCCCGCTGGATGGGGTTGCGGATCGGCGAGGCGACGACCTGGTACACCGGAGCCCGGACGCCGTACTCCGGCGGGAAGCTGGCCTCGGCGAGATAGGCGTAGTGAACGTCCCCGGAGAGGAATACCACCGAGGCGGGCACCTCTCCGCGGCGGCCTGAGGTGATCTCGGCTACCAGCTCCATCAGGCGGGTGAACGAGTTCCGGAACGCCCCCCAGTGCTCCAGGTCGACCGCTTGGCGGATCTTCTCGCCGACCGCGGCGGCTCGCCGGCCCCAGGCGCCGGCACAGACCGCCTCGTTCCAGCTCTCCAGAAAGTGAATCGAGGGCGGCAGCAACACCGGCAGCGAGGAGACGAACAACAGGTGGTCGAAGTCGCCGGTCGCCTGCTGCTGGATCCACTCCCATTCCCGACGGTCGACCATCTCCCGTCGGCCCTGCAGCACCCGCCCGCAACGGGAGTCGATCACCACGATCCGGATCCGACCCCGGTCGCGCCGATAACTCCAGCGGTGCCCTTTGTGACCGTCGGCCTCCCGGTCCGCCGCGGTGGCGAGGTCGCGCAGTACCGGCCAGCCGTCCGGTACCTCCTGGAGCCGCGCGAGCACGCCCTCCTCGGCGATCGCCGGCGGCGTGAGGTTGCCCAGGTGCTGATAGAGCCAGTACGACGACAGCGCCCCGACGATCCGAGTCTGCCACCAATCGGTGCGCTGCATCTCCTCACGCCAGGCGTGCGAGGTGTTCCAGTCATCGTGGACGTCGTGGTCGTCGAAGATCATCGCCGACGGGACCACCGAGAACAGCCAGCGCACCACCGGCTCCGACCACGCCTCCCGGTAGAGTCGGGCGTACTCCTCGAAGTCCGCCACCTCCTCGTGCGGTGGCCGGGTGGTGTCCCGGCGACTTCTGATGTACTCCAGCGTCTGCGGCGAGACCTCGTCGGCGTACACCTGATCGCCCACCAGCAGGATGCCGTGCGGCCACTCCGCGGGCTCGCCCCGGAGCATCCGTAGCGCCAGGGCGCGCAGCGCGTCGGCGCCCATCCCGCGTTTGTCGGCACTCTTGTCCAGGCAGTACGGCGGGACATCCGGCCGGGTGGCCCGACGCGACCCGAACGCCAGGCGCAGTGGCTCCTCCGGCGCCCTGGTGCGGATCACGCTGGGCGGGAACCGACTTCCCGGCTCCGGCCAGGCCACCTCGCCGTCCAGGCGTACCTGGTACTCCTGCGGCTCCCCCGGCCGCAGCCCGTCCAGAATCACGATGGCGTAGTGATGTCCGGCGACCGCGAACGTCGACCTGCTTTCGCCGAGGACCTCGACCTGGCACGGCACATCCGTCTCGACCCAAACGGTGGCGCACTCCTCATCGGCGTAGCGCAACATGGGGCCGAGGATCAGGGAGGACACCCGACCACCCTGGCACATTGCCGACGCGGCGGCCGGCGCTGCGGTGCCTCGCGGATTGCCCCGGTTGCCCGTACGGTAAGGCACGGCGGGATGCCGGGGAACTATCGGTCAGCCGTCATCTTCGGCAGACTGTCTCCGGTCGGAGGAAAGGGAACCCACGAATGTATGAGCTGCGCGTCGTCGCACTGAGCGAGGACGCCCGCTACGTCGTGCTCGCCCCGGTGTTGGAGGGCCGGCGGGAGCGGTACCGGGTGGCGGTGGATGACCGGCTCCGGGCCGCGCTGCGCGGCGAGCTGGGCCGGCTGGAGCGCAAGATCCGGCCGGACAGCGCGCTGACCCCCCGGGAGATCCAGGCTCGGGTACGCGCCGGGGAGACCGCGGAGACGATCGCCGCGGCGGCCGGGGTCGCCGTGGAGTGGGTGCTGCGGTTCGAGACCCCGGTCCTCGCCGAGCGCGCCCAGGTGGCGCGGCAGGCCCGGCACGCCTCGCTGTCGGTGAGCGGTGGAGAGTGGACCGGCGTACCGCTGGAGGAGATCGTCGCCGCCCGCTTGGAGAGTGACGGCAACCGCCCGGACGTCGCGGAGTGGGACGCCTGGCGTCGCGAGGACGGCCGTTGGGTGCTGCAGCTGCGGGTCGGCACGTTCACCGCGCACTGGTTGTGGGACCCCGCCCTGGCCCGCCTGGTCGTGCATGACGACGCAGCTCGCTCACTGCTGCATCCCGACGGGCCGGCAGCCGGGCCCCCGGCGCGGGTCGCCGAACTCCGTCGACTCGCCTTGGCGCCTGACCTTCCGCCGGGGGCGGATTCCGTAGCCGATCCCCGAGCCGAGTCCAGCCTGGGTCTGGCTGAGCCGGCCGAAGCCGACGCGGCTCCGATCGACCTGAGCTCCGCTGCGCCGGGCCCCGCGACGGAAGCCGGCGAGCCGCCGGCGGCTGAGCCAATGCCCGACCCGATCGGCACCGCCGAGTTCGCCCCCGCGGAGACCGAACCCGACCTGGTAGCAGAACCCCCGGAAGGGGCCGAGGATCCCGGCGCGTCCGGCTCCGCTGCCGACCCAAGCCGGGCAGTCCGCCGGGGCGGTCGGCGCAAGAGCGTGCCGTCCTGGGAGGACATCCTGCTGGGTACCGGAGCCAACCCCGGGCCGGGGAGCGGTTCGGAGACCGGCTCCGGCTGACCACGGTTCAGCCATGGCGCCGTTCAGCGATCGCGAGGATGGCGGGCGTGCCCTGGCCGAGGTACTGGCGCCGGTAGTCCAGGAGTTGATGGCCGCGGCGCCAGACCCCACCTCCGGCGTCGTGCTGGGCCTGCCCCGCGGCGGCGTGCCCGTCGCCGCCGTGGTCGCCGCCCGGCTCGGGTTGCCGCTCGACGTACTCGTGGTCCGCAAGATCGGCATGCCGGGACATCCCGAGTTGGCCCTGGGGGCGCTGGGCAGCGGAGGTTCTCGGTACCTCAACGAGGAACTCATCAACCGGATGGGGGTAACCGCGGCGCAGGTGGCGGAGGTGGTCGCCGCGGAGGAGGCGGAGTTGGTGCGCCGGGAGACGGCGTACCGGGCTGGGCGGCCTGCTCTGGTGCTGCACGGCCGGACAGTGATCCTCGTCGATGACGGCCTGGCCACCGGTGCCAGCATGCGGGCGGCGGCGCTGGCGGTTCGGAGCCGGCGGCCGGCGGCGGTGCTGGCAGCGGCCCCGGTAGGCCCGGACGACGTCAGCGCCCGGCTGGCCGATGTGGTGGATCGGGTCGTACTGGCCCGCACGCCGCCGTCGTTTCGCTCCGTCGGCGCCTGCTATGCCGACTTCTCCCAGACCTCCGATGACGTCGTAAGGGCCGCACTGCTGGGCGGCGGAACTCCGACGGCTTAAGTCTCCCGGGGGTCGCGGCCCTTCGCGAGGTACTGCGCGAGTTGGGTGGCGTTGGTCTGTGCGTAGTCGCGGTAGCAGTTGTTCATCAGGACATAAGTCGTGTCGGCGGAGTCGGCGAGTCGTCGGACCTTCGGTGCCCACTCGGCCAGTTCGGCGTCGGAGTAGGAATAGCCGAAGCGCTGGTAGATGTCCCGGCTGTTCCAGTGCTCGCTGTGCCCGTGGAAGCGGACGACCGCCAATCCTGCGGTCGCGGCGAGTACGGGGGGGATGGAGCTGGGGTGGCCTTGCGGCATGTCCACGCAGACGTACGGGATGGCGTAGGAGGCCAGAAAATCCAGCGTTTCGCGCTGATTACCCGCCGTCATCCAGGTGGCGCTCCGGAACTCGACGCACATGTCCATCTCCGGCGCCGCGTTCGCGCAGCGCTCCTTGCACTCCAGCAGGTACGCCTTGTTCTGCTTGCCGATCGGGAACCACTGGGGGAATTGGAACAGCAGCGCCCCGAGCTTGCCGGCCTCTTGCAAGGGCCTCAGGGCGCTGAGAAAGCGGTCCCAGACCTGGTCCACGACCGACGGGTCGAGATCGTCCAGGTAGATATTCTTCTTCTCGGTGTCCGGGCGCAGATCCTTATACAGTGCCGTGGGCCGCGTCGGGTGCTTGGTGAGCAGGGAGAACGCCTTGACGTTGAAGATGAAGTCGGCCGGGGTGCGGGCCGCCCACAGTGCGCTGTTGCGCTCGTTCGGCGGGGTGTAATACGTGGAGTCCACCTCCACCACGGGGAAGCGTTCCGCGTAGTACGCCAGGCGGTCCGCCGGCGTTCGCGCTCGCAGCGGGTACCAGCCGGAGGCGAGCAGGGTCTTGTCGGTCCACGAGGCAGTTCCCACTTTGATCTCGCCCATCGTGAAGTGAGCCTAGTGTGGGATGTGCGCCCGTAGCAGTTCCAAGGAAAGCCTCGGCTACGGGAACGTCGCAGGAGTGCCGAGCGTTACTCTAAGAGTCCAGGAGAGGAGAACGGCACCGTGACCCCGTCGACCATGGAGCGGCCACCGCTCACCGCGTTCGACCGCTGCGACCGCTGCGGTGCCCAGGCGTTCGTCCGCGCCGTGCTGCCCGGTGGCGGCGAGTTGCTCTTCTGCCGGCACCACGCCCGCAAGCACGAGGATCGGTTACGCAAGATCACCGTGAGCTTCACTGAGCAGAGCGACGGCCCCGCGGCGTCCTGAGGACTCGCTGGGTATAGTCTCAGGGACGTTGATGCGTCTGATTCTTCGCCGCACATTCGCGTCATAGCTTAGGCAAGAAGCATGCGACGCTGCTAGGGACCAATTGCTGGTATCCGATGACCTACGGTCCGCGTATCGCCAGTTATCCTGAGGGCACCGAACGTCCTTAAGGCGTGCGGAGGCGCGTCCCGTCGCCGCCTCGACCGAAAGGGGCTCCGTGACTTCTGCGTCTCGAACTTCCAGCCCGAACGCTTCCGCCCCCCACGCGGTAGAAGGATCACCGGCATCGTGTTCGACCGCCGATTCCGCTACCCATCGTGGCTGCGCCACCGATCAGGTGGAACCCCCCGCTCCGCGGCGCCGCACCCGCGGTACCGCCCACCCGGATGCCCAGGACCTGCTCGCCGGTCCGGCAGGGGGGACGCGACCCGGCGCAGCCCAGCTCGCCAACGGCAGCGCCGCCGGGTCGGAAGGAGCCGTGGCACTTGCCCCCTCGAACGAAGCACCATCCCGAAACGGGCAGGCGAAATCGGCGGTCAGCGACCCGCTGGCCGAAGCTCACGGCGCGGTGCCGGCAGCGGTGGAGTCGGCGGACGACGAGGAACCGTCGACCCTGGAGGACGAAGAAGAGGTCATCGTGCTGCAGGCGGACCGGGACGAGGCGGAGACGGCCGCGTCCGCCGATCCGGTCCGGGCTTACCTCAAGCAGATCGGCAAGGTGGCCCTGCTCAACGCCGAGCAGGAGGTCGAGCTCGCCAAAAGGATCGAGGCGGGCCTCTTCGCGACGGAGAAGCTGCGTCACCCGGATGCCAAGAAGCGACGCTTGTCGCCACAGCTCCGCCGCGAGTTCGAGTGGCTGATTCGCGATGGTGAGCGGGCGAAGAATCACCTTCTGGAGGCGAACCTGCGGCTCGTCGTTTCCCTCGCAAAGCGGTACACCGGGCGCGGCATGCAATTCCTGGACCTCATCCAAGAAGGCAATCTCGGGCTGATCCGCGCGGTAGAGAAATTCGATTACACCAAGGGTTACAAGTTCTCTACCTACGCCACCTGGTGGATTCGCCAGGCCATCACCCGGGCGATGGCGGACCAGGCGCGGACGATCCGCATTCCGGTCCACATGGT
>JBDUDX010000205.1:0-11566 GCA_040002735.1 Frankiaceae bacterium | reverse complement strand
GGCAGGTGCTGCAGGCCGGCGCCGGTCAGATCCCAGCCCGGCAGGCCGCGGTCAAGGGCGGCATCCCGATGAGCGTGCCGGCCCTGACCATCAACAAGGTCTGTCTCTCCGGACTCGATGCGATTGCGCTCGCTGATCAGCTGATCAGCGCCGGCGAGTACGAGATCGTGGTGGCCGGCGGGATGGAGTCGATGACCAACGCGCCGCACCTGCTCGCTGGGGCCCGGGCGGGATACAAGTACGGCAATGGCACACTGCTGGACTCCATGGCCCACGACGGGTTGTTCTGCGCCATCGACCAGCGGGCCATGGGAGGGTCGACGGAGCACTACAACGCCCGACTGGGGATCAGTCGCGCCGAGCAGGATGCCTTCGCGGCCCGATCGCATGAACTCGCTGCCGCTGCCATGAAGAACGGCTCGTTCGACGAGGAGATCGTTCCGGTGACGATTCCGTCCCGTCGCGGGGATCCGGTCGTCATCCGGGAGGACGAGGGTGTCCGGCCGGGTACTGCCGCCGCCTCGCTCGGGGCGTTGCGGCCGGCCTTCGCCGCGGACGGGACCATCACCGCCGGCTCGGCCTCGCAGATCTCCGACGGCGCATGTGCCGTGGTCGTGATGTCCCGGGCGAAGGCTGCGGAACTCGGAGCGCCGGTATTCGCCGAGATCGGCGCACACGGGGTCGTTGCCGGCCCGGACGCCTCCCTTCAGGCGCAACCGGCGAACGCCACACTCAAGGCGCTCGCCCGGGAGTCCCGGACGCCGCAGGACCTGGACCTCATCGAGATCAATGAGGCTTTCGCCTCGGTAGGGATTCACTCCACCCGGGTGCTCGGGGTCGACCCGGAACGGGTCAACGTCAACGGCGGTGCGATCGCGCTCGGCCATCCGATCGGGATGTCCGGGGCCCGAATCGCTCTGCACCTGGCGTATGAGCTGCGGCGCCGCGGGGGTGGCTTCGGCGTTGCGGCGCTGTGCGGCGGCGGCGGTCAGGGAGATGCGCTGCTTCTGCGCGTGCCGGCGTGACGCCCACCGCGACCACCCGCCGCCGCGAGGTCGACGTTCCCACCCTGGTCGAGCGCGCCGCCGGCGGAAATCCGCGAGCGGTCGCCCGGCTGATTTCCCTGGTCGAGGACGCCGCTCCGGAGCTCCGGGACGTGATGGCCGCCCTGGCTCCGCGTGCCGGGAAGGCGTGGATCATCGGCTTGACCGGCTCTCCCGGAGTGGGCAAGTCGACCTCGACCTCGATGCTGGTCAGCGCATTCCGGCAGCGGGGGAGCCGGGTGGGAGTGCTGGCCGTCGACCCCTCCTCGCCTTTTTCCGGCGGCGCGCTGCTCGGTGACCGGGTGCGGATGGCCGACCACGCCTGCGACCCGGAGGTCTACATCCGGTCGATGGCCAGCCGGGGGCATCTCGGCGGGCTGTCCTGGGCCACGCCGCAAGCGCTCCGCGTGCTGGACGCCGCGGGCTGCGACGTCATCCTGGTCGAAACGGTAGGCGTCGGACAGGCCGAGGTCGCGATCGCCGCCGCCGCGGACACCACCCTGGTGCTGCTCGCCCCCGGGATGGGCGACTCCATCCAGGCGGCGAAGGCGGGGATCTTGGAGATCGCCGACATCTTCGTCATCAACAAGGCGGATCGGGACGGCGCCCGGCAGACCGCCCGGGACATCAACAACATGCTCTCGCTAGGCGCTCCGCGCGGGCCCCAGGATTGGCGCCCGCCGATCGTGTCCACCGTAGCGTCGCGCGGGGAAGGCCTCGAGGAACTGGTGGCGGCGCTGGACCAGCACCAGGCCTGGCTGCGGTCCTCCGGAGAGCTGAACCGCCGGCGACGGTCCCGGGCGGCCGGAGAGATCGAGGCGATCGCCCTGACCACGCTCCGGGAGCGACTCGGCGACCTGCGCGGTGGCAGTGGCCTGGACCGCTTGGCCGACTGCGTACTACGCGGCGAGACCGACCCGTACGCCGCTGCTGACGACGTCGTGGCCGGTCTGGCTGATGGCGGCTCGTGAACCGCTGGCTCGGGTTTACCGCTTGACGGGCCGTGCGCCCGGCGCGAGCGGGAAGACCGGTAGAACCACTCGACCCCAGGTGGCGGTGAGCATCCCGGCGAAGGAGGTGTACCAGGCCAGGAAAGCGGTCAGGATGCCGCAGTATCCGCCGAGCTTCACCACACTCGCGTGCTGACCCCAGTTGCCGTACGCAAGGAGCGCGAAGGTGACGAGCAGCACTCCGAAGACGAGCGCCAGGGCCCCGTTGATCCGCCAGGTGCCGACGAACATGTACGCGGTGAAGATCGTCCAGGTCAACAAGTACAACCCGACCGCCTTGTGGGCGTCAGCCGGTGGGAGTTTCGGCGCCACCGTGGTCAGGAGGTACCAGAAGGTAAGCCAGAAGGCGCCATACGAAGAGAATGCCAAGGCGCCAAAGGTGTTGGCCTTCTTGAATTCCCACATGCCGGCGAGCAGCTGCGCGATCCCGCCGTAGAACAGGGCAAAGGGCAGCACGACCGCCTCAAGGGTTGGCGGTTTCATGAGCTTCGCGTTGAACACGCTCAGCATGAACGTCGTGGCCGCGAAGGCCGCGAGGCCGAGGGGCCCCGGATCTGCGACGGTCGGGTCTGGCACGACGGCGACGGTCGGGTTCGGCACTTGCTCGGTACTCACTCCAGCCTCCGGTATCCGGACTTCCTGCTGACTTGTCGACATGCTCGCCTCCTTGCGAGTTGCGGCGCCGGATGGCTGCTGCCTTTGGTGCCGCTTAGGTCGGTTGGCCGCTGATCGGGCCTGCGAGGGCAGTGTGTCGTCTGGATCACACCGGAGACAAGTGACCTTGGACCCGTAGCTGTCATCGGTGCGCCGAGTTCCGCGAGCCGGCTCTGTGCGGTACCCTCCGCGCTCACCCGGGAAGCGGAGGGTGATGAGAAGGCGAGTGACGCGCCGTGTGGGATGCCGGCCGTTGACGACGGAGTCGGGCAGAATCAGGCTGTCGGAGGTGGACGGAGGGAAGACCTGTGTTTCGGAAGGGCCTGTTTTGGCTGGTGATCGCCTTCGTCATCTACTTCGTCCTGAAAGAGCCCACCCGGGCGGGAGAGGTGGTGCGCAACACGGCTACCGCCCTGGACCACGCCGGCCGACAGGTGTTGAACTTCTTCGACTCCATCGCGTGACGTGACCGCGCCGCGTTACCTGTTACCCGGCGAGGAACCGCGGGTCAACGTGCGGCGGCACTGGGCGGCCTTGCTGGTTCCCGGTATGAAGGCGGCGGCGATCCTGGCCGTCCTGCTGGTCCTGTGGCTGAACACCGGCAACGCGACGCTCGCCGGAATGCTGGACATGGCTATGTTGGGACTCTTGGGTTGGTTCGGTTGGCGAGCGGTCGAGTGGCGGCACGATCGGTTCGTGGTCACCGACAAGCGGGTACTTCTGGTCACCGGTGTGCTGACGAACCGGATCGGCATGATGCCGCTGCTGAAGGTCACCGACATGACCTACGAGCGCTCGTGGCTGGGACGTCAGCTGCACTACGGGGCGTTCGTCATGGAGTCGGCCGGTCAGGATCAGGCGCTGCACCGGGTGGACTACGTCCCCTATCCGGAACAGGTGTCCCAGACGATGTTCACCCTGCTCTTCGGAGCTCCGGGCGGGGGGGCGCTGCCCAACGATCGGGACCCGCACCCGGACCCGATCGAGGATCCGCACGGGCACCTGGATGCCGATCAGGACTACCCCACCGAACCGCATCTTCCGGCGGTGTCCCTGCCGGAGCGTCTGCCGTGGGAAAGTTCCCCTTCGGGCGACCGCCACCCCCGCGAGGGTCGTTAGCCCTAGTCTGACCAGCAGCGGACGACGACGAGGTCGGACGGGCAAGGTCGGCGGGCGAGGGAGTCGCTGTGCGTGCTGGCGGGCATGCTGAGGACGCCCCGGGAAGCGGCACCGGACGCGCCCGGTGGCAGCAGCGCTACGACACAGCCGTCCGCGCCGGTGAGGTGCGCGACGCGGACTTCACAACGCTCTCCGGAACGGTCACCGAGCCGGTCTACGGACCCGCAGCGGAGGAGGCGTATCCGGGCTTCGAACGGATCGGCTGGCCGGGGGGGTACCCCTTCACCCGCGGCCTGCACGCCACCGGCTATCGCGGGAAGCCGTGGACGATCCGGCAGTTCGCCGGCTTCGGCAATGCCCACCAGACCAACGAGCGGTACCGGTCGATCCTGGCGTCCGGCGGGCACGGGCTGTCCGTGGCCTTCGACATGCCCACGCTGATGGGCCGCGACTCCGATGACCCAGCCGCTCTCGGCGAGGTCGGGCACTGTGGGGTGGCGATCGACTCGGTGATCGACATGGAGCATCTCTTCGCCGGCATCGCCCTGGACGACGTGACCACGTCGATGACGATCAGCGGCCCGGCCGTGCCGGTGTTCTGCATGTATCTGGTGGCGGCCGAGCGAGCCGGGGTCGACCTGTCCACCCTGGACGGCACGCTGCAGACGGACATCTTCAAGGAGTACATCGCGCAGAAGGAGTGGCTCTTCCCGCCGGAGCCGCACCTGCGCCTGATCGGTGACCTGGTGATGTACTGCAGCACGACCATTCCGCGGTACAAGCCGATCTCGGTCTCCGGGTACCACATTCGGGAAGCCGGCTCGACCGCTGCCCAGGAACTGGCGTACACTCTCGCCGACGGGTTCGCCTACGTGGAGATCGGCCTGTCCCGCGGGCTGGACCTGGATACGTTCGGTCCGGGGTTGTCGTTCTTCTTCGACGCGCACATCGACTTCTTCGAAGAGATCGCGAAGTTGCGGGCCGCCCGGCGGATCTGGGCACGCTGGATGCGTGAGGTCTACGGTGCGACCTCGGAACGCGCACTGCGGCTGCGCTTTCACACCCAGACCGCCGGCGTGTCGCTGACGGCGCAGCAGCCCGAGTTGAACATCGTCCGGACCACGGTGGAGGCCCTCGCCGCCGTGCTGGGCGGCACGAACTCGCTGCACACCAACGCGCTGGACGAGGTCCTGGCGCTGCCGTCCCCCAAGGCCGCCGAGATCGCGCTGCGCACCCAGCAGGTGCTGATGGAGGAGACCGGGGTGGTCAACGTCGCCGACCCGCTCGGAGGTTCCTGGTACGTCGAGGCGCTCACCGACGCCCTGGAGGCCGAAGCCGAGACGATCTTCGCGAAGATCCGCGACATGGGCACCGACGGCACGATCACCGCCGGCGTGCTGCGCGGTATTGAGGACGGGTGGTTCACCAGCGAGATCGCCGAGGCGGCGTACCGGTACCAGATCGCGTTGGAGCGCGGCACCAAGCGGATGGTGGGAGTGAACTGCCACACCGCCACGGTGGAGGAACCGCTGGAGATCGCCCGGGTGTCCCACGAGGTGGAAGGGGAGCAGCGCCGCGCCTTGGGGGCCCGCCGCGCCGTCCGGAATCCCGGCGACGTCGACCGCACCCTACAGCGGCTGGCCGCGGTGGCACGTACGTCGGAGAACATCCTGCCCGTGATGATGGATGCGGTACGGGCCGAGGCCACGCTCGGGGAGATCTGCGCCGTGCTCCGGTCGGAGTGGGGCGCCTACATCGAACCGGCAATGTTCTGAGCGGGCCGGAAGGCTGTTGAACGGCGCACGCTGTTGAATGGGGCCATGAGCATGCGCCCCACTGACATCCGGATGCCCGGTGCCGTTGACCTGTCGTCGCTGCGCCCGCCGCCCGCGCCCGCCGCGGGGGCAGCCGGTTCGGGAGGCAGTACCGCCGTGATCGACGTCACCGAGGCGACCTTCGCTGCCGAGGTGATGGAACGGTCCATGCAGGTGCCCGTGGTGGTCGACTTCTGGGCCACGTGGTGCGGGCCCTGCAAGCAGTTGTCCCCGGTGCTCGAGCGTCTGGCCAACGAAGCCGCCGGCGCCTGGGTACTGGCCAAGATCGACGTCGACGCGAACCAGCGGATCGCAGCCGCGGCCCGGGTGCAGAGCATCCCGACCGTGCTGGCGTTCGTCGGCGGGCAGCCGGTGCATGGCTTCATGGGGGCGTTGCCGGAAGCCCAGGTGAGGGCCTGGCTGGACGAGGTGCTGGCGGCCGCGGCCGGCCAAGCCTCCGGCGCGGCACCGGCCGACGGTGCGGCGGTCGTGCCGGAGCCGCCGAGCGATCCCGGCTACGACGAAGCCGACGAAGCCGTCGGCCGCGGCGATCTGGATGCGGCTGCGGCGGCGTACCGGGCGGTGCTGGACCGGAATCCGGGTGACAGCGAAGCGTCACTGCTGCTGGCCCGGGTGAACCTGCTCCGCCGTGGCCGGGCGCACGACGAACGGGCCACCCGGAAGCGCGCCGCAGACGCCCCGCAGGATGTCGACGCCGCGCTCGCGGTGGCGGACCTCGACATGCTCGGCGGTCACGTCGAGGAGGCGGTACTCCGGCTGACGGATCTGATCCGGTCCACTGCCGGGGAGGAACGGGACCAGATCCGGGCCCGCTTGCTCGAACTGTTCGGCGTCCTGGACGCCGACGATCCGCGCCTCGCCGCCGGCCGACGGGCGCTGTCCAGCGCGCTGTTCTGAGTCGACGGACTTCGGTGTCGAACTCCTGGCTGAGCGGGTCAGCCGCCGCCGAGGGTCGGGCCGGTCGGCCCCTCCTCGGCCGCCTCGACGACTTCCGCGGCCTGACCGTGCAGGTCGGTGTTGCCGGAGCCGCCGGTGTTGATCTCCTCCGCCTCGGTGGCGGAGGGGGAGTCGCCCGAGCCTGATCGCCCGGAATGACTCTGTGCGGTGGCTCGGCGGACGACACGCCGCCGGAAACCCCACCGGGCCAACTCCGGCACCGCCGGCAGCAGCGGCCCGGCGGTGCGGAACCGTACCGCACCCACCCAGACGCCGGCGCAGTAGCAGGCGTCGTCGATCAGGTACGCCAGTACCCACCGCAGCGGATCCAGCCACGGTCGGAGGGTCCACCAGCTCAGCGCCGGTCCGACCAGCGCGCCGAGGAGAAGCGTCCGCCGGGCGGCGGGGTACCGGCTCGTTCCAGCGACCGTGAGTGGCAGCCACACCCGGGTCGCTGCGGTCGCCAGACCGTACCCGGTGGTGAGGCAACCGGCTGCCATCAGGCGGGTGGCCTCCAGCGACCGGCCGGGGAAGGTAGGCAACCGCCGGGACAGGCCGGCGGCGGAAAGCGTACCGGCGGCCAGGGCGGCGGTGGGGCGACCGCCACGCAACAGGGCCAGCGGTACCAGCGCCACGACCGAGATAACTGCCGGCGGAACCTGGCCGGGATGCCGACGGGCCAGCGGGCCGGCGGAGGTGCCGTAGGCGAACTTCCGTCCCGCCCAAGCCCGCAGGGTCACCCGGTGCTCGTGCCGGACCCGGGCGGCCGGTTCGTACCGTACCTGCCAACCCGCGCGGTGCAGCCGCCAGATCAGGTCGACGTCCTCACCCACCCGGAAGTCCGGACAGAAGCCGGCGTCACCGCGGAGGCCGGCCAACGCGGATCGGCGGGCGACCAGCGCGGCCGCCGGAACGTAGGAGATCCGCGAGCGGGGACGTACCGGCCCGCCGCGGGCGCCGAGGTCGAGTGCGGACCGGGCCTGCTCGTACCGTCCGAGCCAGCCGGGAGCATCCAGCCCGATCACTCGGGGCGCGACGGCCGCCACGGTCGGATCCTCGAAGTGCGGGAGCAGGCGGGCCAGCCACCCCGGCTCCGGAATGCAGTCGGAGTCGACAAAGGCGACGAACGGCGTGCAGCTTCGGGCCAAGCCGCTGTTGCGGGCGGCCGCGGGACCGCCGTTGCGTTCCCGGCGATACAGCTGAGCCCCAGCGGTGGCGACCACCTCGGCCACCGCCTCCGGACGCTCGGAGGCGTCGTCGACGACGAGTACCGCAGCCGCCGGCCCCACCGAGCGCAGGCAACGGCTCAGGGCCGCGGGCCGGTCCCGGGCCGGGATCACCACCGTCACCTCGGCCGGCGTCACCGTGCCGGCCCCGGTAGCGGGCGGGCCAGTCCGTACCCGACGAGGCGGCCGGCGACCCTCGCTTCGGCCCGACTGCGCACCGGCGAACCGGCATCGAGATCGGTCAACGCGGCCCAGGCCGTGGCGTTGAGTCGCAACACCCGCAGCGGGGAACCGCCGAGCAGGACGCCCCCGTCCGCCCGGGGGTGCCGGCGGATGTCACCGTCCAGAGCGATTCGGAATCCGACCGGCAGCTCGCCCGCGGACTTCCGGCGGGTGGGGGTGGCGGTCGCCGTCATGCCGTCAACCCCGCGTCCGCGGGGACCACCGCGCCGGTCATCGCCGAACTGGCCGGCGAGCAGAGGTAGCCGATCACCGCGGCCACCTCCGCGGGCTCCAGCAGCCGGGCCAGCATCGCCTGGTCGGCGAAGGGGGCCGCCGAGGGCAGGTCGTAGAGCTCGGCGGTGCGGGTGAGCATGTCGGTTTTCGTCGAGCCGGGGCTGACCACGTTCGCGGTGACCCCGGTACCGCGGAGATCCGCGGCGAGCCCACGCACCAGCCCGACGCAGCCGGCCTTGCTGCCGCAGTATGCGGCGAGGGAGAACAGCCCGCGGTGCGCGGCTGCCGACGCGATGGCGACGAACCGGCCGGCACGCGGCGCCGGGCGCCGCAGCATGCCGGGGATCGTGGCGGCTGCCAGGTTGGCCACGCCGGTGAGGTTCACCTCCACCAAGGCTGCCTGGATCGGGGCTTCGGTCTCCCAGAGCGGCTGTCCGCCAGCGATCACCCCGGCAGCTGCGACCGCGCCGTCCAGTCGTCCGTACCGGGCGACGCCGTCGGCGACGGCCGCGGTGAGTGCCGATCGGTCCCGGACATCAGCCGTGACGGCGTACACGGGAGCCCCGGCCGGGGCACCCCGTACCGTCTCGGCGAGATCCTCAGGTCCGGCGAGCCGGTACCCGAGCAGCGCCTCGAGATCGTGCCGGGCCTCGCCGGCGTCGATTGCGATCACCGACCAGCCGTCAGCCGCGAGGCGCCACACCACCGCGCGACCGATCCCCCGGCCGGCACCGGTGACGACGGCCACCCGCGAGGTACTCATGCGCTGTCCCGCCGCCGCGCCGTCACCAGCGGGGCCAGTTGACCGGCCAGCTTGTCCAGCAGTTGCGTGCCCTCCGCCGCGGTCGCGCCGGCCGGTTCCCCCAGTACGCCGGTCCGGCTCACCCCGGCGACGCCCACCGAACGCAACCGCGGCATCAGCTCGGCGAGCGGTGTGGTGGGCCCGGCGTCCCAGGGCGCCGGCCGCACCAGGTGCGGGGCGAGGGCCAGCATCAACGACGTCTCGGTGCGTCCGGCGTGTGCGTCTCCGCGGGGTACCGCTGCGAACCAGGAGACCACGTCGCGCGACTCCGACCGCAGTGCTCGCAGCGCGTTCCGCACCCCGTCCAGGTTGCCGCCGTGGCCGCTGACCAGCACCACTCGCGGAAAGGTGCGGGTTGCGGAACGGACCAGTTCGATCAGCAGATCGCGCAGGGCGGTGGACCCGATCGAGATCGTTCCGGGAAAGCCCTCGTGCTCACCGCTCGCGCCGTAGGCCACCGGCGGCGCGACCAGCACGTGCCCGGCGTTGTCGGCCGCGACGCGATCGGCCAGCGCCTGCGCGATGCGGGTGTCGGTGTCCAGCGGCAGGTGGGAACCGTGCTGCTCCAGGGAACCGAGCGGTACCAGAAGCGTGCCGGTACGAACCTCCGGCCAACTCGCGGCACCGAGGCGAACTGCACCCGCCGAGCTCACAGATAGTTCCGCTCGCGCAGGAAGTTGAGCAGCGCGTCCGCCGCTTCCGCCGGATCCCCGGTACGGATCACCGCCGGCGCCCGGCGGTTGCTCAGCGCCCCGGTGAGCATCAGCACCCGATCCCGCGCCGGCAACGTCGCTGCCGGCGCCGGGAGCGCCTTGGGGCGAGGGCGGTAGGGCCGCCGGGTGCCCGACGCGGGATCCAAGGCGTAGGGGACCGGAGACGGGAGCACGTCCAGCGGCGTGACCCGAGCCCGCAGCACCGCCGGTAGCGAGGCCCGGCGCAGCCGTACGCCGCCGGCCTCGACCGACAGGACGCCCGGGGCGGCGACCCGGATGCGCTCCCGCCGGCCACCGTCGAGCCGGCGCTCGGCCTCGAGCACGCCAGCGGCGACCGGAGTGACCGACACCAGACCCAGCGCCTGGGCCGCGCCGAGTTGCCCGGCGAGAAAGGCGGGTACCGAGCCGCTGCCCCGATCCAGGCTGTGGTCGCCGCAGATAATGATGGCGCAGTCACCGAGCGCGGCCGCCAACGCCGCCGACACGACCGGCGCCGCGGCGTCCCGCGGGAGATCCACCCGCACCGCCGAGGCGGCTCCGCTGGCCAGGGCGGTGCGCAACATCGGTTCGCACCGCCGGTCCCCCGCGGAGGCCACGACGACGTCCCACCCCCATGCCTCGGCACATCGCAGGGCGTACTCCAGCGCCGCTTCATCCGCCGGCGAGGCTCCGGCGAGCCGATCGTCGGTCCGTACCGCACCGGTCAGCGGATTGACGTCCACTCGCAGCGGCACGTACTTCAGGGCCACGCCGAGGCGGTGCCGGCGAGTCGGGGGCTCGGAAACGTCAGCGGTACTCATGGCCGGCTCCCTCACGCCCGGCGCAGCACGACACCGGAGCCACCGTCGGGGTAGGACCAGGTGATGGCGCCCTCGACGTTGCAGGCCAGATAGCAGGTACCGCATTCAAAGCACTGCTCGTAGTTGAACAGGATGCGACCCTCGGCGGTGAGCACGAAAAGGTCGGCGGGGCAGGCGGTCACGCAGGCCTGCGTCGAACAGCCTTCGCAGCGTTCGCCGTCCACCACGATGTGGGCCCGCGGCGAGATCCGGAACTCGACCGTAGCCATCCTGTCGGCGAACGGGATGTCGAGCCAGCTCTCGCGCTCATGAGGTTCCGCCAGGCGGTCCGAGCCGCCGGGGGTGGCGTGCGGTGCGGTGCGGTCGGTGGTGACGTCGGCCGGGACGCCGCGGAGGTCGCTACCGGCGGTCATCCGAAGCTCCGCAGCCCGACGGCTCCATCGCGGATCAGGTCCCGTAGCCGCACCCCGTGCGCGCGGCGGGCCGTATTCGCCCAGCGCCGCAGCCCGAGCTTGGGCGTCGGATTGTCCACGGTGAACATCTGCTCGACCACGTCGCACACGAACGGCGGGTACTGGCGCTGCACCCGCTCGGACATGATCAGGTGCGGTACCTTGCGCAGCTTGCGGTGGTCGGCGAGGACGAAGTTGGACTCGATCCGGCGCCGGTAACCGGCGAGGGCGGCCGCGGTGGCATCACCGGCGGCCAGCGCTTCGGCCGCGGCCTCGCCGGCGGCGGCTCCGGCGCCGATGGCGAAGTTGACGCCCTCCAGCCAGATACCGCTGGCCAGGCACATTGCCGCGGCGTCGCCGGCGACCAGCATCCGGTCACCGACGAGTTGGGGCATGGTGTCGTACCCGCCCTCGGGGATGGTGTGGGCGCTGTACTCGATCAACTCACCGCCCCGGATCAGCGGCGCCATGGACGGGTGCTTCTTGAGCTCTGCCAGGAGCTTCTCCTGACGTACCTTCG
>JBDUDX010000204.1:0-10436 GCA_040002735.1 Frankiaceae bacterium | reverse complement strand
ACGACTGGACCGATTTGACTGACGAGGAGCGCCTTCCGCGTGCTCGGGCGACCACAGCCGACAAGCTGCAGGCCTCGCTGGACCGACTCGCCGCCCTCGCCGAGGGTGAGTAGCCGCGACTGGTTCACCGACAGCAGCAATTGCGCGGCAGAGCGGCGCTTACGGACGTTCTGCAGCAACAGCGGCGGACCCTTGGCGGCCACTCGAGCGATGCGACTGGGGCTGGGCGAGCGGGCTGTACCGCATGCGGCTGGTAGCGGCGGGTCCATGTCGCACCTGGACGACGCGCCGACGCCCTGGACCTGATCGCCGATCGCTGGTGGCGGCCGACTCAGAAGCCGGGGAAGGCCCGTTGCAAGTCGGCGAGTGTCACGTTGCCGGTCACCTGCAGACCTGGCGGGACGTACGGCGCCTTGAGCCGACCACCGAGCAACCGAAGGGCGGCCTCAATCTCGGCGTCGAAGCGGGCGGTCGGCTCACCGGCGGACCTGCTCAGGCCGACACTGTCCCCGACCACGATGGCGACGTCGCTGCCGGCCACCGCGATGACGGCGGCCTCCGGCAGCTGATCGGCCTTGCCGAGGAAGCCGAGCAGGAAGCCCAGGCCGCCGGTGAAGTGGTCGACCAGCACCTCGGCCGCGTCGGCGCCGAGCTTTGCGTAGGGGTCGAGCGCGACGCGAATGTCCCAGGAGTGCAGCGTCGTCTCATTGAGGCGCATGCCGATGGCCGAGGCCAGCGACAGGGGAGCCGGCAGGAACGCCAGCTTCACCGTGGTGCTCTCCCGCTGCTCTGCCGAGAGCGCCTCAAGCGCGTGCAGTACGACCCCGTCGTGCTCAAGGAAGCCCGCCGCCTGCTGCTGAGGATTCATGGCGTTCCAGCGGTCCCACACGGACTCGTCGAAGTCCTTCCCCGGGGCGGGCTCGCCGTCGAGGGCGGCGCGGTAGCCAGCGTGGGCGATCTCGGCGCCGCTGCCCAGGTGCGACAGAACCTGTGCAACGGTCCAGTCCGACGCGCCGGAGGGGCCGGTCAGCTGCTCGTCGGTGAGCTCCGGCACGACGGCCGCCAGTTCGTCGTGAGTGGCGCGGAGCGCGGCGATCGAGCGGTCAGCGAGAGTCCTCATGCCGCGACCCTAGTTGCATTTCGTGCCCGGAGAACGATGGAGAATGCAAGTCAACTGTGGCTGCAGTGACATTAGGCGCGTCAACAGTTCCGTGATGTCCCACCCGCCTGCTCGTACCCATCCAAGGCCATGATCCACGTTTCGGTCCTTGGAGTATGTGGCCTATGTGCCGCATG
This sequence comes from Frankiaceae bacterium, assembly GCA_040002735.1. Classification (GTDB taxonomy): domain Bacteria; phylum Actinomycetota; class Actinomycetes; order JADGOV01; family JADGOV01; genus JADGOV01. The sequence continues at coordinate 9,140 of JBDUDX010000204.1, read as the reverse complement.
CGTTGCCGACGGAGACGCCGAAGCTCAGCGTGACGACGTTCAACGCTGTAGCGAGCGCGCGCAGCGCTAGCGACGTTGGACGCTCGGCGAGGCGGCTGCCGAACCCAGGGCTCCTCCGTCGCCCGACGCTCCGGGAGATCTTGAACTACGTCCGCGCAGCCGAGTACGCCTTTACCTGGACAAGTGAGGGGCGACCGCTCACGGTCGGACTCCTGAGTGACTTTCAGGGAGCCTCGTTCGAGGCACCGTGGCCGACAACCAGCATTCCGGCAGCCTGCGCGACATCCAGGTGATGATCGGGGGGCATCGCGGCGCTCATTTTCAAGACACACGCTTCGTGCCTCGTCCTCCCGGCCAGGACCTTGAGTGGCAGATGCGAGACCGGCTTGAGCTGAGGAACCCCGTCCAGCACGGCATCCAGGGTCCCCTCGTCGTAGCCGGCCCGCTCCGGCTTGAGGGTCGGCGTCGTCCGGGAGTGACCTGGTGTGCGCGACGTTCCCATGCCCTGAGCCTCCCTGATTGACCGATGCTGGGCGGCGGGATGACGCAGCCTCTCGCGGCATGCACCGGGAGGTGCCCACCCCCTTCGGTCGTGGCGTCGGCGGGGAGTATGTTACGGGCCGTCGACAAGCGCGTTGTCCTTTTCGCTCGTGTTTGGGAGGCCGTTGTGGTTCCGTCATCTCCGTCCGGTCCGTTCAGCCGTCGCGCCTTATTAAGGGGTGCCGCGTTCGGTGCCGCCACGGTGGCTGTCCCCGGCTTGCTCAGTGCCTGCGGATCCGATTCCAAGGACAGTGCCAGCAAGAGCAGCAGTAGCGGCGGTACCGGCTGGAAGCAGTTGCAGGGCACCACTATCAACTTCATCTCGGAGAACACCCCGCCGACGGCGGCCATTGCGGCCGACCCTAAGCCCTTCACCGACCTCACCGGCATCAACGTGAAGATTTCCCAGATGGAGCTCGGCGCCCTGGTGCAGAAGGTGGCGCTGGACTTCGGCTCCGGCCGGGCGTCCTACGAGGTGATCTACGCTGACCCTTACCAGGTGCTGGCGCCGTACGCCGACGGGCTCGCCGACCTCAACGCCTTCCTCAACGACAAGAGCCTCCCCCAGCCGGCGAAGGGCATCGCAGACTTCATCCCCACCCAGCTGGAAGCGGCCGGTCGGTTCGTGGACTCGCAGAAGCTGTTCGCCCTGCCGTACGACTGCCCGACGATGATCTGGGTCTACCGCAAGGACCTGTTCGACAAGTTCGGTAAGCAGATGTCGGGCGACCTCGGCTTCGACGTCTCGCCGTCGGAGGCGATCACCTGGGAGCAGTACTACAAGATCGCGAAGTGGTTCAACGACCACAAGGCGAAGACCGGCGTGCCGTACGGCACCGGGCACCAGGCGAAGCAGTACGACTCGCTGATGTGCGACTTCTCCAACATCCTGGCCGCTCACGGTGGCGGCTACTTCAGCGACGATGCGAAGATCGGTGGCCTGGGATCGAAGTCTCCCGGTCCGTGCCAGCTCGACCAGCCGGCGGCGATCGAGGCGGCGACGTTCTACGCGAAGCTGTTGAAGATCGCGAACCCCGGCTCGACGACGTGGGACTGGTCCGGCGCCGACGACGCCTTCCGGGCCGGGCAGATGGCGATGGTGCCGAACTGGCACGAGTTCGCCGGTGGCGACATCCGTAAGTTCGGCGGCAAGGTCGGGTTCGAGCGGCTACCGAAGGGGCCGAAGCGGTCGGCGAATATCTACGGCGGGACCGGCATCGGGATCAACAAGAACGCGGATGCGAAGAAGCAGAAGGCGGCCTGGCTGTTCCTGAACTGGGCGACCTCACCCGACGCGCAGGTCCTCGACCTGAAGTCCCAGGTCGGCGGTGGCACGCCGACCCGTACCTCGGTCTATGAGTTGCCCGAGATCAAGGCCAACTCCAAGCTGCCGTCGAAGATGCCGAACCTGCTCGCCACCGAAGCCGTCCGCAAGGCGTGGCAGCCGGAGAACATCTATCTACGCCCGAAGATCCCGCAGTGGAACCAGGTGGACACCGTGGTCTACACCGAGGTGTCCCGCATGCTCGCCGGGGACACCAACCCCGAGCAGGCCATGAAATCGGCGAAGCAGCAGATCGACAAGATCGTAAAGGCCTGAGCGCGGTCCCGACGTGACGGTCACTGCGCGCACGGACCCGGCTTCCGGGTCGGCCGCCACTCCACCGCCGACGGTGCCGCGTCGGCGGTGGCACGGGCCGTCCTTCGAGATCCGGATGATGCTGCCCGCCCTGGTGCCGTTGGCGGTCATCTCGCTCATCCCGTTCGGCTACATCATCTGGATGAGCCTGTCCAAGGTGACCGTGGTGGGCGGCATCAAGCTGACCTTCATCGGCGGCGACAACTGGTCGAAGATGGTCCACGACAGCCACGTGATCGCCAGCTGGCGGATCAGCGTGGTCTACTTCGTCGCCACCCTCGCGTTGGAGATGCTGCTCGGGGTCGGCATCGCGATCGTGCTCAACGAGCTGGTATTCGCCCGCAACGTCGTATTGGCCGTGCTGCTGATGCCGATGTTCGTCGCCCCGGTGATCGTCGGGCTGCTCGGCCGCTTCCTCACCGACTCGACGTTCGGGCTGTACTCCTGGGCGCTGCAGCACCTCGGCGTGGACTCGAACATCCTCGGGCACAAGGGTCCGGCCCTGCTCACCGTCATCCTGCTCGACGTGTGGGAGTGGACCCCGCTGGTGATGCTGATCACCCTCGCCGGCCTGGCCGCGGTCCCGAAGGCATTGCTGGAGGCGGCGTCGCTGGACGGCGCCGGCTACTTCGCCCGGCTCCGGTTCGTCGTGCTGCCATCGATCTCCGGCGTGGTGCTGGTGGCGCTGCTGATCCGGGCGATGGACGCCATCCGGTTCTTCGACATCATCTGGATCACCACCAACGGCGGGCCGGCGGACGCGACGAAGGTGATCCCGCTGCGGCTGTACGAGACGGCGTTCCGCTTCTTCGATCTAGGGTACGCCGCCGCGATCGGCCTCGGCATGCTGCTGTTCAGCATCGTGGTGGCCAACATCTTCGTCGGCGTGCTGGCGAAGCGGGGAGCCACCCGATGATCGGCCGCAGTCGTACCGCCACCGTGGTGATCGGTCTGCTCACCGTGCTGGCGGTGCTCGCCGCCGCGATACCGCTGGCCTGGATGGCGCTGTCCTCGATCAAGCCGAGCGACGCGATCACCTCCAGCTCGCCGACGTGGTTCTTCGCGCCGACGATGGAGCACTACTCGCGGCTGTTCTCCGGCGGCAACGACCTCACCGTGTACATCAAGAACAGCATCCTCGCGGCCGGGCTGTCCTCGCTGATCGCCACCGTGCTCGGGGCGGTCGGCGGCTACGGACTAGCCCGCTGGAACGTGCCGGCGAAGCGGCATCTGGCGTTCTGGATCATCTCCACCCGGATGGCGCCGATCGCCGCGGTGCTGCTGCCGCTGTACCTGATCTTCCGCGACCTGCACCTGCTGGACTCGCTCACCGGTCTCATCGTCGCCTACCTGACCTTCAACCTGCCGTTCGCCATCTGGATCATGAACGCCTTCTTCGCGGCGCTGCCACCGTCGCTGGAAGAGGCGGCGATGACCGACGGCGCGAGCCGCTGGGCCGCTTTTTGGCGCGTCGCGTTGCCGCTGACCCTGCCCGGCCTGGTCACCACCTGGATCCTGTGCCTGGTCTTCGCCTGGAACGACTACGCGTTCGCGCAGACCTTCTCCGGTACCTCCGGGCAGACCCTGCCGATCGCGGCCACCCAGCTAATCACTCAGACCGGCATCGACTGGGGGCAGGTGAGTGCGATCGGAACGATCGTGGTGCTGCCGATGGTGGTCGCCGGTCTCGCCGTCCGCCGGTGGTTGGTCACCGGCCTGACCCTGGGAGCGGTGACCGGAGAATGACCCCGGACAACGACGGTCGGACGAACGGGCGTGCCAGCCACGCCTCGGTGCTCTACGGCGTCGGCGACGTCCGGCTGGAGGAGCGGCCGGTCCCTGAGCCCGGACCTCGTGAGGTCCTCGTGGAGGTGCGCTCGGTCGGAGTCTGCGGCTCCGACGTGCACTACTACGAGCAGGGTCGGATCGGGCACTTCGTGGTCGAAGCGCCGCTGGTACTGGGGCACGAGGCGTCCGGCGTGGTCGTCGCCGTCGGCTCGCAGGTGGACCAACTCTCGGTGGGCCAGCGGGTGGCGATGGAGCCGGGCGTGCCCTGCCTGCACTGCCTGCAGTGCCGCAGCGGGCGGTACAACCTCTGCCCGGACGTACGGTTCTTCGCCACCCCGCCGATCGACGGGGCGTTCGCCAGCTACGTGACGATCCACGCCGACTTCGCGTTCCCTGTCCCGGACACCCTGTCCGACGACGCGGCGGCGCTGATCGAGCCGCTGTCGGTCGGGGTGTGGGCCTGCCGTAAGGCTGGGGTAACGCCGGGGGATCGGGTGCTGGTCACCGGTGCCGGCCCGATCGGGCTGCTCGCCATGCAGGTGGCCCGTGCCTTCGGCGCCGAGGACGTGACGATCACCGACGTCAACCCGTACCGGTTAGAGGTTGCCCGGCGGACCGGCGCGACCCGTGCGCTGGACGTGCGCGAGGAGCCGCTGTCCGAGGCAGTGGACGGCGCCGACGTGCTGCTGGAGTGCTCCGGCGTCGCCGCGGTGATCGCTGACGGTATCCGGGCGCTGAGTCCCGCTGGCCGGGCCGTACTGGTCGGAATGGGTGGCGATGAGGTGCCGCTGCCGCTCACCACGGTGCAGGCCAAGGAGCTGACGGTCACCGGCACGTTCCGGTATGCCAACACCTACCCGGCGGCGATCGCGCTGGCGGCAAGTGGCCGGATCGACCTCGACGCGCTGGTCACCGGGCACTTTGCGCTGGCCGAGGCGGAGGCCGCGCTGCGCGCCGGGAGAACCGACGAGCGCACCATCAAGGCCATGGTGACGCCGAACGTGCTGCACTCCAGCGCGGCCTGACGGAGCACGGACTCTCGAACGAAAGGGCGGCATGGCCAGCATCACGCTTTCCGACCTCGACAAGGTCTACCCCGGCGGGGTGAAGGCCGTGGACCGGCTGAGCCTGCAGGTGACCGACGGCGAGTTCATGGTCTTCGTCGGCCCGTCGGGCTGCGGGAAGTCCACCGCGCTGCGCATGGTCGCCGGCCTCGAGCAGATCAGCGGCGGAACCGTCGCCATCGGCGACCGGGTGGTGAACGACGTGGCGCCGAAGGACCGGGACATCGCGATGGTGTTCCAGAACTACGCGCTCTACCCGCACATGACGGTGGAGGACAACCTCGGCTTCGGGCTTCGGCTGCGCGGCGCCTCCAAGGAGGACCGGCGACGACGGGTGCGCGAGGCGGCGGAGATGCTGGGCCTCACCGACCTGCTCTCCCGCAAGCCCGGCGCGCTCTCCGGCGGGCAACGGCAGCGGGTGGCGATGGGCCGGGCGATCGTGCGGGAACCGCAGGCGTTTCTGATGGACGAGCCGCTGTCCAACCTCGACGCCAAGCTGCGGGTAAGCATGCGGGCCTCGCTCAGCCAGCTGCACGCCCGGCTCGGTACGACCACTGTCTATGTCACGCACGACCAGGTGGAGGCGATGACGCTGGGTGACCGGGTGACGGTGCTCCTCGACGGTCAGTTGCAGCAGGTGGACACCCCGCAGAACCTCTTCGAGCACCCGGTGAACCTGTTCGTCGCGGGCTTCATCGGCTCGCCGTCGATGAACTTCGTCACCGCGGAGCTGCGCCGGGACGGCAGCCCGACCATCGCCTTCGGCGGGCACGCGCTCCCGCTGCCAGCCGGGCTACTCGAGGCCCGGCCGGGGCTCGGCCGGCGGTTGGGACAGTCCATCGTCGTCGGTCTGCGCCCCTCGGCGCTGGAGGACGCCCGGCTGGCGGCGGACTCTGGGCGACCGACGCTGCAGGTGGTGGCCGACGTCGTCGAGGAGCTCGGCGACGAGATCCATGTGATCTTCGGCCTGGACGCCCCGCACGTCACCCACGACTCGCTCGCCCGGCACAGCGATCCGGCCGAAGAGGACGAGTTGGCGATCAGCGGCCGGACGTCCTGGACCGCGCGGATTGCGGCCAACGCCGCGGTCCGACCCGGCGAGCCGATCACGCTCGCCGTGGACACCGCGAAGCTGCACTTCTTCGATCCCGAGACCGGCCTGGCGCTCACCGAATCGCCGGCATGAGCGTGCTGGACGCGTTCAATCTCGCCGGGAAGGTCGCGGTCGTCACCGGCGGCAGCCGCGGGTTGGGGCTCGCCTTCGCCCGCGCGCTCGGGGAGGCCGGTGCCCGGGTGGCGATCTCGGCCCGGGGTGCGCCGGAGCTCGACGTCGCCCTCGGGCAGGTGCGCGAGGCGTCGCCGGATGCGGTGGCCGTCCCCGCCGACGTCACCCGCCGGAACGACGTCGAGCATCTGCTGGCGGAGGTCACCTCGGCGCTCGGGCCGCCGGACATTCTGGTGAACAACGCCGGCATCTGCATCCACCGCCCCGCCCTGGAGGTGCCGGACGAGGAGTGGCGTGCGGTCGTCGACGTCAATCTGCACGGGCTGTGGCTGTGCAGTTCGGTGTTCGGCGCGGCGATGGTGGCCCGCGGGCGCGGCGTACAGATCAATATCGGCTCCATCTCGGCGATGATCGTCAACCGGCCGCAGTGGCAGCCGGCGTACAACGCGTCCAAAGCCGCGGTCCACCAGCTCACCAAGTCCCTGGCCGCGGAGTGGGCGCCGTACGGCGTGCGGGTGAACGCGCTAGCGCCCGGATACGTCAAGACCGAGATGGCCCCGGTCGAGCGGCCGGAGTTCTCCCGGTACTGGGTACAGGACGTACCGATGCAGCGATACGCGCTGCCGGCGGAGCTCGGGCCGACCCTGGTCTACCTGGCGAGCGACGCCTCGGCGTTCATGACCGGATCGGTACTGGTGATCGACGGTGGTTACACGCTGTGGTAGCTGGCTCGGTACGGCGGCGGTGTTTGCTCACCTCGGACGTGCGATGCCGCGGTGGCCGCGGCCAACGCCAGCGCCTCTTCGGGCGATATGCCCTCGAGTAGCCCGTAGAGCAGGCCTGCGGTCGCCGCGTCGCCCGCGCCGGTGGTCCGCACGGCCGGGACTGGGACGGCCGGAACGTGCCCGGTGCGGTCCGCCCAGGTGTCCGCGACCGCGGCGAGAACCCGGCCACCGTCGGCCAGCCGCTGCCGGTTCGCGGTCCGTAGGGTGATGCCGGCTACGCCGGCGCTAAGCGCGGTGACTCCGACCCCCCAGGCCAGCAGGTCGGCGGCGGCCTCGGCGAGGCCGTCCGGGGTCGCCAGTATCCGACGGTGCAGCATCGACGCCAGGTCGTCCACACTCGGGGTCAGCACATCCACTAGGGGCAGCAGCTCGGGCAGCAGCCGGGTCCAATCGGGTCGCTCGGTCACCCTCGCCGAGTCCTCGACGGCGAGGTCCAGGGAGGTGGTCAGGCCCGCTTGGCGTGCCCGGTCCAGCACCGCCCGCAACGGGCGGGCGTCGTCGGCCAGCAACCCGGGCAGCAGCGGCGGGTAGCCGACGTGCAGCAGGTCGGCGTCCGCCAGGTCGATCCCCGATCCGTCGAACTTGGCGTTCGCCCCGACGTGGTGCCACAGGGTGCGGTCGACTTCTGGCGGCTGGACGACGATCGTGTACGACGTCGCGGCGCCTGGCACCGGCGACAGCGACAGCGTGGCGCCGTCACCACGGTCGGCCAGCATTCGAGCGAGCACCGTCCCGAGGGCGTCAGAACCGATCGAACCCACCAGGCGGACCGAGGCGCCAAGGGCGGCGAGGTCACCGCCGGTGTTGGCGACGCAGCCGCCCGGGTCCAGCCGCATCGGTCCGACGATCTGCAGGCCGCCTGGCTCCACCACGGCGGCGTCCGGGAAGGTCGGGGACAGGTCGACGCAGATCAGGCCGGCGACGACCGCCCGAAACTGGCTGCTCACGTGGCCCCGTGAGCGTTCCCGTGAGCTTCCCCGTGAGCGTTTCCATGAGCAATGCCGTGGAGGGATCGCAGCAGGCTTCGGGTGACCTCCCGTTCACGCTGCCAGACGTTGCGTCCGATCACGATGCCCCGGCCCCCGCACCCGATCGCCTCCGCGGCGAGGGTCAGTACGTCCTGCGGATTACCGCTGCGGGGACCGCCGAGGATCACCAGCGGCACCCCGAGCTCGGCGACCCAAGCTGTCATCAGCTCCGGCCCCGGGTAGCCGACCTTGATGATGTCCGCGCCGAGCTCGCCGGCCACCCGGGCCGCGTCGCCCTCCACGGCGCTCACCGCGGCACTGCGCGGGGAGTCCACCACGATCGGCTCGACCATCACCGGTAGGTCGTACGTCTCCGCCTCGGCGACGACGGTGGCGATTCGGCTGACCGTGGCCTGCCGCTCTTCGCTGGAGACGTTCCACGCCATGAACAGCTTCACCGCGTCAACGCCGAGCCGGGCGGCGTCGGCGACCGCGCCGACGAGGCCGCTGCCGGCGGCGGTCTCCCCGGCGTCCCGGAAAAAGGTGTCCAGGGTGAGCACCCGGGACGGGGCGCCGCGGGAGGCGAAAAGGGTCGCGGTCCGGCGGGTCAGCCCCGGACTCATCAGCACACCGTCGAAGCCGAGCGGCAGCAGTTCGGTGAGCAGTGCGGCCGGGTCCTCAAGCCCCGCAATTCGCCCGAGAGTCAGCCCATGGTCGACCGGCAGGATCAGCGCCCGGCCGTCGGGTCCGAACAGCCGACCGAGCCGGTACGTTTTGCCTTCGCGCATGTCTGCCTCGCCTCCGGGTGCCGAGGTTACCGTCGCATACTTACTGACACGCCCATGGTCGCGGGAGTCGACAATTCGACCGTAGCCACCGAGGGGGTGGCCGCTCTGCTCAGGCGGGGCCGACCTGGTAGCTGAGTTGGGCGGGCCGGCGGCCTGGGCGAGCGCGGTCGGCCGAGGAGGGCCTGCTCTACGGGCTCGCGGACGGACTCGACGCGCTGCGGTGGCGGGGATGAGCGTGCAGCGGGTGCCGCTGGTCGGCGGCGGCGCCCGGTCCCGGGCGGTGCAGGCGCTCGCGCCGGCGCTGCTGGGGGCTCCTGTGGTGGTACTGGCGCCCGGGGAGTAC
>JBDUDX010000203.1:0-30363 GCA_040002735.1 Frankiaceae bacterium | reverse complement strand
CGAGTTGGGCGTTGAGGCCCCGCACCCCGGAGTAGCCGAACGCGGCGCCCTGCTTGGCGTGCCCGCGCACTCCGCGGATGGTGTCGTCGACATCGACGAACGCGACCCGGTCAGCACCGGCGAGCAGCCCCGGAGCCCGGCCCGCCAGCCCGCCCAGCAGCCGCGAGGACACCGCATCGAGCTGCCGCACGTGACCATGGGTGAAGGAACGCAGGTAGGTGCCCAACGTGAAGGGTGCCCGCACCCCGCCGAACAATCCGCGCGTCGCTCCGTGCCGCAACACGTCGAGGTCGTCGATGCTGTCAGCGCCGGTCAGCATCCCCGCGACCACACACCCGGGCTTGGCGACCCGGTTCGCCGAGTCGACCGTGAGATGCCCCCGAGCAGGTCAGACAGCCCGGCGGACTCCGCCGGCCGCAGCAGCGGAACCAGACCCGCCGCCGACACCAAGTTGGGGTCATCGGAAACCGGGGTGACCTTGTGAGATGCTCGCATTTCCGAGATGCCCTCAGCTCGCTCGAGATCGAAGCCTTCGCAAGCCCGATTCTCCAGCCCAGCAAGGGCATCTCGTCGTTACGGCACGCACACACCCCAACCCCATCGGTGGATCAGGGCTTCACTGGGCGCTGATGACGCCCATCATGCCGTTGTCCTCGTGGTCCAGGATGTGGCAGTGGTACACGCTTCGCCCGGCGAAGGTGTCGAAGAAGATGCGGATTTTCGCGTTGCTACGGGCGGGGATGTTGACGACGTCCCGCCGGGAGGGTGTCGTGAGCGGCTGCCCGTTCTGTTCGATGAGCTGCATGGGCCATACGTGGAGGTGCAGCGGGTGGTCCATCGGGCTGGTGTTCGTGATGGTCCACTCCTCGACGGTGCCAACCCGGACCGTCTGGTCCACTCGGTCGGGATCAAACTCCCTGCCGTCGATGGTGAAGCGCATCCCGCCACCCCCCATGCCCATGCCCATGGCGAAGGTCAACTCCCGCCGCCCCGAGATAGCTGCTCCGCGCAGGTCCCGTGGCGGGGGCCTGGTGAGTGGCGCGGGCAGGGCCTCCACGTCGCCGCCGGTGACGTCGAGGGTGGCTAGGACGGACCCGGAGGTGTTGCCGGTGGCTGAGCCGGTTCCGCCACTACCCACCCCCGGCATCCCACCATCCGAGCCACTTGCGCCCATCACCCCCACGCCCATAATTCCGCCGCGGTTATAGCGCAGTGTTCGCAGCTGGCTCCTACACCGAGCGGTGGTGACGAGCAGGTCAGCGCGGTTGCCGGGGGCGAGGACGACCTCCGCGACGTCGCGCGGAGCCGGAAGGTGGCCGGAGTCGATGCCAAGGAGCTGAAGGTGTTGTCCGTCGAGGCGGAGCTGGAGGTAGCGGGAGGTGCAGGCGTTAACCACCCGCCACCGTTCCCGCGCGCCGGGACGTGTTGTCAGCCGCGGCCGGGTTTGGCCGTTGACCAGGATGAGGTCGCCTTCGCGGCCCAGCATCCGGGCCGTGGTCGACGGCGGCTGAAGGCGCCCGGTTCCGTCGAGGGTCATGTCGGAGATCACCAGCATGCGTTCGCGGATGACCGGTACCAGGTCGGCATCGCCGACGATGATGGCGCCGTACAGCCCGCTGTAGATCTGGTCGGCAACCATGCCGTGGTGGTGCGGGTGGTACCAGTACACGCCGGGCGGGTGCTCCTTGGGCAGCTGATGGTCGTAGTCGAACGTTTCGTCCGGGCCGACCTGGACGAAGGGGTTGTCGCCGTTGCCGTCGGGGGAGACGTGCAGGCCGTGTACGTGCAGGTTGGTCGGGGTGCGCAGCCAGTTGACCAGCCGCACCTGGAGCCGGTCCCCAGGCTGTAATCGCAGCGTCGGTCCGGGCACCCCGCCGTTGTAGCCGAGGGTGGTCGCCGCGCGGCCGGCCACGCGAATCGTCCCCTGCGCGGCCTCCAGCCGAACCCGCAGCGTGCCGGCTGTGCTAACCAGCACGGGCGGCTCGACTAGCGTCGCCCCGGTGGCCGGGTCGAACCGGGAGCCGCCTTCGCGGGTCAGCCCTACCCCGCCGAGAACCGCGCTGGCCAGGCCGAGGCCGCCGAGTTGCAGCGCGCGGCGGCGGCTGATCGGGTCCACTACGTGTCCTCGCCAAGGTTCTGCAACCGCTCACGGTATTCCTCGGTGCTCAGCTCGCCGCTGGCGTACCGCTCGCCGAGGATCTCGCGGGCGCGGCTGCGGGTTGACGGCCGTGGGCCGCTGGCAGGTGGTGGGGTGTCACGGCTCGAGCTGCCGCGGCTGATCCCGCCGCCGAGGACACGCACGACGACGACGATAAGTAGCCCGAGGCCGATGAGCAGCAGCAGCCCGAACAACCATCCCCAGCCCAAGCTGTAGTGCTGGTCCATCATGGCAAGATCTCCTTGGTTTACATGTGTGTGCTGGGACGGGCTGTGGTGAGCGCTGTTTCGGCGAGTGCGTTGGCCGGCCGGCGCGTCAAGAAGTCGTTCGTTCAACTGCCGAGGGCTGCCGGGTCGAGCACGGTTTGGGTGAGGACGAACGCGGCGACGGCGAAGACGATGTAGGCGAACCAGCGGCGGAGCCGGCCGGCGTTGACCCGATGGCCGAGCCGGGTTGCGACTAGCGAGCCGGAGATGGCCGCGGCGGTGAACACCGCCGTGACGCCGTAGTCGAGGCGCACCTTGCCGGCGTGTGCGGCGAAGCCTGCGACCGAGTTCATCACGATGATGAGCAGCGAGGTGCCCACCGCGAGGTCCATCGGCAGCCCCAGCAGCAGAACGAGCGCCGGGATGATCAGGAAGCCACCGCCGACGCCGAACAGGCCGGTGAGAAAGCCCACGACGACGCCGGCCGCGATGGCCTTGGGGAGGCAGCTGCGCCAGTTCACTCCGCCCCCGGGCAGCGCGCACGCGCCGCCGGTCGGCGTCTGATCCGCCAGCATTCGGATCCCTGCGGCCACCATAAGGATCGCAAATCCGACCAGGACGATCCGCGGGTCGAGCAGTCGGTTCACCGCGGCACCGGCGAACGCCGCGCCCGCCCCGGCGGCCCCAAACACGCCGGCGATGCGCCACTGGACCTCCCCGGACCGCAGCCGCGGCGCCACTGCGGTCGCCGAGGAGACACCGACCACCACGAGGGAACTGGGTACGGCTGCGGACAGCGGAACGCCCGCCCCATACACCAACGCGGGGACCGCCAAAATCGACCCGCCACTGCCGAGCAAGCCGAGCAATACGCCGATGGCCAGGCCGAGCACCAGTGAGGCGGTCATTCCCGTGCGCTTGGCCGGGCAGGAGACTGCCGGACATGGGGTCTGGTCACGCCGCTGTCCGCGCCGGTGGCAACTCGCCGAGAACCTCCGCCGCGGTGCGTGTGCCGGGCGCGCGAATATAGCGCAGCGTGGACAGTATCCGGGCCAGGGTGCAGGTGTCGGCCAACGCGGAGAGCGTCAGGCCCGCCCCTACCCCGCCGGCCAGTAGCCGGGCCGCGGGTAACCACAGGCTCGCAGCGGTCCCGGCCAGCACGAGTACTCCGGCGACCAGGCGGACCTGGCGTTCCATCGCCCACCGGTCCTGGCCGCGGACGACTTCACCCCCGGCTGCCGCGTACGCGGCAACGCCGCCGGCCAGCACGTGCAACCGGTCGGCGCCGACGCCGGCGAGGCGCTGGCCGGCCTGAGCCGAGCGGGCCCCGGACTGGCAGACCAGCACGACCTCCCGGTCCAGCCGGGCGGCTAACTGCGCGGCGTGCTCGTCGAGTAGGTCCAGCGGCACGTTGTACGAGCCGGCGATGTGCGCCGTCTCGAATTCGGTCGGGGCACGCACGTCGATGACGGTGACCGCGTCCGGTGTCTGCAGCCAGCCGAGGACGGTGGCGGCGTTTACGCGTTCAGGGCTATTCATGCCCGTCCCCCTGTGGTGACCGCAAGTTCGGTGGTGATGCCAGGTTCGTAAGAGTCGTTGATGAGGACCAGGCGACGTCCGGGGCGGTCGAGCATCGAGGCGGCGATCGCGGCGCGGTACCCAGTGGCGCAATAGACCCACACCTCGCCAGCCGGCACCTCGTTGGTTCGATCGGCGAGTTCATGCAGCGGGATGTGCTGCGAACCCGGCACGTACCCGGCGGCGCGTTCGTCGTTGCGGCGCAGGTCCAGCACCTGAACTTCGCCTTGCCGAGTGGCCTCGGCCAGCCCGTCGAAGTTGGTCACGCGGTAGGAGTGCAGCGGCCAACCGTCGGCCAGAGCGTCGATCTCGCCGACCGCGGCTCCAGCGAGGTCGTCCATGCCGATCCGGACCAGTTCCCGGCGGGCCTCGGCGACCTGCTCCTCGCTGTCGCCGAGCAGCGTGAGCGGAGTGTCGTAGCGGTAGAGCCAGCCCAGATAGGTGACGAAGTTGGTGGACAGTTCGAACCCGAGTGCGCCCCGTAGGTGCCCGGCGGCGAATGCGGTGCGCTCACGGAGGTCCACCACCCACTCGCCGGCCTCCAGGCGGCATCGCAGTTCGGCTGGGTCGACCGGCGCGGGCCGGGAGAGGTCGACCGGCGCGGGGCCGCGGCGGTTGATCGGCGCCATCCGCGCGTAGTAAGAGGGGTAGGCGTCCAGCCCGGCGAGCAACGTGTGGACGTACTCCTGCTCCGCCAAGGCCAGTGCCGGATTGACCAGCGCCTGCCCCGCGACCGTGGAAGCATCGCCGCTCGTCGGGGTGGCTGAGCAGAAGCTGCCGAATCCGTGGGTCGGGAACACCTGGGTCTCACCAGGGAGTTCCCGCGCAAGCCGACGTACCGAACGGAACTGGGCATGGGTCAGGGAGGTCGTGTCTCGGGGGCTGACCAGGTCGGTGCGCCCGGTCGCGCCGAAGAGCATCGAGCCGCCGGTGAACACCGCCCGCACCGTGCCGCCCGCGTCGCTGGCGGCGTAGCTGACGTGGTGGTGGGTGTGCCCGGGTGTGTGCAGCACGCGCAGGCGCATCGTCCCGGCTTCCAGCAGCTGCCCGTCGGTGACGCTGACGTGAGGAAACGCGACATCGCTGTGGGCTGGCAGGACATAGGCGGCGCCGGTTCGCTGCGCAAGCTCGTACCCGCCGGTGACGTAGTCGTTATGCACGTGGGTCTCGAGAACGTGGGTGATCCGCACCCGTTCCTGCTTGGTCAGGTCTACGGCAGCCCCGCGCGCACCCACCGCACCAAACCTCCGTCCAGGTTGTGTGCGTCGAGGCCGACTCGGTTCAGGTAGTCCGCGGCCAGCGCGCTGCGGTGTCCGCTCCGGCAGACGACGACAACGGGGCGGTCCTGCGCGAGTTCGCCGAGCCGTCCGGCAGCTGATTTCCCGGCACGTGGTGAGCACCGTCGACATGTCCGGCGGCCCATTCGAAGTCCTCCCGGACGTCCAACATCTCCAACTCCGCGCTGCGACGCCGGACGGTGCAGAGGTCCATGCCCACCCCGGTCAGCGGCCGGCCAGCGCGGCCAGGGCGCCGTTCAGGCGAGCGGACGCTTCATCGGCCACCGGTTGCAGCGCTGGCAGCTCGGTGACCGCGGCCATCAGTCCCGGGTCCTGGATCCGCACCGTCGCCCCGCCACCCGCTTCGGCGCTCACCACGACGTTGCAGGGCAGCAGCACCCCGATGCCGCGGTCGATCTCCAGTGCCCGATGGGCCAGGTCGGGATTGCAGGCGCCGAGGATGACGTACGGCTCCATGTCGAGCCCACGCTTCTCCTTTAGCGTTGCCTGCACATCGATCTCGCTGAGAATGCCGAAACCCTGCTCGGCCAGGGCCTCTCGGGTGCGGGCGACCGCCTCGGTGTAGGGCAGGTCCACGCTGATGTTGCGCTGGTAATCCATGATGATGGCTCCCATGTGTCTGTCGGGCCGCGAACGGCGGGGTCAGGCGAGCGAGAGGAAGAGACGTTCGAGTTGGGCCTCGTCCAGCCGGCGGGTGCCCGCATCGTCCTCGGCCAAGCACTGGCGCATCCCGGTTGCAATGATCTTGAATCCGGCCCGATCCAGCGCACGCGACGCCGCGGCGAGTTGCGTCACCACGTCCGAGCAGTCCCGCCCTTCCTCGATCATTCTGATCACCCCGCCCACCTGACCTTGCACCCGCTTCAGCCGAGCCAGCACATCAGTGAGCTGACCCGTGTCCACTTCTGCCATCCACTCCTCCTAGGGTACCCCCGGGGGTAGCAACGCGGCCGGCATGGGAACTTGTTCCGCCCGGATGACCGCTCGGTTGGCGGAGCGCCGAGCTTTGGTCGAGAAAGTGATTTGCTGCCACTGAGCCCAGACTTCGCCAGATCAACGGTTGATCAGGTCGTGCCGGCGACATCCTGACCTGCGCTTCGGTCGTGGTGTTGCGCTACGTACGTGCGGGTGGTGCATATCGAAGGCGGGCCGTTCCGAGCGGATCCGGGGTAAGGCGAGGAGTTGCCCCCACAACGCCCGTCGGGCTGGGGGGAAGCCCGTTTAGAGGGCCAGGCCAAGGAGGATGCCGAGCGACACCGTGGGAGGCAGGATCAGGCAACCGAAGCTGATGCCGAAGCGGCGGCCGCCGCTAACGGTGGCCAGGGCGCACTTCACTCCGGTGTTCGTGGCGAGGGCCAGCCCGCTGGCGACCACCGCGGTCGACAGGTCGACGTTACCCGCCGAGGCCAGCGTCGCCACCGAGAGCACAGCGGCGTGCACATCGGCGAGTCCGGCCAACGCCGTCGTGCCGATGGAGCCGGCCGCGCCAAACGTCGCCTCGCCCCACCGGGCGACCAGCAGCACGGTGGTGAGCACACCGGCCAGCAGCAGCGCCGGCCAGAACGAGAAGGCCCGGTTCGAGCTGTCGGCGACGGTAGTCTGCGGTTCGGATCTGGGATGCGTACGCGCGTCCACTCGCCCGATGATGATGGCCTCGCCGACCAGCACGGCAGCTCCGGTGGCCAGGGCGGGCAGCAGCCGCCGGAACAGGGCGACATTCGCGACCGCAGTGATCATTGCAAGCTGGACGAGCGTCGCCAAGCTGGCGAGCAGCGCCCCGGCGAGAGCCCCCGAGCGGGTAGCCGGGTCGGCGTGGACCCGTCGTCCCATGGCCGCGGTGGTCGCGCTGCCGGAAACGAACCCGCCTGCGAACCCGGCCAGCGGCAGCCCGCGGTTTGCGCCGAGCGTCCTGGTGGCGACGTACCCGACCCAGCCGATCCCGGTCACCGCGATCACCAGGATCCAGATTCGAGTCGGGTTGAGCGCCGCGTACGGGCCGACATTGCGGTCCGGCAGCAGCGGCAACACCACGAACGCGACCACGAGAAATTTCAACGCGTCGTCGACCTCGTGCTCGGTGATCACCTCTCGGGCAAAGTGATGGAGCCGAGCCTTGGACGCCAGCAGCACGGCGATCACCACGGCGGTGCTGACAGCGGGCTGCGGACGCTGCCATGAAAGCGCGCCCAGCAGGTAAGCAGCCACGCCGGCCGCCTCGGTCGTCGCTCCTGGGTCCTCGGCGCTGGTCCGCGCGTACCCGGCGGCCATTAACATGCCCACCGCCAAGGCCCCGGCGGCGACCACGACCGGGTCGATGGCGCCAGCCAGCGCGCCGGTCAGGGACAGCAGGGCAAAGGTGCGTGAGCCAGCGGCCTGCCGTCCGGCTGCCCGGTGGCTACGCTCCCGCTCCAGCCCCAGCAGCAGCCCGATCGCCAGCGCGACGGCCAACCGCTGCAACACTTCTGCCGAACTCACGCCGGGGAGCTTAACCTCGATCCACCGATCCGCAAGGTTGATCGCAGTCGTTGGTGGTCAAGTCCGGGGTGTCGAGCCTGGGTGTGCGTCATCGACCGGGCTGGGTCCCGGGTTGTCCAGGGGTGGTCTTGCTCGCGGCCTTCGGCCTGGGTGGTCAGGTGGGGGGCGGTGTTGGTGGTCCGCAGACCCGGGTGAACAGCTGGGTCCATGCGGTCCCCCATGGCCAGCCGGTGGGCAGGTGCATGGTGACCCGGCGGGCTGAGGTGGCGATCCGGGCCGGGACGGTGATCAACTTGCGCCGGCGGGTGGGGGTGGTCGCCCTGGCCAGGACCGGTCCGGTGATGGTCGCGGCGGCCCGGGTCAGGTTGAACGCCATCACGGCTAGCAGGGAGGGGAACCGGGGGGCGTAGCGCGTCGCGGAGCCGACCCCGTGCCCCACCGCCGTCTGGTGGCAACCTGATCAACGTAGCGGCCCGCGGCCTGGCATGACGGAGCGCTCGACCGCCGGCTCAGCCTTCGTTCTCTTCGTTGTCAGCCAAGTCCCCAGTCTGGATACGTAGCGGCTCACTCGTAGCCGGTGCCTGACTCCTGCATGACGGCGAGCCGGTGGACCAGGTCTCGGGCGGCCGGATAGAGACCTGAGTAGATCTCGAAAAGTTCGTCGTAGGTGTTGCGGGTGGAGCGGTCGGGGACGACAGTCGTGGAGATGGTCGCCCAGTCAGTGTCGGGGTTGACGAGTCCCGTCGCCGTGGCAGCGAGCAACGCGTCGCCGTAGCTTGCCCCTATTGTCTGCGTCGGCAGCGTCTGCTCGCGGCCGGTGATGTCGGTCACGACCTGGGTCCATAGTCCCCCCTGAGTCCCACCTCCGACGGCGATAAGGCGTTGCACGCTCTCCCCGGAGCTGTCGAGGAGTTCAAGGATTTGGCGGATACCGAAACCGATCCCCTCATAGACCGCGCGGAAGATGTGCCCACGGGAGTGCTGGAGTGTGAGTCCGGCTATGACCCCGCGAGCGCGCGGGTCGAAGATCGGCGTCCGTTCCCCGGCAAAGTAGGGGAGGACCACGAGCCCGTTCGCACCTGCGGGCGTAGCTTCGGCTTCTCCAACCAGGTCATCAAAGGAGGCGTCGCCGCAGAGGTGCCGGAACCAGGTGGTCAGGCTGCCGGACGTGGCCATGCCGGCGGCAAGCGTGGTCACGTTCGGCTCCAAGCCTGCCGTGGTCCAAAGCTTGGGGTGCGTCCGGTAGGTCGCCAGAAACTGGATGAAGAACATCGTCGAGCCGTACATGAGCATGAGGTCACCCGGCCGCCTCGCTCCCGCGCTGAACGCCTCCGCCCAGGCATCGACGGTTCCTGCCGTCACCGGCGTGCCCGCCACCAGACCGGTGGCGGCCGCGGCCGTCGGCGTGATCTCGCCGACAACCTCACTCGACCAGGCGAGCCGCGGTAGCTCCATCCCGGGAAAGATGTCTGCCACCCAGTCGTGAGCCCAATCCGTGGCTTGCATGTCATAGAGCGGGTCGCACTGGCTCGCGGTGTGATGGTCGAGCACCCATTCACCGGTGAGGCGCGCCACGACGAAGGAACTGGCGCTGTACCAGCGAGCCATCTGCCGCCAGACGTCCGGCTCCTGCTGCCGGATCCAGAGCAGCTTCGGTCCGATGGCCTGGGTGGACAACGCCGAGCCGCCCCGGGCGACGATGCGGTCCTCCCCGAGTCTGTTGGTGAGCTCGGCGATCTGCCGGGTCGCTCGCATATCGATGCCGTACAGGATGGCGGGCCGCAGCGGTCGGTCCTGCGCGTCGCAGGGCAGAAGGGAGGGCCCGAGGCCGCTTACAGCGACGCCAGCGATCGGTTGACCGGCAGCGTGTGTCACCAGCTCTTGGCACAGCCCCGCGACTTCGTTCCACCACACGCCTTCCGCGTCCATCTCCGCCCACCCTGGGCGAGGCAGGGACATGGCATGTTCACGGGTTCGGGTGGCAACAATGTCTCCGCCGGGTGTTGCGAGCAGGGCTTTGCTGCTTCCTGTCCCGATGTCGATGCCTAGCAGTAATTGCGTCATGGCCTCGCAGGTCTACTCCCTGCCGCTTGCCGCTCATAATCGTTGATGGCGGCGACCTTCTCAGCCGACGCGGAGGAAGGGTCGAAACGGTAGCCGAGCCACTCCTTCGCGAGTCTTCGTGCCAGTTCCAGGCCGACGACGCGCTCTCCGAAGCACAGAACCTGAGCGTCGTTGCTCAGCACCGCTCGCTCCACCGAATAGCTGTCATGCGCGGTGACGGCGCGTATCCCGGAAACCTTGTTGGCGCTGATGGCGACCCCGAGCCCGGTGCCACAGACCAGCAGAGCACGGTCGGCTTGGCCGTCGGCGATGCGCGTGGCTGCCGCCACGGCAACGTGGGGGTATTGCGTGTGCTCGTCGCCGCTGACTCCGACATCGAACACATCGCTGACCCGGGGATCAGCTTCCAGGTCAGCCTTCAAAGCGGCCTCGTACCTTGTCCCCGCGTCGTCCGATCCGATAACGATACGCAGAGCTGCGTCGTTCACGTCTTCCTCCTTCATGGCTCTGCCGGCGCGGCAGTCGAGCGCAAGATCCCGCACGGGCGGATGCTTAGGACTCCCCCAGGGCAGGAAGGACGCTGCGCAAGCACATGGCCATTGATACCGCCCCGGCGTCCGGCGTGCCCACACTGCGTTCGGCGAGGGGTCTAGCCCGTCCAACCTTGGGTCGCATGGGGGCTGTCGCGGCAGCGGCCCGCTCGGATTCGGCGGCGGCAGCTGCCCAGCCGTCGGCGAGAGCCGACCCGGCTGCGACTGCAGTGCGCAGCTCCTGGATGAAAGGCAGGAGCGCGTCCAGCATCGTCTTGTCACCTGGCTGGGCGCCACCGAGCCGGACCAGGGCGTCGTAGCCCGCCTGCACAGCTGCAACTACGGCGTCCGGTACGGGTGCCTCGGTGTCTCCTAGCCGCTGCCCGAGTGCGCTCAAGGCGGCACCCCAAAGGACGCCCGACGTGCCGCCAGCGCGAGCTGCCCACTCCCCGCCCGCAGCGGTGAGCACTCCGCCGGAGCCGGCGCCGGCTTCGTACGCGGCGCGCGCGGCATCGACCGCCACTGCTGTACCTCGAACCATTCCCCGGCCATGGTCGCCGTCCCCGGCGACGGCGTCGATGCGCCCGAGTTCCTCCTCGGCCTCGGCAACGGCTACCGCCATGGCCTCAAAGGCACGCACCACTCGGGCCGCGCAGACGCGCGAGCCCTCACCCGCCGGCTTCCGAGCCGACGTCGGCACCGCCGAGGACATCGCTTCTTCCGCCGAGCGCCGCGAGGCCTCCGCGGCGGTGAGCGCACCCTTGCGGTAGGCGGGCGTGTCGGCAGCCGCTCGCCACAGTCCCTCCAGTTCCTCGTCCAGCCACATCAACGTGAGTGAGCAGCCAGCCATGTCCAAACTCGTGACGAGCTCACCGACCTCCGGTTCCACGACCGTCAGACCCGCCTCGCGGAGCAACCGGCTGACGGAGGCCCATACGATGAACAGCTCCTCGTATTTGGTACGCCCCAGCCCGTTGAGGATGGCCGTGACCCGCTGCCCAGCTGCCTCTGGAGCGTCGGACAGGACACCATCAACCAAGGTGCGGGCAAGCTCCGCCGCTCGCGGCAGGGACTCTTCGGCGATGCCGGGTTCGCCGTGGATTCCGAGTCCGACGCCCATTCGGCCGGGCGGCACGGTGAAGAGTGGTTCGGCCGCGCCTGGCATCGTGCACCCGTCGAACGCGACACCGAGCGTCCGCGTCCGATCGTTGGCAAACACTGCGACCCGCTCGACCCCATCGAGATCGTAGCTATCCTCCGCAGCCGCCGACGCCACCTTGAATACCGTGAAGTCCCCAGCGATCCCGCGGCGCTTGCCGCGTTCGGCGGACGTCGCGCTGGCTACGTCGTCGGTTACCAGGACGTAGCGGGCGTCGATCCCTTCCGCGCCCAGCCGCTCGACGGCCTGGCCGAAGTTCATTACGTCACCAGCGTAGTTACCGGTGCTGAACAGTACGCCGGCTCCGCCGTCCGCCGCCCGGCCGACCGAGACCGCGTCAGCTGCCGATGGCGAGGTGAACACGTTGCCGACGACGGCGCCGTCGGCAAAGCCTGGGCCGACTACCCCGCAGAACGCTGGATAGTGTCCCGACCCGCCTCCAATAACAACGGCAACCTTGCCCCGCCGCGTCGGCGCCGCCCGCACCACCCCGCCGGGTACTCCGACAACGTAGCGCGCATTGGCGTCGAGAAAGCCGGCGAGCATGTCCTCTGCAAAACGAGCGGGATCGTCGTACAAGCGGGTCATGGCGCTCCTATGGTCAGAGGTGAAGGTCAATCAGAACCACCGCAGGGAATTCTTCGCGATCCGGCTGCGACGCGGCGCCGACCTGTCACCAGCGAGGGTCAGCACCGATCACCGCACGCGTTCCCCCGTGTCCGGATCAAAGAGGTAGACGCGGTCGCGGCGGGCCGTGATGTGCCCGACGTCACCGGCGGAGTAGCGGACATCGGCAGGGGTCTGAGCCACTAGCGTGCCGTCCAGGCCCGGCACCCTGACCGTTGCCAGCCCGAACTCCAGAAGGTGCTCGAAGACGAACACCTCACCTTCGATGTCCGGCTCTTGCCCGACGGGCGCATGCGGCCGGCAGTCTTGGGGGCGCAGACCCACGATGACCGGCCGGCCATGTTCCGGAGTCGTGGCTGTGGTGATAAGACCGCTGCCGCGGCCAATCCGCGCCACGACCTCGTTTTCGCGGCGTTCGACCGTCGCCTCGAGCAGGTTGATCTTCGGCTCGCCGACGAAGTCCGCGACGAACTGATTCGCCGGATCGTCGAAGATCTCATCGGGTGTGCCAAACTGCTGGATGATGCCGCGATCCATGACAGCCAACCGGTCGGCGAGGCTGAGTGCTTCCAGCTGGTCGTGGGTCACCACGATGGTCGTGTAGCCAAACTCCCGCTGCAGCAGCTTCAGCTCTCGCCGGACCCGCTGACGCTGGGATGCGTCGAGGTGCGACAGCGGCTCGTCCAACAACAGCACGGGTGGGTTACGAATTAGCGCGCGGGCCAGGGCGACGCGCTGCTTCTGCCCGCTCGATAGGCCGGCCGGACGCAGCGGGAGAAGTTCCTCCATCTCCAGACGCTTGGTCAGCGCTTCGACCCGCTGGTTGGCGTCCTTGGCGCCACGCGCCTTGAGCCCGTAGGCGAGGTTGTCCCGAACGTTCAGCGGCGGATAGAGCGCGTAGCTCTCGAAGCCCACACCGACGTTGCGCTTACCGGGCAACAAGTCACGGATCGAATGATCCGCGATACGGATATCGCCCGAGGTAACCGTCTCCAAGCCGGCGATCATACGGAGCGTCGTGGTCTTTCCGCAGCCGGACGGGCCGAGGAGAGCAACCAGCTCCCCCGGATCGATCGACAGATTGATTCCCTTGACCGCTTCGAAAGGCTCGCGGCCTCGCACCTTGTATGTCTTTCGCAACTCATCGAGGGTGAGGCTTTGAGCGTTCGGAGCGACGGCTTCCACTGCTGCCGTAGCCATGTCTCAGCGCTCCTCGACGGTGGTGCTGGTGGCGGTAGTCGAGCGGATCTTGCGTTCGGACGAGGCGGCACCGATCCGGGCGGTCTCCTGCTCGGGCTCGCCGCCGGCGAAGACATGCACGAACTCGATCGGTATGTGGACCTGAACTGACTCACCTTCGCGGCCGGCGTGTTCACTGGAAGTCACGACGGTGAGGTCGACGTCGCCGACGCGCACGCTCTGCTCCACCAGGCGACCCAGCCGCTCAGCGAGGCCGATCGTACCGGGCAACACCAGCCATCCGTCGTCGCCTCCCCCCGTCGGCCCGAGCCCGATGTCCCGTGGCCGCAGCCCCAGACGGACTCGGTCCCCGCGGGACACCTTGAGCTCGGGTGGCACCGGGATAGCGATCAGGCCGGCGGCGGCCACTAGCCGTCCGTCTTGGACCTCCGCCCCGAGCATGTTGATTTCCGGTTGCCCCAGCGCCTTCGCGACGAAGGAATCCACCGGCCGCAACCAGATGTCCTCCGGCGTACCAACCTGCACCAGCCGCCCCTGCCGCAGCACACCAATGCGGTCGCCGAGGGCCAGTGCCTCCTGATAGTCATGTGTGACGTACAGGCACGTCGTATTAGACATCTCCCCGAGGTTCTTCAATTCGGCACGCATGGCGGCGCGCAGCTTGGCATCAAGGTGCGACAACGGTTCGTCCAGTAGATAAATGTCCGCAGGGCGCACCAGGACCCGGCCGAGGGCGACGCGTTGCCGTTGCCCGTTGGACAGCTCACGCGGGAAGCGCTGCTGCAATTGATCGATGCCGAGCGTCGCCGTAACCAGATCGATGCGCTGCTTCTGGTCAGCGTCGGTGTACTTTCCCGTGCGGCCCGACTTGAGGGGCGAGGCGAGGTTCTCGAAGACCGTCTTCTGGGGATACAACGCGTAGCTCTCGAACGCCATGGCCACGTTGCGGTGGTACGGCTCCACTCCCGTCATGTCGGTCCCACCGATGACAACTCGTCCGGCGTCGATTTCTTGCAATCCGGCGACGCTCTTCAACGTCGTGGTCTTACCGGCCCCCGAGGGCCCCAACAGCACGAAGAACTCGGCGTCTCCGACTGAAAGGCTTAGGTCGGTAAGCGCCTCGACGGAGCCGTAGGTCTTCGTGACGCCGGTGAGCTCCATGGTCGCCACTACGCCTTCACCGCCCCAAATGACAGACCGCGGACCAAGTAGCGCTGGATGGACAGCGCGAGCGCGAGCGGCGGCAAGGCCCCGATGAGCGCCGCCGCCGCGGTGAGGTTGTAGTACGCCTGCCCACCCCCACCGAGGAATCGGGTCACGGCGACCGTGACTGTGGTCGCGTTCGTGTCAGTCAAGATGAGCGGGAAGACATAATTGTTCCAAGCAAAAATAAATGCCAACAGCGCGGCCGCCGCAATCCCCGGCCGCACCAGCGGCAACGCGACCTTGATGAACGCCCTCGTCCGGGTGTAGCCGTCAAGCAGCGCGGCCTGCTCCAGCTCCGGCGCCAGGTCCTGAAAGTAAGAGCGTAAGATCCACACGACCAGGGGCATCGTCACCAGCTGAAGCACCCAGATCATCCCCGCCTCGCTGTCGAATACGCCCAGTTGGTGGTAAAGGACAAACAGCGGCACGATGATCATCAGCTCAGGGGCGAAACGGAACGACAACATCTGGAACATGAGGTCGTCGGAGCCGCGGTACTGCCAGCGTCCCGCGGCGTACGCCGCGGGTATGCCGATGACAAGCGACACGATGACCGCCCCACCTGAGGAGATGACGCTGTGCAGGAGGGCGTGGGAGAAGTCGACGCTGGTGAGATTGGTGCCCTTTGTACTGAGCACGGTCGTGTAGTTGTCCCAGGTGGGGGAGAACCCGAAGTAGGTAGACGTCTGCTCCGCATTGCTCTTGAGCGACAGGAGGAACATCCAGACAAGGGGGAACAGCGAAAAGACAAACCAGAACAGCGTCAGCAGGTCGGCAGCCACCCCGCCGAAAGTGAATCTCTTCTGCCCGGGCATGAGCTCGCGAGCTGGCATGATTAAGCCTCCGCTCCGGCGGCGTGCCGCTGGGCTTTACCTAACACGCTGACTAGGAACCGTGCCGTAACGAAGACGAGGATCCAGAGGAGAAACATATACGTGCTGCCCCTGGAATAGTTGAAGTGAGTTATCGAGTCTTGATAGGCGTTGACCTGCAGCGTGGTCGTGAGGTTCCCCGGGCCACCGGCGGTAAGCACGTTGATGATGTCGAAGATCTTGAGGCAATCCATGAGCCGAAAAATCACAGCCACCAGGATATATGGCCACATCATCGGCAACATAAGACGACGAAACATGTAGAACCACGAGGCTCCATCAACATCGGATGCCTCGAAGGGTTCCTTGGGCAGCGACCGGACGCCGGCGAGGACCAAGATCGCCACGAAAGGTGTATAAATCCATATATCGACAAGAACCGCCGAGAACAACGCGTTACGGCTGCTGAGCCAGTTGAAGCTGTGACCGAGGCCCAGAACATGGTTCAGAATGCCGAAAGTCGGATTGTACATCAGCTTCCAGACGACGGCGGCGATAACCGGCGCAATCATCAGGGGAAGAATCAGTACCTTCTCGAACACACGCCCGACCAAGCTCGACCGATTTAGGAGCAAGGCGATGCCGACGCCGAGCACCGTCTCGATAGCTGTCGCGAGGACCGCGTATTCCACGGTTACCCGGACACTGTGCCAGACCGCGCTGTCGCCGAGAACTGTCTTGAAGTTCTGCAGGCCAACGAAGCGCGGATGGGGATTGTCGGCAGAGTAATTGAGGAAGGCGTAGTACGCTCCGAGGAAAAACGGGTAGAGGATCCCGATAATGATCGCGACCGCAGGAACTGACAGCAAGTACGGACGCAGCTGTCGGCGCCACTTCGGTACCACCCGCAGGCTGCCCCCGCGGTCAGGCTCCCCGGAGGGGGGGCGTTGCTCCCGCTGCCGGCCCGGTGCGGCGGTCGTCATGCTGGCCTCCTATTCAATCTGGGTGCGCCGGTAGCTACGCGTTGACGGTTGCCGTCGAGGCTTTCGCAAGTTTGTCGAGCCTACTCTTCGCGTCCTGACCGGAGTAGATGTCTTGCAAGGCCACCGCCCAGTTGTCGGTGGTGTCGAAGAACTTCTTCTGCGGCGTGAACTGGATCTTGGCGCTACTGATGACCTTTTCGAAGGTGTCGAGGTAACCTGGAAAGTTGTTGAGCCGCTGCTTAAAGCTGGTGTCGAATACCGACTTGCGCACCGGGTCGGCGAAGGCTGCGTGCGAGACGGCCTTGTTCATCGCCTCTTTACCCGTTGCCCATTGGATGAATAACCATGCGGCGAGCTTTTGCTTGGACCGTGCGTTCATGGCGAGTGACCATGTCCAGAGATTCGTCGCAAAGTTTCCGTCAGGACCGGCGGGCCCCGGATGCCAGGCAAGATTCCCCGCCTCGCGTGAAGCTCCTGGCACATTCTTCGGGTAGGTTGCGCTGTCAGCGTCGTAGACCATCGCCGCGTTACCGTTGCCCAGGTCTCGAGTGCAGTCCGGATACTCATACGTCGTCCACGACGGCGGTCCGGATGCCTTCGCGAGGTCGACCCACTTCTTGGTGAAGGCGACCGCCTTCGGGGAATTCATTGCCGCCTCGAGCTTGCCATCCTTGACCGTGTAGTCCCTCGCACCCTCGCGGCTGTACTGCGTCATAAACCCCGGATGAATCGTCGCCCAAGAACGTGAGCCACGGAAAGCAACGCCGTACTGGTTCGCCGACCGGTTTGTAAGGTCGTGCGCCAGCTGGATGAAGTTGTCGAAGGTCTCCGCCGGCTTGACGCCCTTCTTCTTGAACAACCTCTGGTTGTAGCAGACAACGTTCGTCTCGAAACCCCAGGGAATCGCGTACTGGCCGCCCGAGCCCAATGGACTACCCGTCTTGAAATCCCACCGCGTCGATGTCCGCAGGCCGTCGTAGATGTCCTCGAAGTCATAGTTGGGTCCCGTTGCAGATGTATTCTGCAGCCACGGGTTGAGGTCCTCCATCCAGCCTGGCGGGCCGTATTGCCAGATGAAGTAGGCGCCGGTCATGAAGACATCATGCGTCCCGCTGCCGCCGGCGAGCTCTGTGTTCAGCTTGGTGAAGTAGTCGCCTTCCGCAACCAGCTCCGGTTTGACGTTAATCCCGGTGAGTTGCGTGAACTCCTTCAGCAGCGGCTGGAACGCGATCTGGTACGGGTGCGGTGTCTGGAGAATTCTGATCGTCTCGCCCTTGGCCTTCTTCCAGTCGAACCCGCCCTTGACGTCGCTCGCGCCCTTTCCGGTAGGCTTCTTAGTCGAGCCGCCGACGCCACAAGCCGAGAGCGCCGGCGCTGCAAGAATGCCCACGCCGGTCAGGCCCGCCGCCTTTAGGACGTCCCGTCGGCTCCAGTCGTTGCGTGGCGTGTTGACATCCGATCCGCTCATGCCTTGTCTCCCCGGTCAATGTGAGGGTGCAGAATCTGCGGTTCCTGCAGTGGTGGTTCAGTGTTACTCTGGAATGAGTGAAACCTTGATCGATCCAGCGCCGTCGGCGACAAGGTCAAGACCGTCCTGGAACTTTTCCAGCGGCAGCTGATGGGTGCAGATGCGGTCCATGGGCAGGCGGCCGGACTCGATCATCCGGATTGCTGCTGGCCACGTGTATGGACCAAGGTGGGCGCCACGGACGTCGAGCTCCTTGTCGTCGCTGATGATGCTCCAGTCGATCGACACGGCGTCCTTGAACACGCTGTACTCGACAAACGTGCCGAGCTTGCGCAGCATATTCAAGCCTTGCAGCACCGCCGCCGGGTGCCCAGTGCCCTCAAGATAGACATCAGCACCGTAACCATCGGTGAGATCCTTGACAACCTGGACGGCGTCGTCCTGCGCAATATTGATCGTCATGTCCGCGCCGCACAGCTTCGCGATCTCCAGCTTGCTATCGACGACGTCAAGTGCGACGACCTTCGCCGGCGACTTCGCGGCGGCGCCGGCGATCATGCCCAGCCCGATCGGGCCGCAACCCGCGACCACCACGACATCCTCGAACTGAATCGTTGCGCGTTCGACTGCATGCAGTGAGCACGACAGCGGCTCCGCGAAGGCCGCCCATGCCGGCGGCAGTTCCTTGGAAACCTTGTGCACGAGCGCCTCGACCGGGAACACCATGTATTCGGCCATACCACCAGGATTGGCCCGCTTAAAACCGAACATGTTGTGGGTTTGGCACATCCAGTACTGACCGCGTTTGCAGTATCGGCACGTCCAGTCAGGGACGATCTGCTCCGGCACGACGCGGTCGCCCACCTCCACCCCCCACCGTGCGCGGGCCGCGTCATCGAGCGCGACCACTTCGCCGACGTTCTCGTGGCCGGGTGTGACTTGAGTCTCGGTCCAGGCCGGCCGGTTCTCATCCCCCCAGAATTTCGCAGCGCCGTGGTAGCACTTCAAGTCGCTGGCGCAGATCCCAACGGCCTCCACACGCACGAGTGCCTGCCCTGGACCCGCCGTCGGAACAGGTATCTCCTCGAGCCGGTAGTCCTCCGGACCGTGACACATGACAGCTTTCATGGACTCCGGCACCGTCCGGGTACTGGTCTCAGGCACGACGCCTCCAGTCAAGGGGTGACTTCCGACATTTCGGCGGTGTTACGTGCGTCACCGTAGGGAGCTAGCGACCAAATGTCCAGAACAGGTGGTCACACAGTTGCCGAGGCATGCGGTACGGTCTGACCAGTTAGCGGTTGGAGATCGTGGACATGAGTCCGTCGCGTCAGATAGCCCGCCCAAGGCCGAAAGCGCGGAGCACCCCGCGCTTCTCCCCGCAGCTGATGCATGCCGCCGCGACCCTCTATTACATCCAGGACGCGACCCAGTCGGAGATCGCCGGTCAGCTCGGCACGAGTAGGCCAAATGTGAGCCGCTTGCTCAACGAGGCCAGGCGACAGGGAATCGTCCGCATCGAGGTTGTCGCCCAAACCGATCCTGATGACGGCGAGCTCGGCCAACGGGCTGCCCAAGCACTCGGCCTCAAGGCGGTCCACGTCGCACCGGCGACGCACCCGACGCTGATCGGCACGACACTGGGGCCTCAGCTGTGCTCAGCGGTGCGCGACGCCAACCTGCACGCCGGCGACGTCCTCCTCGTGTCGGCGGGCCGCACGGTTTATGAGGTTGCCGGTGCCGAACTCCCGCAACTGCCCGGCGTACTCGTGACGCCGATGATCGGCGGCCAGGCCGAGTCAGCGGCGTGGTACCAGACGAATGAGATCGTCCGTCAGATCGCCGTCGTTATAAGCGGCCGGCCGATCTTCCTTTACGCACCCGCACTTCCCCCCCCGCGACTCTACGAGCGGCTCGTTGAAGATCCGCAGACCAGGCGAGTTCTTGACTCGTGGGACCGCGCACAGTGCGCCATCCTTGGCGTCGGTGCCCCGCCGCTCGCACGCAATTCGTTACCCGCGTTCATGCCGCTCGATACCTTCTCCCTGGGCGAGGCGATCGGTGACGTGGCCGCACGCTTCTACGATCGGGACGGAAGGCCGGTGCCCTTCTCCGGGGACAATTGCCTGATTGCCATTCGCCTCGAGACGCTCCGCGCGATACCCACAACCATCGCCGTCGCAGTAGGAAAGGACAAAGTGCTCAGCCTCGTAGCTGCCGCCCGAGCCGGGTACTACAAGAAGCTCGTCACGGACGTCCCAACGGCAACCGCGCTCGTAGAGGCCACGGACGGAAAGCGGTGAGCGGCTCCCTACACGGCCAGCGCGCCCTCGTAACCGGCTCAACCCGCGGCATCGGGATGGCGGTGGCGGATGCCCTGGCTGAAGCGGGAGCTGACCTGGTACTCACCGCCCGCGGAACCGCCGAGCTCAAAACCCAACAGAAGACGCGCACAGCCAGGCACGGTATCCGCGCCCAGGTCCTAACCGCCGACCTCGCGGACGCAGCGGCTGTAGAGACGCTCGCCCGGGCAGGGCTCGACTCCTTCAACGGGCTGGACATACTCGTCAACAACGCCGGCATCTCCAACCCACAACCCGCAGTCGACATAAGGGTCGACTCTTGGGACGAGGTCATGGCGGTCAACCTGCGGGCCCCCGCCCTGCTGGCCGCGCGCATCGGTCAGGCCATGTCCGCCGTCGGCGGAGGGCGAATCATCAACATCGCCTCGGCGGCGGGGGTTCGAGCCCTCACTGACCACTACGCCTACTGCACAAGCAAGGCCGGCCTGGTCATGGCCCCAAAGTGCTCGCGCTCGAACTCGGTTCCTCCGGAGTAAGAGCGAATGTCGTGTGCCCAACCGTCGTCATGACCGAGATGGGTCAGCGCGTCTGGGGTGAACCGTCTAAAGCGGCGCCGATGCTGGCGCGAATCCCCGCCGGGCACTTCGCGTCCCCGGCAGACGTGGCCGCGGCAGTCCTCTACCTCGTATCTCCTGGTGCCGAGATGCTCAACGGGGTCGAGCTTGCCCTGGACGGCGGTTACATAATCAGCTGACCGCGCCGGTCGGAGCAGCACCACTCTTGTTGGAAGGCGTCATCAACCAGGCGTGTGCCGTGAGGCGCCCCCTGTCAACCTCCCCGGCGTTTGTGGTTCGATCACGGGGCGGCGGCCGCTGTTACGTCCCGGCCCCTTTCGCCTCAAGGGGGCTGCGCGTCCCTGCGGGACCTGCTGCGCTGGCCCTTGACCCGCGGGTCCCTGCCCGTCCTGGCCAGGGTGTAGCTGCTGGCAGGGCGGTGCCTGCCCTGCCCGCGTGGACGCGCCGCCTTGTCTTGGGGCGGCGGTAGCCGTCGCCTACGCGGCGACAGTCGTCTGGCTCACCGCGCGCGGGCTCTGTTGCGGTTGGCTACGTGAACGGCTTCGTCATAGCGGACGCCGCGGGTGACGCAGTGCCAGAGCACCTCCAACCACCGATTTCCAACGCCGTAGCGCAGAGTGGTGGGACTTGTTCTTCGCGATTTGGCTGTCGTAGAACTTTCGCGCCCAGCCGGAGCGGGTCAGACCGCAGAACGCCCAGAGTTGGACGGCGTCGGCGAGGTGACCGCTATGAGCGAGTCGGCGGGCGACGGTGAACTCACTTCGCCCGGGACTGCCTGGTGACCGGGCCCTTGCCGCCATAGCATGCCGCGTTCGGCGAGGTGAACTGGGAGATGGACTCTCCGATCTCGCCGGCGACCCTGGCGGCGAGACGGTCACCCACGCCCCGGAAGCTCAGGCTGAGCGCAGCAGCAACGACTCCCCGCCCTCCAACCCTGACTCGGCACCAGACACCCGGGGGAACCTGCCAACTCCACGGCGGCTAGGAAACTCGGCGAGATCAGGTCACGCGTCGGCGTCAAAGTCCGCAGCGACCACTCTTTGCGGGCCGGTACTGGGAGTGGGAGCGTTGCGGCAAATGAATAGAATCAGCGCCTGACCGCGACGGAAATGCTCGCTGGCCGGTCGGGACGCGGCATAGGGGCCGCACGCGGCGTGGCAGGTGCTAGCCGATCGAAGGAGCTTGCCGTGACTTTCTCCATCGTCGCTGGGGGACCGGGCGAGAAGACTTGGGGTGTCGGTGTCGCAAGCAAGTTCCTCGCTGCCGGAGCCGTCGTACCGGCCGCCCGGGTTGGTGCAGGAGCGATCGCGACGCAGAGTTACCCAAATCCGGAACACAGGTTGAAGGGACTCGAGCTGCTCGCGTCCGGACTTGGAGCTACTGACGTGGTCCGCGAGCTTACGTCGACGGACGAGTTGCGCGACGATCGACAGGTTGGTGTGGTCGACCGGCACGGCGGCGCGGCGAACTTTACGGGTGCACGATGCCATTCCTGGGCTGGTGGCCGCTGCGGGCGGGGATACTCCGTGCAGGGCAATATGCTTGTCGGGCCCCAGGTTTTGGCTGTTATGGAGGAGACGTTCCTGCGTAGCAGCGACGACCTCGACCTTGCCGACCGTCTCCTTGCCGCGTTGGAGGCCGGTGATAGTGCTGGGGGCGACCTCCGCGGGCGCCAGAGCGCCGCGCTTTTGGTGGTCCGCGAAGGACTTGCCTACATCGCTGGGCCTAGCGGTCCGGATGACCCGTTACTGGACCTGCGTGTCGATGACGATTCCAACCCACTCGGGCGGCTGCGTGGACTGCTCACGGCGTCGAGGCGCGTGGTGGGCCTTCCCGGCCCCGACTTCTCGTCCTGAGTCTGCTCGCCTACTTCACTCCGAGTAGTGGCGGATCTTCAAAGATTCAGCAGCCTTCGGCGTCGACCGAGGCCACCTGTGGCGGTCTTGGACAGCGTGCCTCCGACTGGCTGCCCTCGGCCTTCAAGTGCGTGTGCTTGTCCATGTGTCTCCATACCGCCCAGCGCCGATCGGCGCCTTGCTCGGACCCGAATGAAACCTCCGATGGTCCGCCGCGCCCAGAAAGTACGCGCCTCGACCCGCGGGTACTGTCCCCACGGTCATGTTGTCTGGGCCTGTTAGTTGTGTCGCCGCAGTGTCTCGGCCCTCTCCGCCAGCAGGCTGGAAGAGGGGCGTACCTCGAGATACGGCGCGGGCGCAATGCATCCCTCTTCTCCAAGGACACGCATAACACAGTCGTACCAGTCAGCTCACGCAGTGGAAACACGACAACGTGATACTTGGGAGAAACCGGCACGGCTGCAGCCGAGAAGGTGGCCAGACGTGAACTGCTTGAGCGCTTTGGAGAACCCAGGAGGGCCGCCCGTCGGGTTGCCCGAGATTCTGGGTGTGGCTTATGCTCATAAGGGCCCGACCACGCCATCACGGGTCTGCCCTGGATCGCCGAGTAAATGTCCTGTGGGTTAGGGGGTGAAGCGAGGTGGTGGCATGACCGGCAATCCTGCTTGGGAGACCGGGAGCCTCAGCGGCGAGTGTTGCCGGGACCACTGACCGCAACAGGTCACGCCGGGGAATCGGGTGAGGCCACGAACCTCGGCGCCGAGGAGGAGTTCCATGTCGTAGACCTGTCGACGCGAGAACTGGTTGCCAGGGGCCCCCACCTGCTGCATCGGCTGCCCGCCGATTCCTTCTGCGCCGAGTTGCACCGCAGCGTCGTAGAGAGCAACACACCTGTCTGCGCGGGTCTGTCCGAGTTACGCGCGGCGCTGGTTCGGTCGCGTCGCTTGCTTGCTGACGTCGCGGAGGCCGAAGGCCTGGGAGTGGTCGCGGCCGGCACTGTCCCGTTGGTCGACCCCCTGCGCCTGGCCATCACGGCAAACTCCCGGTACGAGCGCATGCTGGACGACTACCAGCTGCTGGTTCGTGAGCAGCTGATCTGCGGCGCGCAGGTGCACGTGCAGCTCTCCAACCGGGACGTCGCAGTGGCCGTGGCGCAGCGGCTGTCGGTGTACCTGCCGATCCTGCTAGCGCTGTCGGTGAGTTCCCCGTTCTGGATGGCGGAGGACAGCGGCTACGCGAGCTTCCGTTCGTTGGTGTGGCAGCGTTGGCCGACAGCCGGGCTCGGTGGCGACGTGTCCTCGGCCGCCGAGCATGACGCCCTGGTCGCCGACCTGGTGGCTTCGGGGACGATCAGTGACGCCGGCATGGTGTACTTCGACGTCCGTCCGTCGGCGCGAGTACCGACCCTGGAACTGCGGGTGACCGACGCCTGCCCGGACGTCGACAACGTGGTATTGATCGCTGGGCTGTTCCGCGCCCTGGTTCGCCGCGAGCGCGATGACGTGCTGGCGGGTGTCCCGGCGATCCGACGCCCCGCCCCGCTGCTGCGGGCT
This sequence comes from Frankiaceae bacterium, assembly GCA_040002735.1. Lineage (GTDB taxonomy): Bacteria > Actinomycetota > Actinomycetes > JADGOV01 > JADGOV01 > JADGOV01. Next base: position 6,312 of record JBDUDX010000203.1, on the reverse strand, counting down.
GCGATGTGGCGCGCCGCTCGCTCGGGGCTGGAGGGTGATCTGCTCGACGTACCGCGGTCACCGAGACCGGTCCCTGCGGCCACCGCGGTGCATGCCCTGGTGAACGAGCTCGAGCCGTACCTGGAAGGGACCGGCGACGGGGAGGAGGTCCGCTCGCTGACGGAGCGCGCGCTGGCTTCCGGCAGTTCCGCAGCCGCCCAGCGGCGGGCGTACCAGCGCCGCGGGCGCCTCGCCGACGTCGTCGACCTGCTCCTCGAGCGCACCCGCTCAGCGGCGGCGAAAGCCCCGAAAACGGCGGTTCACCTTCCGGCGTCCCGCTCGCTGATCCCCGCTGATGATGCCGGTGATGAGGTTCTCGGCTCCGATGGCCCGGCGGCGGCGTACGACGGTGTACTGGCTACGCTTTCACGACTGGGTGCGGGGTCGCTGCGGCACCGCGAGATTGTGCGGGATGAGGAACAGCGCTCCCATGGGGTGACCTTCGGGGTCCCTGGCGAGGCGAGCACCCGACTATTCCCGGTCGACCTCGTGCCCCGGATTGTCTCCGCCGCCGACTGGTCGGCCCTGGAGGCGGGAGTGGTGCAGCGTGCTCGGGCGCTCGACGCGTTCCTGAATGATGTGTACGGCGAACGGGCGGTGGTCGCTGACGGCGTTGTACCGTCGTGGGTCATCGAGGGGGCGCCGGGCCTGCGGACTACTGGCGCGCTAACGCACCGGCAGGCCACCCACGCCCACGTCTGCGGGATGGATCTGGTACGCGATCGGTCCGGACAGTGGTTCGTGCTGGAAGACAACGTCCGGGTGCCCTCCGGCCTTGGCTACGCCGTGCAGAACCGTCGAATTACCCGCACGGTGATGCCCGATCTGCCGCTACCGGACGGCCTGCTCGACGTCGAGGCGGCCCCCGGCATGCTGCGCGACGCGCTGGTGGCCGCGGCGCCACCGGCGGCGGGGGATTCACCGGGCGTTGTCTTGCTCAGTGAGGGACCGACCGGACCGGCGTGGTTTGAGCACAAGATGCTTGGCGAGGAGATGGGCGTGCCAGTGGCTGCCACCACCGACCTGCTTGTCCAAGACGATCAGGTGTTCCTTATTCGCCAAGGTGCGTGGCTGCGCGTGGACGTCGTCTACCTGCGGATCGACGAGGACGCTCTGCTGCACGCCTCGGCCGCCGACGGCCGGCCACTCGGGGCCCGGCTGCTTCGAGCCGTGGACACTGGCCGGGTCGCGCTGGCGAACGCGCCCGGCAACGGGGTCGCGGACGACAAGGCGGTCTACTCTTACGTACCGAAGCTTGTGGAGTACTACCTCGGGGAACGGCCGTTGCTCGCAACCGTGCCCACGTACCTCGGCGCTATCCCGGAGCACCGGGAGTTGGTGTTGCGGCGGCTCGACGAGCTGGTGTGCAAACCGGTCGACGGGTACGGCGGGGAGGGCGTGCTGATCGGCCCAACCGCATCACCGGAGGAATTGGCGGCGGCCCGGCGGCAGATCCTCGCCGCGCCGCACCGCTGGATCGCGCAGGAGATGGTCGACCTGTCCACCCACGCATGTTTTGACGGCGAGCGCTTGGTGCCCCGGCACGTCGACCTGCGGGCGTTCGTCTTCCTGTCAGACCGTCCGCGGGTGGCTCCGGCCGCGCTTACTCGGGTGGCTCCACCCGGGAGCATGGTGGTCAACTCCTCACGCGGCGGCGGTTCCAAGGACACCTGGCTTCTGGCCGAGGACAACAAACCCGAAGGAGGCGACCGTGTGCGGTCTGGCCGGTGAGCTGCACTGGGACGGCGGGGCGGCTGACGAACCGGCGGTGGCCCGGATGTCCAGCTGCCTGAAGTCACGTGGACCCGACGGCGACGGCACCTGGACCGACGGTCGACTTGCGCTGCTCCACCACCGGCTAAAGATCATCGACTTGTCGGATGCCGGTGCCCAGCCGATGATCGACGACGAGCTCGGCTTGGTGCTCGTTTTCAACGGCTGCATCTACAACCACTGGCAGCTCCGGGCGGAGCTGGAAGGCGTCGGCTACCGGTTCCGGTCGCAGTCCGACACCGAAGTCATACTCAAGGCGTACCACCGTTGGGGCGTCCGGTGCGTAGAGCGCTTCGCCGGCATGTTCGCGTTCGCGGTGTACGAGCGCCAGACCGGACGGATGGTGCTCGCACGTGACCGGCTCGGCATCAAGCCGCTGTACATAGCGGAACTTCCGGGCGCGATCCGCTTCGCTTCGACTCTCCCCGCCCTGGTGGCCGCAGGCGGCGTGGACACCACGGTGGATCCGGTTGCGTTGCACCACTACATGTCCTGGCACTCGGTCGTGCCGCCGCCCCGCACCATCCTGAACGGGGTGCGCAAACTGCCCCCGGCCACGGTGCGCACCATCGAGCCGGACGGAAGCAGCAGCGAGACGTGTTACTGGAACCCGCCGCACAGCCGACCCGCCGGCCGACTTCGGTCGGCATCGGATTGGCAGGAGGAGGTGCTCGCCGGGCTGCGGACGGCCGTCGAGCGGCGGATGGTGTCCGACGTACCGGTAGGGGTGCTTCTCTCCGGTGGCCTGGACTCCAGCCTCGTGGTCGCCCTCATCGCCGAATCCGGGCGTTCCGACCTATCCACCTTCAGCATCGGCTTCGCCGCCGCCGGCGGCGAGAGCGGGGATGAGTTCGAGTACTCCGACATCGTCGCCGAACGGTTCGCCACCAAACACCACCAGATCCTCATCGACGACCGGCGGCTGGTACCCGCCGTCGACGGCGCGGTAGCGGCGATGAGCGAGCCCATGGTCAGCCACGACTGCGTCGCCTTCTACCTGCTCTCCGAAGAAGTGTCCCGTGACGTTCGGGTCGTGCAGTCCGGCCAGGGAGCGGATGAGATCTTCGCCGGCTACGACTGGTACCCACCGCTGGCGGACGTGGCACGGGGCGACGTGGCCGGCGCGTACACCAGCGTCTTCGTCGACCGTTCCGCCGCGGCCATGGCCGACCTGGTCTCACCGCAGTGGCTGGCCGACGGCGATCCGAGCCGGGACTACCTGGACAGCCACTTCGCCGCCGCAGGAGCGGACACCGCACTGGACGCAGCGCTCAGGCTTGACTCGCAGGTGATGTTGGTCGACGACCCGGTCAAGCGGGTCGACAACATGACCATGGCGTGGGGGCTTGAGGCCAGGGTGCCGTTCCTTGACCACGAATTGGTGGAGATCGCGGCCCGCTGCCCACCCGAACTGAAGCTGGCCGCTGGAGGCAAGGGCGTGCTGAAGGCGGCTAGCCGAGGTATCGTCCCGGATGCCGTCATCGACCGGCCGAAGGGTTACTTCCCGGTACCCGGCGTTCGGCACCTCCACGGCGCGATGCTCGACCGGGTACGGGATGCGCTGACCTCCGCATCGGCTCGGGACCGGCAACTGTTCCGTCCGCAGGCCGTCAACCGCCTGTTGGCAGATCCGAATACCGAACGCACCACCCTAGGCAGTAACGTCACCTGGCAGCTCGGCCTGCTTGAGATGTGGCTGCAGCGGATAGGGGTGTAGTGCCGCAGCAGCAGAGGGGCGCGGTCCACCCCGACCGCCAGCATGCGCAAGCCGTCCCCGAGGACGTTTACGCCAGCTGGTCGGCGGCACCCTCACCCCACGGGCGCAATATGGCCTTCGTTTCCGACCGCGGAGGCGACCCAGCAGTCTGGATCCAGGGCCCTGAGCCGGGGCAATTGCTCCCCATCCACACCAGCCCACGCCGGGTCGTGACCGTGAGCTGGTCCCCCGACGGCGCCTGGCTCGCCTGCGTCACCAGCGCCGCCACGGCATCCCGACACGAGGTGTGGCTGGTGCGCCCCGACGGCGGGGATCTGCACCTGGCGGCCGGGGCCGGCGCCTCCACCGCAGTCATCGGTAGAGGCCCCTGGCACGGTTGGTCCGCTGATAGCCGGCTGCTCGTAACTGAAGCCGATGGCGTGTCGACCGAGGGGTTCTCCACCGCGCTGCTCGTCACGCCGTTGACCGGTGCACGGCGGACGTTGGCTGCTGGGCCTCTGCTGACCTTGCTCGACATCAGCCGAGACAACCGGTACGCCCTGCTCCGCCGGGGCCCCCGCGGTGTTCGCAGCCTCGTCGTTGTAGACGTCGAAGCCGGTGCGGAAACCCCGATCGCGTTGGGGTTCGGCTCTGGTTCCACCGACACGGGTTGCCTCTCCCCGAACGGCGCTGTCGTCTATGCCAGCACCGACGTGGGGCGCGAGCTGGCCGCCCTGGTCGCTGTTCGGGTCGACGGCACCGCGCCGCCCGCTGTCCTGGCGCAGCGCCAAGACGCTGAGTTGCAGGACGTCGTGTTCGCCGCCGACGGCCGACGAGCCATCCTGGCGTGGAACTTGCTGGGTGGCCACAGCGCCCTAAGCCTGCTCAACCTGTGCAGCGGAACGGAGAGCGCGGTGGGACCACTGCCCCGCGATGTCATCGACGAGTGCCGCTTTTACCCGGACGGCTCCCGGCTCGCGCTCACCGCGGAGAGCTGGTACGACCCCCGAGGGGTGTGGTCGATCGACCCGGCCACCTCGGCCGCCACCCCGCTGAGCAGCACCGGCAGCCACACGCTCGCCAGCTCGCACGGCGCCAGCAGGTCCAGCGTCGAAGTTGACGAGTTGGCTCGTCCTGAGCTGCGGCGGCTGCGGTCGGCGGACGGGCTGGAACTGACCGGTTGGCTGTATCGGCCGGCCGGCCCTGGGCCCTGGCCGACCATGATTCACCTGCATGGGGGACCGGAGGCACAGGAACGGCCTGTGTACAACTCGCTCTTTCAGACCCTTGTCGCCGCCGGTATCGCCGTCTTCGCGCCGAACGTACGAGGGTCGAGCGGTTTCGGCCGCTCGTTTCGCAACGCCGACGACCTCGCCGGCCGCTACGGGGCGGTCACGGATGTCGCCGCGTGTGCTGAGTACTTGGTCAAGACAGGTACAGCCGAACCGCACCGCCTCGGGTGCATGGGCAGGTCCTACGGCGGATACCTCACCCTGCTCTCGCTCGTCGAATACCCGGAGCTGTTCGCGGTTGGGGTGGATATCTCCGGCATGTCGAACTTCGACAGTTTCTTCGCCCATACCGAATCGTGGATCGCGGCAGCGGCGGTCAGCAAGTACGGTCATCCGCGGCACGACGCCCCTCTGTTGCGCGACCTTTCGCCTATCCACCGAATTGACCGGCTGACAGCGCCACTGCTCATCGTGCATGGGGCGGGGGATACCAACGTCCCGGTCGAGGAGGCGGAACAGGTCGTTGCAGCTCTTGCCGTACGGGGCGCTGAGCACCGGTACCTCCTCTTCCACGACGAGGGCCACGAGTTGTTGGCAACCGTGAACCGGGTGGCGTTTGTGCAGGCGACGGTCGCCTGGGTGCGGGAGCACCTGCAGGCGCTCGAGCCGTGCGACGCTGTACCTATGGGTGTCCCCGACCAGCAATAGCCCCGCGCCCGGACCTAACCGCTAAGCCTGACGTCTCACGGCACGCGGGTTGCCGACTACGCGTATCTGCTCGCCCCGCGACTCCTGACACGGTGGAATCCGATTGGACGGCAGTCGCCTGGTACCGACGCCCGCACAGGATGGAGACTGCGGGCCGTCGCCAGCTTGACGAGGCGGTGAATCGCGCAATGGCGGCGCTCGCGATCACCGCCGCGAGGATCTGACATTGCCCAGGAGCTGGGCGGATAGGCCCCTGTTGTCGCGGGTCTTCGGGGGTCGAGACCGTGCTACTGGAAACCGCCCGCCACGTTGCTGCGACTGCCCGGTCCAACCGGTCGTCTGGGCCCCCGCCGGTGCCCCAGGCACCGGCACGCTGAGCCGCTCGCGGTGAGCGGCCGCCGGCCGGCGCTTCGGCGGGATGGAATTGGTGTTCGGCGGACCGTGGCTGCCGGCGTGGCTGCTGGGCGAAGTGGACCATCGTCGTGATTTGGGTGAAGTACCAGGTCAGCCCGGGTGCGCCGGGAGGGACTTTAACCCCCAACCCGCGGATTAAGAGTCATCTCGCGCCCCGTTCGGCCCGTGCTGCGTGATGCCAACTAGGCCTCTGACGTGCGGAAACGATGCGCTCCGATGGTGCGCTGTCCGCCGCGTGACTTGGAAGCTGTGGCATCCGTTAGCAAAATGTGAGCCTGCCGGCTCACCGCCGAGTCTGACATGCCTCCCGCCCGCCAGAGCGCGGGACCGGCCACATCGCTGAGAACTTCAGCGGAAAGAGCAACGGCGCCATCCCAACTTTTGCCGAGTGGGGATGACGCCGTCCTGTAAGCCCGGAGGCAACGATAGCAAGCCGCCACTGGGCTGGAC
>JBDUDX010000202.1:0-6299 GCA_040002735.1 Frankiaceae bacterium | reverse complement strand
CCGCGGCGGGTGGTTGCGGCGGGCCCCGCTGGGCCGGTGTGGGGTGCAGAGGAGTGGTTTCGGGCGGACCGACACTACGGCTACCCCGGCGCGTACGCGGCGAGCGCCGCGGCGGCCTCCCCGCGGACCTCCGCGGCCAGGGCATCCGGACCGATCACCGTGGCCTGGCTGCCCAGCCGCAGTGCCAGCCGAACCAACCAGCGACTCTCCCGGCTGCGTAGCGTGACCAGGAGCCGCCCATCACCGGCTTCGGTGACAGATTCGCAGGGGTAGTAGTCGGACACCCAGCGAGCCCGGGGTTCCAGGCGCAGCGTGACGAGCCGGTCCTGGTCGGAGGGAGCGAACAGGGTGTCCGACGGCGGGCCGGCGTCCGGCGGCGGGGCCGCGGGGGTGTCGAGTTCGGTGAGCGCGACGATGCGGTCGGTACGGAAGGTGCGCATTCCGATCGCGCGGTGACACCACCCTTGGAGGTACGTTCGGCCGGAAGTGACCAAGAGCCGCATCGGGTCGACGTCGCGTTCGGTGATCTCGTCCCGGCCGGGTACGTAGTACGACAGCCGTACCCGGTGCGACCGACTCAGCGCCCCCCGGGCCGCCGCCACCATCTCCGGCTCGGCTTCGACGGTGACCGCGATCCGGCTGGCCTGCTCTGCGGCCTCGCCGGCGGCTGTCTCGATCTTCGCCAACGCCCGTTGGACCGCGTCGTCGCCATCCGCGGCCGGTACGTCGGCGAGCGTGCGCAACGCGACCACCAGCGCCAACGCCTCGTCGGTGGTGAGTCGCAGTGGCCGGGCGATGGTGTCCGCGTTGGTCACCGACACGGTGTCCTCCGGTCCGAACCACACCTCGATCAGGTCGCCGGGGGTGTGTCCCGGCAGTCCGCAGAGGAAGATCAGGTTCAGGTCCTGCCGGAGCTGCCGTACCGGTACGCCGAAGGTGCGCGCGAGATCCGGCAGCGGCGTACCGGGGTGGGCCAGCAGGTAGGGCACCAGAGCCAGCAGCCGCTCCAGCCGCGAGGCGGACGTGCTCACGCCCGGGTCCGGGCGAGCGTCCGCAGGCGGGCCACCACCGCGTCGCGGACGTCCGGCGGGTCGAGGACGACAACGGCGCTGCCATGGCCGACCACCTCATCGGCGAACGCGTCCCGATCCCGCAGCCGGACCACCACCTCGTCCCAGCCGGGACCGGACCCGGTGGACCGCTCCGCCCGGCGGCGCAACTCGTACCCGGCGCCGGCCCGGATCTGCAGCCGCGCGGACCGCTCCGGAAGGTCCGGTACCAGTTCCCGTACCACGGTATTCAGCGCGATCCCAGCCGGCACGCGCACGCTGCCCGGCCGCCCGATCGGGCGGACCGGACCGGCGACCCGGGACAGCCGGAAGATCCGCCGCTCCGCCCGGTCGAGGTCCTGGCCCACCACGTACCAGGCACCGCGCCAGGACACCACCCCCCACGGCTCCAACCGGCGGCGGGAGGCCGCGGTCGCACCGGTGCTCCGGTAGTCGAAGGAGACCGGCCGGCCGGTGGTCGCGGCGTCGACCAGCGCCTCGAAGGCCGGCTCGGCGGCGTCGACCCGGGGTTCCAGGCCCGGGAGTTGCGGGCCGTCGACGTCGATCCCGGCGGCGCGCAGCTTGAGCAGCGCCCGGGAGGCGTCGGCCGCGAGACCGGCCTCCGCCCACAGCCGGGCCGCCAGCCCCACCGCGGCAGCCTCATCCGGCGCCAGGTCGACCTCCGGCAACTCATAGTCCCGCCGGGCGATCCGGTATCCGGGCTCGTCGTCCCAAGCGCTGGAGCTGCCGGTCTCCAACGGGATACCGAGTTCGCGTAACTCCGCCTTGTCCCGCTCGAAGGTACGGCGGGCGCTGTCGACGTCCCCGCCGTCGTACCCGGGTACCGCTGAGCGGATCTGGGCGAAGGACAGCCACCGTCGGGTCGAAAGCAGCGCCAAGACGAGGTTGAGCAAGCGCTCGGTCTTCGTCGCCGACATGCCGGTCACCGTAACGGCTCCGGCCCGGGTAAGTCGGTACCTGATGGGGCACGCTGGGCGGATGACCGATGCTGTGGTGATTGGGGCCGGCCCGAACGGGTTGGTAGCCGCCAACCTGCTCGCCGACGCCGGCTGGGACGTGCTGGTCCTGGAAGCGCAGGACACCCCCGGCGGCGCGGTCCGCAGCGCCGAAGTCACCCTTCCCGGGTACGTCTCGGATCTTTACAGCGCGTTCTACCCGCTCGGCCTGAGTTCGCCGGTGATGTCCCGGCTGGGCCTGGACGCCCACGGACTGCGATGGGCGCACGCCCCCGCCGTGCTCGGCCATCCGCTGCCCGACGGTCGGGCGGCCATGCTGTACCGCGACCTGGACGCGACCGCGGCCGGGCTCGACGCGTGGCATCCGGGCGACGGCGACGCCTGGCGCGGGGTACACGCCGGCTGGGAGCGCCTGCGCGAGCCGCTGCTCGACGCGCTGTTCACCCCGTTCCCGCCGGTGCGTGCCGGCGCTCGCCTCGCCGGACGACTCGGTATGGACGGCGCGCTGCGGTTCGCCCGGTTCGCCACCCTGTCCGTCCGCCGGTACGCGCAGGAGAACTTCACCAGCCCGGCACCCGGCCTGCTGCTCGCCGGCAACGCCATCCACACCGATCTGGCGCCGGAGTCCCCGGCGAGCGGCATCTTCGGCTGGCTGCTGGCGATGCTCGGACAGTCGGTCGGGTTTCCGGTACCGGCGGGCGGCGCCGGCAAGCTCACCGAAGCGCTGGTCCAGCGGCTTCAGGCGGCCGGTGGTCGACTGGAGTGTTCCGCTCCGGTGGATCAGGTACTGGTACGGGACGGCCGGGCCGCCGGTGTCCGCACCGTCGACGGCCGGGAGTTCCCGGCCCGCCGCGCGGTGCTCGCTGACGTGGACGCCCCCTCGCTGTACCTGAAGCTGGTCGGCCGGGAGCACCTGCCGCCGCGCCTGGTCACCGACCTGGAACGGTTCCAGTGGGACAACGCCACCGTGAAGGTGGACTGGGCACTGTCGGCGCCGATCCCGTGGACCGCGGAGCCGGTACGCGGCGCGGGTACGGTCCACATCGGCGGGAAACTCGACAACCTCTCGCGCTACGCGCACGCGCTGGATCTCCAACTCATCCCGGAACGGCCCTTCGTGATCGTCGGCCAGATGACCACCTCGGACCCGACCCGCTCCCCCGCCGGCACCGAGTCGGCCTGGGGCTACACCCACGTACCGTGGCGCGCCCGAGGCGACGCGGCCGGCCAACTCACCGGCGACTGGACCGTGGCGAGTGAACGGGAGCGGTTCCTGGACCGCCTGGAGAGCCAGGTGGAGGCGTTCGCCCCCGGCTTCCGCGACCTCATCCAAGCCCGGCACATCCAGTTCCCCCACGACATGGAAGCCGCCGACGGCAACCTCGTCGGGGGGGCGATCAACGGCGGCACCGCCGGGCTGCACCAGCAGCTGGTGTTCCGCCCGGTACCGGGGCTGGCCCGGCCCGAGACGCCGATCCCGGGGCTGTACCTGGCGTCCTCCTCGGCGCACCCCGGCGGGGGGGTGCACGGCGGGTGCGGGGCGAACGCGGCCCGGGCCGCGCTGCACGCCAAGGTCGGGGGCCAGTTGGCCCTCGGGTTGCAGCGGGCGCTGATTCGCTGAGGGCTACCTGCCCTGCGCATCTTGGCCGGCCCGCTTGGCCAGCCGGCGCAGCGTCTCCACGTTGCGCACCTCGATCAGCTTGTCGAGCAGGGGGTTGTGCACCCGCTGCGCGATGCCCTGGTCCGGGTACTCCTCGATCGCCACCTCGCAGCCGGACCCGGCCGGGGTGATCTCCAGGATGATCCGGGCCGTGCCCGCCGGCCAGGCGTGCGCCCGGAGTTCCAGGCGACGGTCCGGGGTCATCGCGAGGACCCGGGTCTCGTCGTCCTTACGGAGCGGGCCGTACCCGACGGTGTAGTGCAGCCGGGTGTCGACGGCCGGCCAGCAGTCGTCCACCGATCGGATCTTGCGGGTACCCACCACCCAGAAGCCGTAGCTGTAGCCATCGCGGAGTACCGCGAACACCTCCGCCGGTGCCGCATCCATCCGCCGCCGGGTTACGCCCATGACGATCCGCCCATGCCGGTCGTCGTGCCCGCCAACTCCGGCGCGCACACTCGGGTGGCGGGCGCACCGTTACGCTGCTCGGAGTGATCACCTGGCGGGACGGCGTCGTGGAGACGGTGGGTCCCTCCTGGTCCGGGGCGGTCGAACTCGGCGTCCGGGTCGGTCCGGACACGCTGCCCGCGCTCGCCTACCCCGCGCTGACCGGCGCGCCGGCCGTCGGTGACCGGATCCTGCTCAACACCGCCGCGCTCGACTTGGGACTCGGTACCGGCGGCTACGCCCTGGCCGTCGCACTGCCCGAACGGCTGCCGCCCGACGCTCCTGGACCCGGTCACCTGATTAAGGCGCGGTACACCCCGCTGCAGACCGTGGTGCTCGGCGTCGACGAGCCCGACTCGCCGTGGCACGCCACCCTCGCTGATGCTGACGAGCTCGCGGGAATGCCGGTGGTGGTGGCCGACCTGCACTCCGCCGTACCGGCGATCCTCGCCGGGCTGCGGACCGACGCGCCGGCCGCTCGGGTGGCGTACGTCATGACCGACGGCGGCGCGCTGCCGCTCGCCTTTTCTCATACCATCGCCGGGCTGCGCAGCGCGGGCTGGTTGGTCGGTACGGTCACCGCGCAGCAGGCCTACGGCGGGGACCTGGAGGCCGTCACGCTGCACAGCGGGCTGCTCGCTGCCCGGTTGGTGCTCGGCGCGGAGGTCGCGGTGGTGACCCAGGGGCCGGGCAATCTCGGCACCGGGACGCGGTTCGGGTTCTCCGGCGTGGCCGCCGGCGAGGCGATCAACGCCACCGCGATCCTGGGCGGCCGGCCGGTGGCGAGCCTGCGGATCAGCGGCGCCGATGCTCGGACCAGGCATCGTGGCATCTCACACCACAGCCGCACCGCGTACGGGCGGGTGGCGCTCGCGGCCGCCGATGTGGCCGTACCCGATCTGCCCGGGATCGCCGAGGCCGCCCGATCGCTGTCTCCGCCGCACCGGCTCGTCGAAGTCGGGCTGGACGGACTCGAGGACGCGCTGCGGGCCGCACCGGTACCGCTGCACACCATGGGCCGGGACTACGACGGGGACCCGGCATACTTTCTCGCCGCGGCGGCGGCCGGCCGGCACGCCGCCACCCTGCTCAGCCCCTGACAGTCCCGGGGCGCGAACCAGGTGGAGACAACGATTCTTGTCAAGGGCTGCGCGTTCTCTACATCGACGCGATGAGCTTCTCCACCCGGTCGTCCACGCTGCGGAACGGGTCCTTGCACAGCACGGTGCGTTGGGCCTGGTCGTTCAGCTTCAGATGCACCCAGTCGACGGTGAAGTCACGCCGCTTCTCCTGCGCCCGCTTGATGAACTCGCCGCGCAGCCGCGCCCGGGTGGTCTGCGGCGGCACCGACTTCGCCTCGAAGATCGCGATATCCCGGGTGACTCGCTCCACCGTGCCGCGGCGTTCCAGCAGGTAATACAGCCCCCGGCCCCGGTTGACGTCGTGGTACGCGAGATCCAGCTGCGCGATCTTCGGCGAGGAGAGCGGGAGAGCGTACTTGGCCCGGTAGCGTTCGATGATCTTGAGTTTGGTCACCCAGTCGATCTCCCGGGCCACGTCGTCGAGGTGGCCGGTCTCCACCGCAGTGAGCGTCCGTCCCCACAGGTCCAGCACCCGGTTGGTGATCGGATCGCCGCCCCGCCGGGAGATGAAGTCCCGGGCCTTGGTGAAGTACTCGTGTTGGATGTCCAGCGCACTGGCTTCCCGGCCGTTGGACAGTCGCACCTTGCGTCGACCGGTGATGTCGTGACTCACCTCCCGAATGGCCCGGATCGGGTTCTCCAGGGCAACGTCGCGCAGCACGACACCAGCCTCGATCATCCGCAGTACCAGGTCGGCGGTCCCGACCTTGAGCAGCGACGTGACCTCGCTCATGTTCGAGTCCCCGACGATGACGTGCAGTCGCCGGTACCGCTCGGCGTCCGCGTGCGGCTCGTCGCGGGTATTGATGATCGGCCGGCTGCGGGTGGTCGCCGAGGAGACGCTCTCCCAGATGTGCTCCGCGCGCTGGCTTACGCAGTACACCGCCCCGCGGGGGGTCTGCAGCACCTTTCCGGCGCCGGAGACGATCTGCCGGGTGACCAGAAAGGGAATCAGGACGTCGGCGATCCGGCTGAACTCGCCGTGCCGGCCGACCAGGTAGTTCTCGTGGCAGCCGTAGGAGTT
>JBDUDX010000201.1:0-3350 GCA_040002735.1 Frankiaceae bacterium | reverse complement strand
CGAGCCGTCCTGAACAAGCCGCCCGCCAGGTGCGTTGCCTCCGGCTCGGCGGCGGCATGGTTGGCCGCGCCGCCGCCTCGGAGGGTGGGGGCGAAGGTGGCGTCGGTCGTCATGGCAGTCTCTGCGGTTAACCGCGGGCTGGCGGCCACGCCGTGACTGGGGTCTCCCCTCAGATTTTCATGGTGCTGGTGACGCGCCGCCCTGGGTGGGTGAAACTAGGGGGGTCGCCCGCTGACGTCGCTTGTTCTTGGTACCGGCGAGTCCGGCCCTCAGATTGACGCTGGGTCCTGTCCCGGTTGGGTACCCCGGGTTGCTGCCGTTGAGCGCGAGTCTCAGAATCTTGATCTCCATGCAGGATCCGCGGGCGGCGTGTCGGGTCAGTGGCGACTGGAAGGGGACCGTTGTGGAGATCGTGTATCCGCGCGTCGCGGCGATCGATGTGGGCAAGCGAGAGATCGCGGTGGCGGTGCGTTCGCCCGGGGAACGCCCTGGGGAACGGCAGCAGCAGATCCGCAAGTACAAGACCTTCTATCAGGTGCTGCGGCAGATAGTCGGGTGGCTGGTCGAGCAGGGCGTCACCCACGTCGGGATGGAGGCCACCGGGGTGTACTGGAAGCCGGTCTTCCACGCCCTGTGTGAAGTCGAGGCCCTTGGAGGTGTCCCTGGTCAACGCCCGGCACGTGAAGAACGTCCCGGGCCGCAAGACCGACGTCAACGACTGCGCCTGGCTGGCTCAGCTCCTGGAGTGCGGGCTGCTTCGGGGGAGCTTCATCCCACCCGCGGAGATCGCCGCGATCCGGGAACTCACCCGCTACCGCAAGAAGGTGATCGAGTCGCGTACCCGCGAGTTGCAGCGGCTGTCCAAGGTGCTCGAAGACGGCGGCATCAAGATCGACTCGGTGGCCTCCAGTATCACCACGCTCTCGGCCCGGGACATGATCGAAGCGCTGATCGGCGGGGAACGCGACCCCAGCGCGCTCGCCGGGCTCGCCCGCGCCGTGATGCGCAAGAAGATCCCGGACCTGACCATGGCATGCGCCGGCCGTTTCAGTGACCATCACGCGCTGCTGGCCCGGATGCATCTGGACCACATCGACCACCTGTCCGGCATGATCGGTGGACTGGACGACCGGATCGAGCAGGTGGTCGCCCCTTTCTGCCGTACGCGATTGCCGCCCAGTGGGCGCATCCCGGGCGGCAGGTGTGCGCCTTCGTCGGCGACGGCGGCTTCGCGATGCTGATGGCCGAGTTCCTCACCGCCGCCCGCCACCAGCTGCCGATCAAGGTGTTCATCAACAACAACGGCGCCTACGGGCAGATCCTGTGGGAGCAGATGGTCCTGGGCTATCCGGAGTTCGGCGTACGGCACTCCAGCGTCGCGAACTACGCCCCGTGGGGTACGGCCTGCGGGGCGTTCGCCGCCAAGGTCGAACGGCCCGGCGATCTGCTCCTCGCCGCGCTCGCCCTTGCCCGCCTGGCCGGCCCCTACCGCCCAGCATCGCTCAGCACGCCCGCCGACAGCGCCGTCGTTCCCGGACCTGACCGAGACCATTCCAAGCCGGGCCCAATCCGGAGCCCTGCTACCGCAGCGCCGCCGCCGGCGGCCACCAGAAGGAGAGGAGGGCTGCCATGTGTAAGGAGTGCGGTTGTGAAACCGAGAAGGACAACGAGGAGAAGTAGCCGTCAGCCGAACCTGGAGCGGTCCGCCCGGGGCCGGTGCACGAGACACCGAAGTTGCTCCTGCACCGGCCCTTAACCATTGCGCCGAGGAGACAGCCCGTTGAGTACGGAGTACGTACCCTGTCCCGCACTCTCCCGTCCCGGGTGACGGCCAGGTCACCGCGGTGACCGTCGCCGGCCGGGTGGTCGCCGTGGCGTCCGCCGGCGGCCGGCTGTACGCCTTCGACGACACCTGTACGCACGCCCAGTGCTTGCTGGCGGGCGGGGAGGTCGAGGGCAACGAGATCGTCTGCCCTTGCCACGCCGGCGTCTTCGACATGGCCACTGGCGCTGTGGTGAGCGGACCCCCAAGGCACCGCTGCGCACCTAGCCGGTGCAGGTCGGCAACGGCGCCATACAGCTGGAGATACCGAAATGACCGGGGATGCCGCGCAGGTGCCAGCAAGGTTGCACGGAACGGCCGCCCGGGACGACCAGGGCCGGTCCTGATCGTGGGAGCCAGCCTGGCTGGCGCTACGGCCGCGGCGACCCTGCGCGAGGTCGGCTTCGCGGCGAGGTCACGCTTCTCGGCGCCGAGTATGAACTGCCCTATGAACGACCGGAACTCAGTAAGCGGTACCTCGCCGGGGAGGTAAACGCCGGCTCGCTGCGAACCTACCCGGCGGCCTTCTACCGAGACCACCGCATCACCCTCCGGCTGGGTAAGACCGCGGCTGGCCTGGACACCGCCCGGCGGTTGGTGCGGTTGGTGCGGCTGGCCTCCGGCGATCAGCTGCCGTACGGGACGCTGGTCATCGCGACCGGCGCGAGTAACACCCGGCCCCCCATCCCCGGGCTGGACCTGACCGGGGTGCACCAGCTGCGCACCCTCGCCGACGCCGACAGACTGCGTTCGGCGTTAGCTGGGGTCAGCTCGGCGGTCGTCGTGGGGATGGGGTTCATCGGCTGGGAGATCACCGCCACCCACCTGCCTTGGCGTCGCGGTCACCGCCGTCGACGGCGGCCCGGGCTGCTGTGGACCGCGCTCGGCCCGGAACTGTCCGCCGTGATCCGCCGCTGGCACGAAGAGCGCGGCGTCCGGATACTGACCGACCAGAGCGTGACCGCGTTCCGGCCGAACCTAAGCGGCTCCACGGTGGCAGCCGTCGAACTCGCCAGCGGTGAACGGCTTCACGCCGGTCTCGTGGTCGTCGGCGTCGGCGCCCGCCCCAACACCGGCTGGCTCGCCGACACCCCGCTACACCTCGCGGCAGGCCGGGCGATCGGCGTCGACCAGCACCGGCCGCACCACTCGTCCCGGGATCTGGGCGGTCGGCGACGTCCCCGCCACCTGGGACCCGGTCAGCGGAAGCCACCGTCGGCACGAGCATGGGCCAGCGCCATCGAACAGGCCCAGCGGGCCGCACGCGCAATCGCCGGCACGCCCACCAAACCGGCCGCAGCACCGTACTTGGGGCGTGAGTAGCAATTGAGCAGGATCGTGCGCTAAGTAAGCTGTGGAGACGTCCTGTTGGGGGTGTAGACGCGCGCGCGCGCACTTCAGACTGACGTCAGGGACCTGCCCGGCAGAGCGTCAGGTTAGAGCCGAAAGAGCACCTTGTTGGACACCTGTCCCAGCGCACCGATGTGACGACGATGCCGAGTCGTGGCGGTGGCCGACCGGCCGCCGT
>JBDUDX010000200.1:0-2219 GCA_040002735.1 Frankiaceae bacterium | reverse complement strand
GTTCCCACCGGTTGCCGGTGTGCCGCGCCGCGTGCGGATCCCATCCGGCTCGGCCTCGGACCCGGTCATCACCCCCCTTGCTGCCGCAGTCATCGCCGGCCCAATCGACATCGACCGCAAGGGCCGGTCGAACGTCGTAACCGTGCGCATCGACTTCAAGCCGGGCGACGACACCGGCTGGCACTCCCACCCCGGCCCTGTCCTCGTCCAAGTCGTTTCCGGGGCAGTCACCCTCAGGCATGCCGCTCACGGCCGCTGCCTCTCCGAGGTCGTACGCGCCGGGCACGGCTTCTTCGAGACCCCGGGCGCCGTCCACAACGCGGCCAACCAGCGACTGCACCCAGCCGTCGCCTACGCCACCTTCGTCCTGCCGCCGGGCGCCCCGCCCGAGGTAAGTGCGCCGATCCCGCCGGCCTGCCGCTGATCGTCGGCCCGCACGCACGCGCCGGGCGAGCCGATGAACCCGTTCTCGACCAGAGGGTGCATCGGCTCGCGGTCGGCGTGCGTGCTTGTAGAACGCGAGCGGCTCTGGGTGATCATTCGCCGATAGTCGCTGGCATCGAGTAGGCGGCAGCGCGACGGCAATGCGACACGCCGCCGAAGGAATAACGCGCTGCGACCATTACCAGCGAAGGAACGCTCGCCATGACGACAACTCTGCACGACCACCTTATTCGAGATCACTGTCGTACACGGGAGGACATCGACAGACTCCCGCCCACTGCTGCCCTGCACCGGTTCGAGCATGTCGAGCAGTCGATGAGCCTGCTGGATTTGGCTCATCGCCACGCGAGCGACGGAACGATCCACCGGTTCCCCCCGGCGCGCCCGGCTGCGCCACCAGCTGCTGCGCGTGGAGGTGGAGGTGTCCGGAGGATTGACGCTCCAGGTCGACGCGGCGAACTACCAGGAGGCGACCGAGCGGGTAACCCGCGCCGAGGTGATCGCGGCCGCCGCCGAGCGGATCGAGGACCTGGACTATGAAGTGAAGGACGCCACCGAGGTCTAAACCCCGGCGTCCCCGTAGCTGGGTGTGCCGGCGGCCGGGTTCCCCCCCCCGTACCCCCCGCCGGCACACCCTTACACAATGCGTTAGCGGGGCGTTGTTCTATTCAAAGCCGGGGCTAAGGGCTCGTAAACAAACAATCTGTACTTATGTGGTTTGGGGTGCCATCGTTGTGCTATGCCGGTTGCCGCGGAGGTCGAACAGTCGTTGGCGGCGAAGTTCGCCGCGTTGTTCCCGCATCTGGACGAGCGGCAGCGACGGCTGACGATGGGGGCTGAGGCTCGCGTGCTGGGTCATGGCGGGGTCGCGGCGGTGGCCCGGTCCGCGGGGGTGAGCAGGGTCACGGTGTCCAGTGGGGTGCGCGAGTTGGAGGCCGGTGAGGAACCGCTGGGACGGACTCGGCGCCCCGGCGGCGGCCGCAAGAGCGTCACCGAGACCGATCCCGGGGTGAAGGCTGCGCTGCTGGCGCTGGTGGAGCCCGAGTCGCGCGGTGACCCGCAGTCGCCGCTGCGGTGGACGACGAAGAGCCTGCGTAACCTGGCCGACGAGCTGGCCGGGCAGGGCCACAAGGTGTCGGCGCCGACCGTGGCGGCGCTGCTGCGGGAGGAGAACTTCAGCCTGCAAGCCAACACCAAGACGATCGAGGGCGGACGCCACCCCGACCGCGACGCCCAGTTCTCCCACATCAACACCCAGGCCGAAGCGCACATCGCCGCCGGACAGCCGGTGATCAGCGTGGACGGCAAGAAGAAGGAGCTCGTCGGAAACTTCAGCAACGGCGGCCAGGAGTACCGGCCGGTCGGTGAGCCGGTGCAGACCAACATCTACGACTTCAAAGGTGAACTCGGCAAGGTCACCCCCTACGGCGTGTACGACATGGCCGCCAACACCGGCTGGGTGTCGGTGGGGTCCGACCACGACACCGGCCAGTTCGCGGTCGAGTCGATCCGCCGCTGGTGGGACAAGGTCGGGCGCCTCGCCTACCCCACTGCCGAACGGCTGCTGATCACCGCCGACGGCGGCGGCTCCAACGGCTACCGGCTACGGCTGTGGAAACGTGAACTTGCCGACCTGGCAACCCAGACCGGGCTGGCGATCACCGTCTGCCACTTCCCGCCGGGCACGTCGAAGTGGAACAAGATTGAACACCGGCTGTTCAGCCAGATCTCGATGAACTGGCGTGGCCAGCCGCTGACCAGCCACGAAGTCGTCG
>JBDUDX010000199.1:0-9841 GCA_040002735.1 Frankiaceae bacterium | reverse complement strand
GGCGGGCGACGACGCAGCAGTACGACGTCGTCATCTTGGACATCATGCTGCCCGGCCTGTCCGGGTACTCGGTGGTCCGGCAGATGCGTGCCGCCGAAGTCTGGACGCCCGTCCTGCTGCTGTCGGCGAAGGACGGGGAGTACGACCAAGCGGACGGCCTCGACGAGGGGGCGGATGACTACTTGACCAAGCCGTTTTCCTTTGTCGTGCTGTTAGCTCGGATCCGGGCGTTGATCCGGCGGGGCGCGCGGGCCCGGCCGGCGGTGTTGCAGGCCGGCGCGTTGGCCTTGGACCCGGCGAGCCGCTTGGTGACCCTGGGCGAGCGCCGAGTTGACCTGACCGCGCGGGAGTTCGCGCTGCTGGAGTACCTTCTGCGCCGCCCGGGGGAGGTGCTTCGCAAGTCGGAGCTGTATGAACATGTCTGGGACCCGGTGGTCGAGGGGGACCTCAACGTCGTCGAGGTCTACGTGGGCTATCTGCGGCGCAAGCTCGGCCCGACCGCCGTCCAGACAGTCCGAGGCGTCGGCTACCGGGTACCGGCGGACCTGGCCGACCCGGCAGTGGCCGCCGGCCCGGCGGGCGGTTGACGGTGTGGCTGGCGGAATGGATGACCGGATGGTGGCGCCGTCGGTCGCTCCGAGCCCGATTGACGATGATCGCCAGCGTTGCCCTCGCGTTCGGCCTACTGGCCGGAGCGGCAGCCCTCGGCGCCGCCTTCACCCGAAGCCGGATCGGGGAACTGGACCGCACGCTGCGGCAGCGGGCCGAACTGGTCGCCGCCCTGGTGGCCACCGACCGACTGCCGCAGATCCTGCCCGCCGACACCGGCGGCGCCGAGTTGGTGGAGGTGGTCGATGACCGCAATTCGGTGCTGTCCGGTTCCGCCACGGCCTCCCGAACCCTCGCCTTGCTCGCCCCTGAGCAGCTCGCGAGCTGGCCGCGTAACCGGCCCCGCAGCTATTCCGACGACCGGCTGACCGGGAGCCCGCTGCGCGTCGTACTGCTCGATCAACGCACGGGGGGGGCCATTGCGGGCCAACCGGCCGGCGCCACCGTCACCGTGGTCGCCGCCGTGCCGCTGAGCGGCGTACGGGAGACGCTGAGCGCCCTGCGCCGGGCGCTGCTGGTCGTCCTGCCGCTGCTCCTGCTCGCGGTGGCGGCCGGTTCCTGGCTGGTCGCCGGGTCGGCCCTGCGCCCGGTGGAGGCGCTGCGGCGCGGGGCGGAGCAGATCGGTGATGTGGGCGGGGGCGGAGTGCTGCCGGTGCCACCCGGTGCCGACGAGGTGGCGCTGCTGGCCGGAACGCTCAATCGGATGCTGGACCGGATCGCGTCCGCCGGCGCCCGTCAACGGGTCTTCCTGGCCGATGCGGCGCATGAGCTGCGCTCGCCGTTGACGTCGTTGCGGACCATGCTCGAGGTGGCCCGAGCCCATCCTCGCGTACCGGGTGAGCGATCGGTGGCCACCGAGCTGCTGCCCGATGTGCTGCGGCTGACCCGGCTGGTCGATGACCTGTTGATCCTGGCCCGGCTGGATGCATCGCCTCCGCCGGCAAGTTCCCGCGTTGTGGATCTGGCTGCGCTCGCCACAGAAGTGGTGGCCGATACGGACCTTCCCGCGTCAGGGCAGCCGGCCGGGCCGGCGGTGATCGTTACCGGGCAGGGCACGGCGGCGGCCGACCCGGACGCGGTGCGGCGGATCCTCCGAAACCTGGTGGACAACGCCCGCCGGCACGCTTCCGCACAGGTGCAGATCAGTGTGGCGCCGGGTGCGGTGACAGTGATCGACGACGGCGGTGGCATCGGCCCGGCGGATACGGAGCGGATCTTCGAGCGGTTCACCCGGTTGGACGATGCCCGTACCCGGGACTCCGGAGGGAGCGGACTCGGACTGGCCATTGCCCGGGAGTTGGCCCGGCGGGGCGGCGGTGACCTGACCGTAAACGGCGCCCCGGGCGGGGGAGCGGCGTTCCGGCTGACCCTGCCCTGAGTGCAACGGCTGCGGCGGCATGACCGAGGGCCCACCAACCACCCGAGCAGTGGTCGATGGGCCCTCGCTGATCTCAGAGCGGAGCGGTCTTGCTACGCCGGAACGCTCGCCACGCCCGGCGGGAGGAAGCGCTTGCCGGTGACCTTCTCCGATACGCCGACCCGGTCCAGGTACGGGCTGATCCCACCGAGGTGGAACGGCCAGCCGGCACCCATGATCATCGAAAGGTCGATGTCCAGGACCTCGGCCACCACGCCTTCATCCAGCATCAGCCGGATCTCCTGGGCCAAGCCCTCCAGCGCGCGCTGGCGGACCTCGTCCCCGGTCCGGACCGTGTCACCCAACTGCAGTAGCCCGGCGACTTCCGGGTCGATCTCCGGCTTGCCACTGGCGAAGCTGTACACGCCGGGCTTTCCGGCCTCGACGATCCGCCGCAGGTTCGGCGACACCGAGAACCGGTCCGGGAACGCCTCGGCCAGCGTCTCGCCACTGTGCAGCGCGATCGCCGGTCCGACCAACCCCAGCAGCATCATCGGCGACATCGGCAGGCCGAGCGGGGCGAAGGCCTGGTCGGCCACCTCCACCGGGGTGCCCTCGTCGATCGACTTCCAGATCTCGCTCATCCAGCGCACCAGCAACCGGTTGACGATGAACGCCGGCCGGTCCTTGGACAGTACGCAGGACTTGCCCAGCGTCTTGCCCACCACGAAGGCGGTGGCGAGCGTGGTCTCGTCGGTGCGCTCGGCCTGAATGACTTCCAGCAGCGGCATGACCGCAACCGGGTTGAAGAAGTGGAAGCCGACGACCCGCTGCGGGTTCTGCAATCCGCTGGCCATCTCGGTGATGGACAGCGACGAGGTGTTGGTAGCCAGGATGGCGTCCGGCGCCACCTCGGCCTCCACCTCGGCGAGCACCTGCTGCTTCACCTTCATGTCCTCGAAGACGGCCTCGATGACGAAGTCCGCATCGGCGAAGGCCGCCTTGGTGAGCGAACCGCTGACCAGGGACTTCAGGTGATTCGCCTTGTCGGAGTTGATCCGCTTCTTGGAAAGCAGGCCGTCGATCTCGGAGATGACATAGCCCACTCCCTTGTCGACCCGCGGCTGGTCGATGTCGGTGAGCACCACCGGCACCTGCAGCCGTCGGATGAACAGCAGCGCGAGCTGGCTGGCCATCAGGCCGGCACCGACGATGCCGACCTTGCCGACCGGCTTCGCCAGCTTCTTGTCCGGCGCGCCGACCGGCCGCTTGGCCCGCCGCTGGGTGAGGTTGAAGGAGTAGATACCGGCCCGGAGCTCCTCGCTCATAATCAGGTCGGCCAGCGCCTCGTCTTCGGCGGCGAAGCCCTCGTCGCGGGTTGCGGTCTTGGCTGCAGCCACCAGGTCCAGCGCCCGGGTGTAGGACGGAGCGGCGCCGTGGAACCGACCCTTGACCATCTTGGCGGTCTTGGCGACGGCGGCGTCCCAGGCTTCGCCCCTGTCCGGTTCCGGCCGGTCGACCTTGACCTCGCCACGCAGCACCTTGCCGGCCCACTCGAGGGAATTCTCGAGGAAGTTCACCGGCGGGAACAGGACGTCGGCGATGCCGAGCTTGCCAACGACGCCGGCGTTGACCATCTTGTTCTGATTGGCCGGGTTCTCCACGATCAGCTTCAGCGCGTTCTCGGCGCCGATCAGGTTCGGCAGCAGATACGTGCCTCCCCAGCCCGGTACCAGCCCGAGGAAGCACTCCGGCATCGCGATCGGGGCCGCGCCGTAAGAGACGCTGCGGTACTTGCAGTGCAGAGCGATCTCCAGGCCGCCGCCCATCGCGGCGCCGTTGACGAAAGCGAAGGTCGGCTTATCCACCTCACCGAGCTTGCGGAAGGTGTCGTGACCCCGCTTGCCGAGCTCGTACGCCTGCTCGCGGTCGGTGATGGACGGAATGACCATGAGGTCGGCGCCGACCACGAAGACGAACGGCTTGCCGGTGACCGCGATGGCGTCGGCGTCGCTCGCCGCCGCCTCATCGATCGCCGCGCTGAGGGAGGCGAGGCCCTCCGGGCCGAACGAGCTGGGCTTGGTGTGGTCAAAGCCGTTGTCGAGCGTGATCAGTGCAATCTTCTCGCCGGTGGGGAGCGGAACCTGCCGGAGTACGGCCTTGGTCACGACCTCGGCGGGGGGCATGGCAGTGGCGGTCACTTGTTCTGCTCTCCGTTCCAGTGCGGGTTCTCCCAGATCACGGTGCCGCCCATGCCGATGCCGATGCACATCGCGGTCAGGCCGTAGCGCACCTCGGGGTGCTCTTCGAACTCCTGCGCCAGCTGGGTCATCAGCCGAACGCCCGAGGAGGCCAGCGGATGGCCCATGGCGATCGCGCCACCGTAGGGGTTGACCCGGGGGTCGTCGTCCTTGATGCCGAAGTGGTCCATAAAGGCCAGCACCTGGACGGCGAAGGCCTCGTTCAACTCGAACAGCCCGATGTCGTCGATGGACATGCCGGTACGGGCCAGTGCCTTCTCGGTACTGGGTACCGGGCCGTAGCCCATCACCTCGGGCTCGACGCCGGCGAAGCCGAAGCCGACCAGGCGCATCTTGACCTGCAGGCCGAGCTCGTTCGCGACGTCCTCGGCAGCCAGGATGCAGGCGGTGGCGCCGTCGTTGAGACCGGCCGCGTTACCAGCGGTCACATGCCCGGCGGCCCGGAACGGCGTCTTCAGCCCCGCGAGGCTCTCCATCGTGGTCTGCGGACGCGGTGGCTCGTCCGCCGTGGCGAGGCCCCAACCCAACTCGCTGCTGCGGGTCGCGACCGGCACCAGCATGGAACCGAACTTGCCGGCGGCGAGCGCCTCGGCGTACTTGCGCTGGCTGTTCATTCCGAACGCGTCGCAGCGCTCCTTGGTGATCTCGGGGTAGCGGTCGTGCAGGTTCTCCGCGGTCGAACCCATCACCAACGCGGAGGTGTCCACGACCTTCTCGGACACGAAACGCGGGTTGGGGTCGACACCGGAGCCCATCGGGTGGTGGCCCATGTGCTCGACGCCGCCAGCGATCACGACGTCGTACATCCCGGTACCGATGCCGCTGGCGGTGGTGGTCACTGCGGTCATCGCGCCGGCGCACATTCGGTCCAGCGCGAAGCCGGGAACCGTGTTAGGGAGTCCGGCGAGCAGCGCTACGGTCCGGCCGATGGTCAGGCCCTGGTCGCCGGTCTGAGTGGTGGCCGCGATGGCGCACTCGTCGACCCGCTCCGGGGGCAGCTGGGGATTGCGGCGCAACAGTTCACGGACAACCTTGATGACCAGGTCATCGGCGCGGGTCTCGGCGTAGATGCCCTTCTTGCCGGCCTTGCCAAACGGGGTACGGGCGCCGTCGACGAAGACGACGTCGCGGACCGTACGGGTGGCGCCGCGAGGCGCGGTGGTGGTGGTAGTAGTGGTCACGCGGGGAAACTCCTTCCGGCGAGCGGTGGGCGCACATTACCGCTGCGCTACGCCAGCCCGGATCGGGGGGTTGAGACACCAGCCTCCCATCGGCCTGTACGCCAGGGCCGGGCAGGGCCGTTTTGGGGGCTTAGGTCCCACCGGTGGCGGCCGGCACCTCGGACCTCATCGGCCGTACGTACCGGAGGTGGCCGTCCACCGAACCGAGCAGGACGAAACCGGCTCCCTCCAGAAGCCGGCGGGATGGCGTGTTCCCGGGAAGCACCTCGGCGACCAACCGGCGTAGGCCCGGCTGCCACGAACACCAGCGCACCAGCCCGGCCAGCGCCTCGGTGCCGTAGCCTTGACCGCGGAACGGCGCGGCCAGTCCGTAGCCCACTTCAGCGTCCCCGGCGGCATCCGGCCCGCCGCGCCAGCCGCAGTCGCCGATCACCTCGCCGGTGTCGCGCAGCACGATCAACCAGCCGGTCCGGTGCTCGTCGTCGGCGGCCACGTCCATCGCCATCCCGTCCAGGGTGTCCGGTTTCGGCCAACCCGAGCCGGCGATCAGTCCGGGTACCGATCGGCCGGCAACGAGCGCCTGCGCGGTGGCCAGCGGGATCGGTTCCAGAACCAGTCTCGCCGTCTCGATCCGGCGGCTCCGCGCACTCACTCCGTCGCGACATCCTCGGGCGGCCGGTCCAGTGCGCCGGCGATGACTTCTGCGGTCAGGGAGACCTGCCACGGCCGGGCACCCCGCTCACGCAGTCCATCGGTCACCGTCTCGATGGTGATCGGGTCGGGCGGGCGCCAGGCGAGACGTCGTATCGCATCGGGGGAGATCAGGTTCTCTACCGGGATGCCGAGCGGCTCGGCGACGGCCGCCACCGCGGCCCGGCTGGCCGCGAGCCGCTCGGCCGCGACCTGGTCACGTTCTGCCCACCGGTGTGCCGGTGGCGGCGCGTCGCCGCCGGCGACCGCTCCGGGCAGCGCCTCCTCCGGCAGGGCGCCGGCGCTGGCCAGCGCGGCGAACCAGCGGTCGAGGTGCCGTCGGGTGGATCGGCCGGTGAAGACCGGTATCCGGCTGAGCTCGGCGGCCGTGCGGGGCTTCGCCAGTACGGCGGAGATCACCGCGGCGTCCGGCAGGACGCGGCCGGGGGCGATGTCCCGGTTGCGGGCGATGTCGTCGCGGGTCTCCCACAGGGCGCGGACGGCCGCGAGTTGGCGGCGGCTGCGGACCCGGTGAATCCCCGATGTCCGCCGCCACGCCTCGGCTCGTGGCGCCGGCGGCGGGGTGGCCGCGATCGCCGCGAACTCCTCCCGGGCCCAGGCCAGCTTGCCCTGCTCGCCCAATTCGGCTGCCAACGCGTCGCGCAACTCGATGAGTACCTCTACGTCCAGGGCCGCGTACCGCAGCCACGGTTCGGGCAACGGCCGGCGTGACCAGTCGGCGGCGGAGTGGCCCTTCTCCAAGGTCAGGCCCAGTACGGACTCCACCATCGCGCCCAGCCCCACCCGGGGGTGGCCGGCGAGGCGGCCGGCGAGTTCGGTGTCGAACAGGGTGCTCGGCGTCAAGCCCACCTCGGCCAAGCAGGGCAGGTCCTGGTTCGCGGCGTGCAGCACCCACTCGTCCTGGCGGATCACCTCGTTCAGGGTGGCAAGTTCCGGGCAGGCGATCGGATCGATCAGGGCGGTACCCGAACCCCGGCGGCGAAGCTGAATGAGATAGGCCCGCTGGCCGTAGCGGTAGCCCGATGCCCGCTCGGCATCGACCGCTACCGGTCCCGTACCCGCGGAAAAGGCCTCGACGACCGCGGTGAGTTCAGCCGCAGACGCCACCACCGGCGGTACCCCGTCCCGCGGAGTGTGCAGCGGAACCGAGGCGACGTCGGGCGCCGCGACGGTTCCGGTGGGGGCGGTCACGATGTCACGTTACGACCGACTGGCGCCTTTCCGTCGGTACCTCGCCGCCGTCAATGTCCTCAGCGACGGCAGGCGGGCGCCTCAGCGGATGGCCCTTCAGCGGATGACCCCGGAGCGCATGACCAGCGCCACCATCTCGGCGCGGTCGCCGGTACCCAGCTTGCGCGAAATCCGCGCGAGGTGGCTCTTCACCGTGAGTGCGGAGAGCCCGAGCGTTTCGCCGACCACTTTGTTGGAACGGCCGTCGGCGACCAGTCGCAACACCTCGATCTCGCGGCCGGACAGTTCGCTGGTGGCGTCCGTCGTGGCGGAGTTCCGCAGGCCGGAGGCGAGGAGCGAGGCGACCATCGGATCGGCGAAGACGCCGCCGTCGAGCACCCGCCGCATCCCGTCGGCGACGGTGTGCGGACTCGCCGATTTCAGCAGGTACCCTTGCGCCCCGGCGACGAACGCAGCCCGTACCGAGTATGGATCATCCGCCGCGGAGAGCACCACCAGCCGCGGCCAACCTGCGTGGCGCAGTTCAGCCAGCAGTTCCAGGCCCGAGCCGTCCGGCAGCCCGACGTCGAGCACGCAGAGGTCGCGCGGGCCGCTGGCCCGGGCCCGGGCCCGGGCTTCGGCCACGCTGGCGGCCTCGGTCACTTCGCGGGCGCCCATCGCAATCAGCCGGGAGACCATAGATTCGCGAACCAGCGGGTGGTCATCGACCACCATCGCGGTGAAGCCGGAGGCCCCGGCACTGCTCGGAGCGCCGGCGCGCTCGGTGTGAACGGTCACGTCGACCTCTGTCAGGTTGCGGGATCCCAGGGGATTCGGTTACGCCGTTCGAGCCAGCGCTGACTGCTCCATCGGACACCGCGGGCTGGTCCTGAAGGCGTCCTGAAGTCTCGGCGGAGGTCCATACGGGTGAATCCCACCGGCTTTCGGCCCAGTTGCAACAGATCCGGTCGGGTCGGTACGACACCTCATGCGGACGCCGGGCTTGCCGGTGCGGAAGAAGGGAACGCCCGTGCGGCGGAGATCGCGTCAGACAGCAGGGCAGGCGGCGGCAGTCCTTGCCGTGCTGACGGGATGCATGGCTGGCAGCTCGGCGGCCGCCAGTACAGACCGCCCCTGGCAGGTACCTTCTTCCGCTTCCGACGCGCAGGCTACGGCGGTGCTCACACTCGCCGGTGGTGCTGCGGTCAGTGGGCCCGGCGTCCAGATCGTTGCCAACCTCCGGGGAATCGGCTCCGAGGTGGTCCGCGCCACCCCGGCGGCACTCGCCCAACTGCGTCGCGATCCCCGCGTCGCCGGCCTGCGGCTTGACGGCCCGGTGTCACCGACCGGAGGCTCGTTGGCCGCGGTCAACGAGACCGGTGCCGGTGTGTTCGCCTGGCAGGGTCTCGGCGGTGGCGCCGGCGATGCCGACGCGGGGCACGGCGTCACCGTGGCTGTGGTGGATACCGGTATCACCGACACTCCAGCCCTCAACCGGGCTTCCGGGCGCCTGGTCGATGGGGTGGACACCTCCGGCCTGCTCGACGGGCCGGCGCCCGGCGACGGGGGCGAACCGGTCCGGACCGAGGGCGCCTTCACCGATGGCTTCGGGCACGGCACCTTTCTGGCCAACCTGCTCGCCGGCGGTCCGCTGACCTCCGAGGGAAGTGTCAGTGTCCCCTCGGGCCGAGGTTTGGGGGTCGCGCAGGCCGCCCGGGTGGTGTCGGTCAAGGTGGCCGACGACAACGGGCGAACCAGCCTCGCCGCCGTGCTGGCCGGCTTGGACTGGGTGGCGACCCACCGCCCGATGGATGTGGTGTCACTCGCCCTCGCGGCTGATCGGCCGGGTGACGCCTACGGTGCCGACCCGCTCACTGCCGCCGTCCGACACCTGCGCAACTCCGGACTGGCGGTCGTGGTCGCGGCCGGCAATACCGCCGGTGAGGTCGCCGACCCGGGCTTCGATCCGCAGGCCATCACCGTCGGTGCCGCCGACACCACCAGCGAGGCGCCACAGGTGGCCTCCTTCAGCGGCTCCGGCATGGTGCAGGGCGTGCGCAAGCCGGATCTGGTGGCGCCCGGCGTACGGGTGCTCAGCCTGCTGCCGGCCGAGTCCTGGATCGCTCGGAACAGCCCGCTGGCGCAACTGCCCGACGGCCTGTGGCGCGGGTCCGGTACGTCGCAGGCGACCGCCGTGGCGGCCGGAGTGGCGGCCGTGTTCCTGGCGGACCACCCGTACGCCACCCCGGCCCGGGTCAAGGCGATGCTGCGTGGCGCTGCAGCTCCGATGAGCGCCTGGCGCGCCGGCATGGGCCTGCTCACCGTGCCGGCCGGCGACTCGCCGAACTACCGCGGCGGGGTACTGGACCAGGCGGCCTGGGCGGCCTCCGCCTGGGATCAGCCGGGCTGGGTCGAGGACCTCAACGCCTCCTGGAGCACCGATGTCTGGACGGCGAAGAGCTGGTCCAGTAACCCCTGGAGCGACGAAACCTGGGCGGCCAAGTCGTGGTCTGCCAAGTCCTGGTCCGCGAAGTCCTGGTCGGCGAAATCGT
>JBDUDX010000198.1:0-4130 GCA_040002735.1 Frankiaceae bacterium | reverse complement strand
CCCCCTAACCCAGCTGAGCCGGACGGACCAAGGTTCGCACCCCGACGCGCGACCGCCGCTTCAGCGCACGGCGCTCATCTTCGGACAGGCCACCCCAT
The DNA here is from genome assembly GCA_040002735.1 of Frankiaceae bacterium. Classification (GTDB taxonomy): domain Bacteria; phylum Actinomycetota; class Actinomycetes; order JADGOV01; family JADGOV01; genus JADGOV01. The sequence goes on along the minus strand of JBDUDX010000198.1, from coordinate 4,032 downwards.
ACCCCAGAATCCTGACCGCTTTCCATGGCCCAGGTGAGGCAATCGTCGCGGACTTCACAGCGACGACAAACTGCTTTCGCGTCGTCCACCTGGGACAGCGCGGGACCTGTCGTGCCTATGGGGAAGAACAACTCCGGATCTTCGTCCCGGCACGCGGCACGGTGGCGCCAATCCATATCGGTCACTCCTCCTCGTCGAACGTGGACGTCATCGACCACCGCGTCCACAATGTCGGATCCAAGGCGGCCGGCGTAGTTGGGGAAATCCACCTGTTCCCAAGTGGCACTCGCTGCTCAATGCTGCCTACTGGCAAGACCCGAGTTGGTAGCGGTTCATCTGCGTCTTAGCCTGTCAGTACGCTCGGGTATAGGCAAGGTTTGGCGCACCCGATGTGGCGGGGCTCACAACCGCCGCGGCCAAAATTAACCCAGCGAGGTCGAGAATGCCCGAAATCCCACTACGCGATAACGGTGAGTGCCTGCGGAACCGCCCGAAACCGTACGCGCCGCCGGGTGCCGACGTAATCGCCGTCAATCTGTACCGCGACCGGCCGGCTCGCCGTCACGCTGAAGTCGGTCTCGTCGTGCCAGGACCGGACAGCCCGACTCGCCGGCATACCGCCCGATACGGAGAGCATGCGGCGTACCGATCGCAGGGCGATCGGAGCGCCGAGCCGACGCAGCGCCACGGCATCGAGGCCGGCGTCGAAGGACGCCTCCGGGCTGGGGATGACCGGCCGGGAGCCGAGGTAGGTCCAGGGGGAAGAGTTCGACACGATGGCCAGGAACAGCCCGTTCTCCGGCGCTGCCCCCGGGCGGGTGAGCGACAGAGCCGGCCGTCGTCGGTCGGTGCCGGTGAAGAAATGCCGGACCGCGGTGCGTACGTAGCGTGCTGGGGTCGCCGAACCCCCGTCCCGCCGGGACTTCTCAACCTCATGGACGACTTCGGCGTCGAAGCCGATACCCGCGCAGAAGGTGAACCAACGGTCGTCGGCGCGGCCGAGGCCGAGTTGCCGCCGGCGTCCTTCGCGGAGTGCATCCAGCACTTCCGAGGTGGCTTCGACCGGATCACGGGACAGGCCGAGGGAGCGCGAGAAGACGTTGGCGCTGCCCCCGGGTACCACGGCGAGTGCCGGCAGATCCGGCCGCGGCCCGAGCGAGAGCAGCCCGTTCACCACCTCGTTCACCGTGCCGTCGCCACCCAGCGCGACCACGACGTCCAGTTCATCGTCCACGGCTTGCGCCGCCAACTCGACCGCGTGTCCGCGGGAAGCAGTGTGGGCGACATCGATCTTAAGATCGCTGCCGAGAGCACGGAGCAGAATGTCGCGTCCCCGCGGGGTTGTCGCCGTCGCATTCGGATTCACGATCAGCAGGGCTCTCACCCTCTCAGGGTACGGGTGGAGGTAATGTCGGCCGGCGTGACACGAGGCGGCGAGGCGATGGGCGAGGCGAAGGGCGAGGCGAGGGTGGCCACCGGAGCGTTGTCGGCTCCGGTGCCCGGTCCGGTGCGGGGCGCGGCGATGCTGGCCGCCGTCGAGGCGATCGCCCTGGGCGTCGTGTGCTCGGTCTACCTGCGCGCCATCCTCACCGGGCATCCGGGTGATCGGGGGAGCGCCCTGCTCGGGGCCGGCATGGGCCTGGCCCTGGCTGTCCTACTGGGGCTGCTGGCCCGTGGGCTCGCCCGGCGGCGGCGTCCCGCGCTGACCCCGATCGTCCTGACCCAGATCATCATGCTGCCGGTCAGTTGGGGTCTCTACCAGGGCGGCCAGTGGGCCGTGGCCGTGGTGATGGCCGCGCTGTCGTTGGGCGTACTCGGCCTACTCTTCGGCAGCGCCGAAGCCCGCGGCACCTTCAGCTGAATTTCGGTACCTCGCGTCCGGCTACTCTTCGACGAGCAAGCCTTCGCGCAATTGGTGCAACGTCCGGGCCAGGAGCCGGGATACGTGCATTTGCGAGATGCCGAGTTCGGCAGCGATCTGGGATTGCGTCATGTTGCCGAAGAATCTCAGTAGAAGGATGCGCTTCTCGCGGGCCGGCAGCCGTTCCAGGAGCGGTTTGAGCGATTCCCGGTACTCGACGCCTTCCAGGGACTCGTCGGTAACGCCCAGGGTGTCGGCTACCGCGTGATTGTCGTCGTCGCCGTTGTCCGGCGCGTCGAGCGAAACAGCCGAATAGGCGTTGGCCGACTCCAGGCCCTCGAGAACATCCTCCTCGCTCATGCCGAGTTGGACCGCGAGCTCGGCTACGGTCGGTGACCGTCCGTTGCGTTGGGACAGCTCGCTGGTTGCCTTGGCCAGCGACAACTTGAGCTCCTGCAGGCGCCGGGGAACCCGGATCGCCCAGCCCTTGTCGCGGAAGTGCCGCTTGATCTCACCGACGATGGTGGGCGTTGCGTAGGTGGAGAACTCCACGCCGCGGTCGAGGTCAAAACGATCAACGGCTTTGATCAACCCGATGGTGGCCACCTGAACAAGGTCATCGAGCGGTTCGCCGCGATTGCGGAACCGTCGGGCCAGGTACTCCACCAGCGGCAGGTGCATCTCGACGAGCTCGTCCCGAACGCGCGCCCGCCCGGCTACCGGCGGATCCAGCTCCGCGAGTTGGGCGAAGAGCTCCCGTGCTCTGGCTCGGTCGTGCCCGGCGCGCTCGATCCGCGGCACTGCGGCGACGATCGCTTCCGCCTCGGCCAGGTCGCCGTCGGGTTCGGCCGCAACCAGTGCGACGACTTCTCCGGCGGACACGGCGGGCGTCTCAGACGCCATCACGGCTGCTCCGCTCTCCGGGGGGTGGGATGCGCCTTACGGAGTTGCAACGTCACCCGGTGGTCCGCGTCGGCGGAGCTGTCCACCTCACCGGCGAGCGCGGTGAGCACCATCCAGGCGAAGGTGTCGCGCGGCGGCTCTTGGCCGTCCTCGGTGAGCGCGGAGACGCACACCTGCAGGACGCCCTCGTGCACCTCGAATTCACAGGTAATGTCCGCGCCAGGCACAGCAGACGTGAGCAGCAGCGCACACGCCTCGTCCACGGCGATCCGCAGATCCTCGATGTCGTCGAGGGTGAAGTCGAGCCGCGACGCGAGTGCCGCGGTCGCGGTCCTTAATACCGACAGGTAGGCCCCGTCGGCAGGCAGGGTGATGCGGACCTTGTCCCGAGGCTCTACGCCGGTGGCGCCGGGGTCGGCAGGCTCGCGAAGTGCGGCGGAGGGCGGCGTCTCGCGCACCCGTGCCCCCTCAACTTGCGGTGTTCGACTTGATTCGCGGCTCGACTCCACGCCGGAGCCGCTCCTTCCAAGTTACCGTGCTGACCGGCGTTCGGTGGCCGCCAGTTTGTCCAACGCGGCTCCGCTGCTTCGCCATACGGTCCAGTCCGCCATCGGGGTAGCCCCAAGCGCCGCATAGAAGCCGGTGGCCGGCGTGTTCCAGTCCAGCACTGCCCACTCCAGCCGGCGGTAGCCCCGCTCGACGGCGATGCCGGCCAACCGGCCGAGCAGGGCCTGGCCGTGACCCTGTCCACGATTGGCCGGGCGGACGAAGAGGTCCTCGAGGTAGATGCCATGCTGCCCGGTCCAGGTGGAGAAGCTCAGAAACCAGAGGGCGAAGCCGACCGGGAAGCCGGCGTGCTCGGCGACCAGGGCGAAGACCTTCGGTTTCGGCCCGAAGAGGGCCGCCCGGATCGCCTGCTCGTCGGCCTCGACCTGCTCGGCTGCCCGCTCGTAGGCCGCCAGCTCGCGAATCATCCCGACGATCTCGCTCGCATCATCCGGGGTGGCCTCGCGGATCACCGCCGGCTCCCGGTGGCGTCAGGCAGCTTGCTTGGTCTCCCGGAAGATGCGGTCGATCTCGGCGATCTTCTCCAGCAGCGCGGCACCGGTGGCCGGGTCGGTGGAACCCTTCGCACCGCCGGCTCCGGCGAGCTTCGTCGCCTCGTTGAACAACGAGTTGAGCTGCGGGTACTTCTCGAAGTGCGGCGCCTTGAAATAGTCGGTCCACAGCACCCAGAGGTGGTGCTTCACCAGGTCGGCGCGCTCCTC
>JBDUDX010000197.1:0-4410 GCA_040002735.1 Frankiaceae bacterium | reverse complement strand
AGTTCGTCCACCAGGTACGGCGCAGCCACGCAGTCATCCGCGCCCGCGTACAACAGCGCGGCGCGGGTTCCGGCGTCTGGAAGCGCTCCGCAGAGAATGACGGCCGGCGCGCCCAGGGCCGCGAGTTCGGCGAGGACATCAACGACTGCGGTGTGGCAGAGCGCCACATCGAGCAGGACAAGATTCGGGCGGAGTTGCGCGACGACGGCCGGCAGGGCCCACGGGTGTCGGACCGGCAGCGCGGTGAAACCGGCGGCGGCCAAGGCACGCATCTCCCGAGCCTCTGGAGTGGCGTCAGGGGTGGCGACGGCGATGACGCCGCCGCCGGCCTGTCCGGGGCAGCTCAACACCGGTGTGCTCAGTGAGGCGGCGGAGGCCCCGGGCGCGCCGATTCCGGCCATCATGGCCGGCGCCTTCGCTCCCCCCATGGGGCTACCGTAAGCACTCCAAGGTCCTCCTCACGGGTCCTCTTTCGGTGAAGAATGTAGGACCAGTTGTTGGAGCCTGCTCCGCAGCATCGACGTACGTTATGGCTGCCGCTGGATCTGAACGATCAGCCGGGATCGACGCTGCGGCAGAAGCTTCGGGAAGCGCTTAAGGAGGCGGTCCGCGCCGGACGCTTGGCGCCGGGCACCCCGGTTCCGTCCTCTCGGACGCTTGCCGAAGACCTCGGGGTGTCCCGCGGGGTGGTGGTGGACGCCTACGCCCAACTCGTCGCGGAGGGGTTTCTCAGCAGCCGGGCCGGCTCGGGCACCGTTGTCAGTGATGTGGCTCGGCCGCTTCCGCGGCCGGCACCGGTGGCGGTCCCTGCCGTTCCGCTCGGCGGACCGCGCTACGACATCGACCTGCGACCGGGTCCGCCGGATCTGGCTGCGTTCCCGCGCACCGCCTGGGTGGCCGCCACCCGCGACGTGCTGCGGTCCATCCCGGATGAGGAACTCGGTTACATCGCCCCTTGGGGCGCTTCCGCCCTCCGGTCGGAGCTGGCGGACTACCTGCAGCGGGTACGAGCCGCCATGGTGAAGGCCGAGCAACTCATCATCGTGAGCGGCGCCACCCAGGCCATGTCGCTGCTGGTCCGCACGCTTGCCGAGATCGGGCACACCTCGCTGGCCGTAGAGTCGCCGAGCAATGCCGTCCAACGTCGCGTGCTGGGACGCTATCTGCCCGCGATCGTCGACATCCCGGTCGACCACGAAGGCCTCGACGTCAGGGTCTTGGAGCGGACTTCCTGCCGCGCGGTGTTGGTCACTCCGGCGCACCAATATCCGAGCGGCGTCGTGCTGTCTCCGGCCCGGCGGAATGCGCTACTGCGCTGGGCCGAGCGCGTGGACGGCATCGTCATCGAGGACGACTACGACTCGGAGTTCCGTTACGACCGGCGGCCGATCGGATGCCTGCAAGGCCTCGGTCCGGACCATGTGGCCCTCGTTGGTTCGGTAAGCAAGTCGCTCGCGCCCGGGATGCGGCTGGGCTGGGCCGTTGCACCACCGCCGCTGCACGACATGCTGGTCTCGGCCAAGCGCGACGATGACTTCGGCAGTCCGGTGCTGGGTCAGCACGTGCTCGCTCGGATGCTTGCCGGCGGCGGCTACGACCGGCACATTCGCCGCGCCCGCCGCCGCTACTCCGACCGACGCGAAGTTCTCCTCGCCGGGCTGGCCCGGGAACTGCCCGACTGGTCCGAGTCCGGGAATGCCGGCGGCTTGCACGTCATGCTCTGGCTGCCCGCCGGTCTGGACGAGGAACGCCTGTGTGCGGCCGCCGCGACGAGGGGGCTCGCCATCCAGGGCACTCGGTCGATGTTCGGCGCGCTGCCAGCGCCAGACGGCCTGATCCTAAGTTACGCGAGGGCGCCGGCCGGCCTGCTCACCGAAGCCGTGCGACGACTCGCCGAAGCCGCCAAGACAGCGGCAGGTACCAGCATCCGCGCCGGTTCGGTCGCGGCAGCCGTTCGCGACGTCCGCCCAGCGACCGCGCTGGACTACTTTTAACAGCAAGGTACACGTTCTGACCACGAGGCGCACGGCGCCGTCGCGCGCCGTGCACCCCGCAGACTGGTCAGGGGGTGAAAGAACCCTTGGTCTCCACTTGGGCACCGGGAACCGGGACCACCAGGTCCTCGGCCGGCTGCTTCGCGGTAAAGGCGATGACCGGGCAGTTGATCAGAACGTTCGTCGAGCCGTACGGCATGCCCATCGGTCCGGTGAGCAGGTCCGAACGAGTGGCGGCCAGGTTGAGGATCTGGAACTCATCGGTCTGCCTGGTGTTGAGTCCCAGGCGAACCGCCTTGTCGGTCCACTGGCCGAACTGCGCCTCCCACAGCGGGCTGTAGGCGAACTTGCGGTGCGGATCGGTCAGGGTCGGGAAGTCACCCTGGACGTTCAGCGCGTCGCCGTTGCGCCGCAGCGCCGCGATGAGATCGGTGTTGCCCAGGTAGGCGTCCTCGGAGGCATGTCCATCGGCGATCAGATGAGCGAGGCCCTGGGCCTCGGGGTTGTCTGCGCCGATCTGCCCGTTGACGAACGGGAAGATGCGTTCCCGCACGGACCCGGCGAAGTCGTCTCCGCCCTGGAACGGCGTCTTCCCGAGCAGCGGTACGAACGTGGCCCGCTCGAGTGTTGCGGTGACCGCCTCGGAGGCTTCGGAGCTGAGGTAGAGGATCGGCTGGCCGGAATCGAAACCGTTGATGATCAGTAGCTCGACGGATGCCGCGTAGTACTGACCAGGCCCGGCTTTTTTCGCCGGGTTGACCTTGAGCACCCGGTCGGCGGTGTTGGTGTGATGCACGACGTCGAACGGACCGTCCCCGGTGGCCACGATCGGCGCGTTGTAGACCGTGGTCGACCCGCGGAAGCGGATGAACGGGCTGTAGTTCGCGTCGCCGACGCCACCCGGCTTGGCCACGGCCGGCGGAAAGGGCTCGGGGCTCCCCGGCGTGAGGACACGCGTGGGGGAGAAGTCGGGGACGCCCTCGAAGTTGGTGACCGCCTCCCCGAACTTGTTGCCGGTAGGCGCGGTCCGCGTGACGTCCTGCACGCAGGTCCGGCAGCCGATGCCGATGTTGGCGAGCTTCGGCGCGAAGTTGACATCGAGATCTCGGGCCGCGCCCTCCTCCGACGCTTCGGTGAGCACGTACCACACGGTGCGCCCGCCGAACGCCCCGCGATGCAGCGGCAGGGTGGCGCTGTGATGGTCGAGGTTGACTCGTACGGTGCTCCCCAGAATGACCTTGCTAGCCGGCAGGATGCCGCTGGTCTGGCCGGGTATCCCGGGCGGGGTGGCGGCCGCGGACGTGCCGGTCGCGGAGTATGCGAGCAGGGACAGCGGCAGGGCAAACGCGGCGGTCAGAACTCCGCCGACTCGTCTGGATAAGCGAATCCGCGTCATCGCGGACCTCCACTTCCGGAAGGATTACGGAGGATCAGGCTTCGGTGCAGATCCCAGATCCGCAACCCCGGACCGGATTACAAACCGGGAACGTCGGTGCGATGCGTGGGATCCATCCGTCAGACTCAGGTCAATCCGGAAAGGAGTTTCGTGGAGCCGACCGCCCGCCGCGAGCAGTGGCGCCCGCCTGCGCGGCTTCCCGACCTCGAGCTGCCTGATTCCGACGGCAACCTCCGGCAGCTCTCCGACCTCGCCCGCGGCGACCCGCTGCTGCTGCACTGCTACCGAGGTTGGTGGTGCCCCAAGGAGCGGCAGTTCTTCCGCCGGCTGCTGATCCTGCAGGATGAGGCCGAGGTCGCCTACACCCGCTTCGTGTCGCTCAGCGTCGACCCGCCCGAGGTGGCCGCTGCGCTGCGGGCCGGCCTGGACGCCCGGTGGACATTTCTGTCCGACGCCGATCGCAGTGCGCTGGCCCAACTCGGACTCCGTGAAACCACCGACACCGTGCACCACCCGTACCTACCGACGTGCTTCATCCTGCATCCGGACCTGACGATCGCCGCCCGCTACGACGGCTACTGGTTCTGGGGGCGCCCGACCGCCGAGCAGCTGCGGGCCGACTTCCGCGACGTCACCAGGGCACTGCGGCCGGACTGGACCGCACCCGCTCCGGATGACCCAGAGTGAGTCCTCCGCCGGTCAGCTGGGTGGCGTTGCTCGAATCCGAAACGCCGGTGGACGCCCGGTATGCCGCCACCGCCACGTCGCCCGATGGTCGCTTCGCCGGGTGGTTCTACGGGTGGGTCACGCCCGCCCAGCCGCACCCGGCGGCACTGCGAATCGACCCGCGGATTCTCTGCGGCGACGGCCCGCCAGTCCTGGCGTCGCTGGTGTTGCCGGCACCGGACGCCCGTCCGCTGATGGACGACCCGGCGGTGTTCGAAGCCCGCCGCGCTTCGCTGCGCCAGCAGAGCCCCGCGGCCCGGTCCACCCTGTCGGCAGATCCGGTCCACTGGGCCG
>JBDUDX010000196.1:0-3038 GCA_040002735.1 Frankiaceae bacterium | reverse complement strand
GCTACAGGTATCGCGCAGCGAATACGCTCCAGCCCGGCTACCGGCGCAAAAGTAGCGAGACCCGGTTCCGCCGGGTCCTGATCACCCCAGCCTTCAGGGGGTGTCTGCCCGTCCTATCGTTGACCGGCGGGGCGTCGCCGACGGGGATGCGAGGGTGTGTGACGCTGTTTGGCCTATACCAGCGACGTCGACTTCGACGCGGTGCTCGTCGACGGGAACCTGGTCCACGTCCGGCCGCCGGTGAACGCGGACCGGGCCCCGTTGCTCGACCTGCACCACGGGCTGTCCGAGCGCAGCGCGTACTTCCGCTACTTCTCGCTGTCCGCCACGCCGGTGAGGCGCACGTCGACCACCTGCTCGCCGCCGACACGGACATCCTGTCCAGTCTGATCGCACTGATCGGCGATGACGTGTGGGCCTGTCGAGCTATGAGCGGCGCCGCCGCCGGTGTGTGCACAACCTCGTGGTCGTGGCGTCGGGGTTCGCCGAGCTGGGAGCCATCGGGAGAACGTGGAACGCCAACTCGTCGTGCTAACTAGCCAGGCGGGCCGGGATGCGGGTGGTCGGCCCGAACTGCCTGGGGATCGTGAACACCGCGGACGCGGTCCGGGAACGCCACCGTCGTCGGCGCCCGGCCGCTGGCCGGCCGGCTCGGGCTGATGTCCCAATCAGGGGCGCTCGACATGGCGCTGCTCGACGCGGCCACCCACCGTGGGCTCGGGGTGTCCACCTTCGTCTCGGTGGGCAACAAGGCCGACGTCAGCAGCAACGACCTGCTGCGCTACTGGGAGCAGGACGAGGCCACCGACGTCGCCGCGCTCTACATCGACTCCTTCGGCAACCCGCCCAAGTTCGGCCGCGTCGCCCGCCGAAAGCCGGTCATCGTGATCAAACCCGGCCGCGGCGCGCCCGGTCCGGTACCGACCCACCATGCGGCCGCGCTGGACCGGGCGGCCACCGAGGATGCGCTGTTCACCCAGGCCGGGGTGCTGCGGGTGAACTCCGTGCCGGAGTTGCTGGCCGTCGCCGACGTGCTGCTCAGCCAGCCGCTGCCGCTCGGTCGGCGGGTGGCTGTGGTGAGCAACTCGCGCAGCGTCGGTGTCCTCGCCGGCGATGCCTGCATCACCGCCGGGCTCGAGGTGACCACGCTGGCCGCCGCCACACAGCAGGCCCTGCAGTCCGGCGCGCTGGACAACACGATCGTGGCCAACCCGGTCGATCTCACCGCGACCAGCGGGCGGCGCGTCGTCGACCAGCAGGTCACCGTCCTCGGCCAACACTTGCCCGGCCAGCGACCCCTCCCGCGGCACCAGAGAGCCCCGCAGGTTCGCGCCGCCCACCCCGTCGGCGGCCGCGACGAACAACGACTCGGGCTCGTCCGCCAGCGGCACCAAAACGGTGGCCAGGGCGGCGTCGGCCACCTGCCGGGACCGGGCCGCAATCAGCGGCGGCGGGTCGCTCTCCCCCGCCACAGCTCATCCACGACCTCCGCCGAAACCTCCAGCCAACGCTGGCGGCGCTGCGCCGCCTCGTGCAGCCGCACGTTGTCAATCGCCGCGCCAGCCGCGACCGCCAGCGCCCCCAGCAACTCCTCTTCCTCGGCGCCGAACCACCCTTCCGTGGCCTTCTCCGTCAGGTACAACTCGAGCCGGGCAATCTGCGCCGCGGTCACCGCCGGCGAGACGGGCTGCGCCGACACCGACCGCCGCGATGCCTCCAGCGTGTGAATTACCTCAAGCGGGCCCCCGCGCGCCGCCCCCCGGCCGCCTGCCGAACCGGGCTTGGCAGCCCCGGGCCCCTCCCGCCGTGGAACCATCGCACCTCCACCGCCGCCGCAACCCGCGGCCCAACGGTAGCCACGAGGAGGCCGAAAAGGAAAGATCGCCAGGCCGGATCGGCCACGACAACGCCCGACCTTCACTATCAACGACGCGCGCGCCCGCCGCCGGCGCTGTGCCCAATCCGGCTGAGCCGCAGCCCTTCTGAGCTCCTACTGGGCCAGCGCGCCCCGACCTCCATTCGCGCCCTGCAACGCACTCGGACCCGGCGGTTCGGCTACAGGCTGATCTTGTAGCGGACACGGTCGCAGCGGGCAGCGGACTGCAGGACTGGCAAGCTACCTGCCTGACTGGCTGAACAACCTTCAGGTGACGAGCCTTTGGGCGCCAGTACTGGACGAACCCGTCCGCCCGAACGGCTGCGGACCGGTCGACGCCGAACACCTAATACCGACGACGCCCAATTCGAAGGTTAGGTTATGGTGCCCGTCTCATGACCTGATGCACTGTCGGCTGGCGACACATAACGAGCTTGATTTATTTAGTCCAGAGATAGGAAGATTCATGGCAGACACGAACGAGATCAGAATCAATACCGAATTGACGCCGGATGAACTTCACGCCCTCGACCTGACCGAAGAACTCGCGAACGTGTTGAACCGAGTCGTCGGCTGGAGTTCAAGCCGCGAACAAGATCTAGCCGAACTACTCGTTAAGATCAACGAGCTTCGGCACGCCGTGCTGGCCCAAGTCGCGGCGCGCACCTACCCCGACCGGTTCCGGCTGTTGGGCCGGACCTTCACCCCGCCACCGCCTAAGTGAACCCGCTCGAAACCTGAATGGGCCTGAACCCGCCGATGCCGACCGGCCTGCTCTGGTATGCCAGCGACCGGTCCCTCCGGGTTACGGAGGGGCCGGTCGGGCAGCTCTCAAGGCGGCGGTCGGGTCAGCCGGTGACGTCGCTGAGTTGCGCGGTCAGGTCCGCCGAGCGGTTCTCCGCAGCCCGGATGACGCTCACCCGGTCCTTCTCCGCCTGCTCGTAACTCAGCACGACATGGACGTCGCGCAGCGAGTCGAGCTTCTCGATCCGGGCGCTCGCCATGCCGGCGTTCAGCGCGTCGTAACCCTGGATCGGCAGCTCCTCCACCCGCAGCGCCCCCAGCGACTCCCGGGTTACCCGGACCGTCTCCGCGGCGCGGGTCGCGCCTTCCTCACGGGCGACGTCCTCCGCCCGGGCCAGCGCGGCGTCCCGGCCGGCGG
>JBDUDX010000195.1:0-17987 GCA_040002735.1 Frankiaceae bacterium | reverse complement strand
GCCACGCTAATGGCGCCGGCCGCCGCAGTGCGCACCTGCCGGCGCAGCGCATCCCGCGCCGGCTCGGCGTGCCCCCGCCGGGCGGCCTTCTCCGTCTCCGCATAAGTGGGCCGCTTCGCCGCCGTCCGATCCGACGCCGCGGTCACCGACAGGCCGTACTTCTCCTCGACAGCCCGGGACGCTTCCCCGGCGCGGTAGAAGTCGTTGCGGGGGAACACCCGCCGCCCGTCCTGCCGGGCCAGGGTGGCCACCACATGTATGTGGTCATCCGCGTGCCGCACCGCCACCCACCGGCAGCCCAGATCATCACCTCGGGGTGCGATTCCGATCCGGTCCAGATACTCCTCCGCGATGTCCCGCCACTCCGCATCCTCCAGGTAGCGGTCAACCATCTCCCCGGACTTCGGGTCTTTCCGGGCGGCGATCACCAGGTGGTACACCGGCCGCTTCTCCGGACCCACCCCGGCCGCCGTGAGCGGCTGCTCCAACAAACTGACCAGCCGGCGGAAGTCCCGACCCCGCTCCCCCACCCCCGGCTCCAACACCACCGGCTCGTCGAACCCCCCGATCACCCGCGGATCGGTGTGCGGATTCCGCCGGTTCCGGCCTTCCTGCTGCGCCGGGCTCTCCGAATACAGATAGCGGATCAGCCCGGCGACCCGCTCCCCCCGCAACACCTTCCCGATCACCAGCTCACCGCGTCCTGCGCATCAACAGCTCGGCAGCCTCATCCACCCGGCGCACCGCCCGCACCGTCAGCTCCACCGCCTGCGCCAGCCATTCCGGCGCCTCCCCCGTGCTGTTCAACGCCGCCACCGCCTGGTTCACGTTCCCGCCGAACCGGCGCACCTGTGCCCGGGCCTGCATCAACTCGGTGAGCGCCTCCCGCTCCCCCGACAACCCCGGCAGCGTCGTTCCCTTCGCCGAGGCCAACGCCGCACCCCCGACGAACCCCGTCGGGGTCAACCCCGCCCGGCCGGCGGCCAGCTCGATCGCGGCGAACTCCTCCTCGTCCAACCGGACGGTGATCCGACGGCCCCGGCCCGGGAAGCGGTGATCCCGATGCCGGGTGGCCACCGCCGCCCCGCCCTCCGGCGCGGTCTCGCCCGCCGGCTGCGGCTCGTCGGTCACCAATTCCCCTCCTCTCGATGCCTGCGCTTTCCTGTCTCGACCGCGCCCGGTCGGGACAGCGCCTCCGCGACCCCGCCGGGTCGCCTGCCCCCCTGACGAAGCGCCGGCGGCGCCGGCGCGAAGGGGCGCTTTCGCCGAGGATGCCAGCTCCGGCCCGCCAGGGCCAGAGCTTTGGCAGCCAAAGGCATATCTTGCTTCCTGCACTTCGGATTGATCTCTGAGTCTAGCTGCTGACGGCCATTTGGGGTCTGCCGTGCCTTCAGGCCCGGCGCTCGCACCCAAGAAGCGTCGGCCCTGAGACGGGCCGGCTTGGACGACGCCCAGGTCGCGGCGCCGCACCAACTGTGCCGACGCTGGGCCCGCGGAGCGCCCTAGTGGGGCTGCTGTCCGACACGGGTACGTCGGCGCCCGGGGCGGGGGTGCGGGAGGCTGCCTGAGCTTGAGCTCTTGGTCAAGACCGGTGACGCCTGCTCGTCGCTGAGGGCGGCCACGGCTGGTGGGGTATCGCACCTCGAGCGCTTCCATTAGGGCGCCCGTCCAGTACCGCGAGCCGACGCCTGGGGTGCCCACTCCTGAACCTCCCCCAACCCGATCGCAGCATGACCATGCCCGGTGCCCGGGGTAAGCGGGACCCGAGCTGAATTGAGCCGCACTGATCTAGTCGCCCTTGGCTGGTCAGCCGGTGAACTGGCGACCCACGACCGCCAGCAGCTCGAGCCGGTCGGCGTCGACCGTGCCCGGCGTCGCGGTGAAGACGAGCAGGCGCTGACCCCGGTCTTCGCTGTGGAGCACCTGGCAGTCGAGCTCCACCTCGCCGAGCTCAGGGTGGACGAGTGTCTTGCGCTGCTCGTTGTGGGCGGCGACCTCGTGGCGTGCCCAGACCTCGGCGAACTCGGGGCTCGCCGCCAGCAGCTGCGTGACGAGCGCGTTCGCGCCCGGCGTGCCGCGGCCGGTGGCGGCGCGCAAGTCCGCAGCCCAGAGCCGGCTCTGCGCCGCGTGCTCGCGTTCCGCCCGCAGCCCGCGCTCGGCCGGGTCGCCGAGGAACCAGCGGTAGTAGGCGCTGCGGGCCGGCCCGTCGTGCGACGTCTGGTCGCCGAGCAGCGCGACGGCGAGCCGGTTCTGCACGAGGGTCACGCCTAGGTCGGTGACGACCTGTGCGGGTGTGTCGGCGAGCCGGTCAAGCACGCGCATGATCCCCGGCGGGACGTGCTCGGTGCGCCGCACCCGGCCGGGAGTGCCGTGGCCCGCGAGCCGGAACAGGTGGTCCCGCTCGTCGAGGGTCAGTCTCAGCCCGCGCGCCAGGGCCGTGAGCATCTGCTCCGAGGGCTGCGGCCCCCGCCGCTGCTCCAGGCGCGTGTAGTAGTCGGTCGACATCCCGGTGAGCGTGGCGACCTCCTCTCGCCGCAGCCCTTCCGTACGGCGTCGCAGGCCGACGGGCAGGCCGACGTCCGCAGGCTGAAGGGCCTCACGTCGGCGGCGCAGGAAGTCGGCGAGAGAGATGCGGTCCACGCGCTCCAGCGTGCGGCGTGCGCACAGCGGCGTCCAGGGACCGCCGATCCCTGGACAAGGGCTCCTCTCCCCGACAGCCGGGAGGCAGCACATGATGGACGCATGACCTCAGCCACCAGTCGCAAGACCGCTCTGATCACCGGCGCGAGCCGCGGCCTGGGCCGCAGCACCGCCCTACACCTCGCCCGCGCCGGCGTCGACATCGTGGGGACGTTCGTCGCCGCCAAGGACGCCGCCGACTCGCTCATCGAGGAGGTGCGGGCCGCGGGCAGCAAGGCCGTGATGCTGCCGCTCGACGTGGCGGACTCGTCGTCGTTCCCGGCGTTCGTCGAGCATCTGCAGCGCGCGCTGCGCGACGAGCTCGGGCGCGAGAGGATCGACTTTCTCGTCAACAACGCCGGCACAGGGCTGCACGCGTCGTTCGCGGCGACAACCGAGGGGCAGTTCGACGAGGTCGTCGACGTGCACCTCAAGGGGCCGTTCTTCCTCACCCAGGCGCTGCTGCCCGTGCTCGCCGACGGCGGCCGGATCGTCAACGTCTCCTCGGGCCTGGTCCGGATCACCATGCCCGGCTCGGCGGCGTACGCCGCGGCCAAAGGCGCCGTCGAGGTGCTCACGCGCTATCAGGCGCTGGAGCTCGGCAGCCGCGGCATCCGCGTCAACGTCGTCGCTCCCGGCGCGGTCGCGACCGACTTCTCCGGCGGCATGGTCCGCGACAACCCGCAGGTCGGCGAGATGGTGCGCGACGTGACCGCGCTCGGGCGCCTCGCCGTGCCCGACGACATCGGCGCGGCAGTTGCGCTGCTCCTGGCCGACGGTTTCGGCTGGGCGAGCGGCGCGAAGATCGAACTGACCGGCGGCCAGCGCCTCTGACCCCGGACCGAGCTGTCGTGCTGCGCCGCGGCGGCAACCGCCTGGTCGACACCTGCCGCCAATGGGCCTAACAGCGCCATCGCCGTCAGCCCTGCCGCTCGTGCGCACTACGACCGGCGGCGAGCCGCCGGCGAACGGCACGAAGCAGCGCTGCGGAACCTGGCGAACAAGCTCGTCGGACAGCTCGACCACTGCCCACGGCACGGCGGCGTGTACCGGGAAGCCGATGCCTGGCGTTCCGTGACCCGTCCTCGCTGCAAGCGCGGCTCGACGCGCTCGACGCGCTCGCCCGCGGCGGTCCGGCCGCCGGGTGGCCGTCAACCGGAGCCTTGCGGGCCCAGCAGTCGCGGCGAGGGTCGCACCGGCCCCGCAACGCGGCCCGTTGCGCGCTCAATGCCGATCGCGCGACAGGTGGTCGAGGACGCGGTCGAGCCATTCGACCAGGAGCTGCTGTTCGGCGTGAGTCAGAATGTCAAGTTGGGGTGCGACCGCGCGGAAGGCGACTGCCGCGGCCGTCGGAGCGTTCTCCGCGGGTCCGGGTGCGTCGTTGAGGATCTGCCGGAGGACGGCCTCGTAGATGCTGTCCGCAAGGCCGGCGTCGCGTTGCCCAGCCGGCGTCGAGAGCAGCGTCTGGATGGCGCCGATGCCGGCTGCCTGAATAAGGCCGACGGCGCGTTGCTCGCTGACCCGGAGCCGCCCGCTGGCAGCGACCCTGTGCACTCGTGACTGCAGAACGCGCCTGCCCGCTTCCGCCGCAGGTGAGTGCAGCACCCGATCCGGATCGCTCAAGAGTCGGAAGATGCTCGGGTTCGCGACGCCGAAATCGATCTGAGTCCGCCATCCGGCGCGTAGATCGTCGAGAGAATCGATGCCGTCCGCCGACGCCGCCCGCATCTCCGCGGCCTTGGCGTCGACGTAGGTGGTCATCGCATGCTCAGCAACGGCCTCCAGCAGGCCGTCCTTGTCACCGAACAGACGGTAGATCGCCGGAGCCTGCACACCAGCCGCCTCGGCTACCCCGCGCGTGGTCACCGCCGCCGGGCCCTGCTCGCGCAGCAGGCGGGCGGCGACGTCGACAATCTTTGTTCGCGTATCGCTGCGATTGCTGGCCGCCCTGCTCACTTTTTCAACGATAACGCAGGTGTGCTATCGGTGCTGCTTCCAGTGCTACCTTAAGTCTGGTTCCGTGGAAATCAACGACAGGAAGGAGTCACATGATCATCGTGACCGGAGCGACCGGTGCGCTCAACGGAGCGACCGTCGACCACCTGCTCGAGCGGGTGCCCGCAGACGAGGTCGCCGTCGCCGTTCGCGACGTCGCTAAGGCCCAGCGGTTCGCCGAGCGGGGGGTGCAGGTCCGCCGGGGTGACTACGCCGACCCGGCCTCGCTTCCCGCCGCCTTCGCTGGCGCTGACCAGCTGCTGCTCGTGTCCTCCAACGACCCGAGCGCGGATGCCGTCAGCCTGCACAGCAGCGCGATTGAGGCCGCCGTCGCCGCGGGAGTCGGTCGCATCCTGTACACGAGCCACCAGGGCGCCGCGCTAGACACTCCTTTCGCCCCAGGACGCGATCACGCCGCGACCGAACAGCTGCTTGCTGAGTCTGGTATCGCCTGGACCTCGCTGCGCAACGGCTTCTACGCGCACAGCCTCACCTGGCTGGCAGGGTCATGGCGTGAGACGGGTCGCATCACCGTGCCGGCCGACGGGCCGGTGTCGTGGACAGCCCGCGAAGACGCCGCCCAGGCTGCCGCCGCCGTCCTGGCCTCCGACGGTGCCTACGACGGCCCCGTCACGCTCACGGCGAGCACGGCGCCGACGTTCGAGGAGATCGCCGCGACCGTGTCGGAGCTGACGGGGCGGCAGATCCGGTGCGTGGTGGTGGACCCCGAGGAGTGGGTCGCCACCCGCATCGCCGCCGGGCAGCCGGAGCTCGTGGCCCGCTTCACCCTGGGCATGTACCAGGCCGCAAACGAGGGCTTCTTCGCCGGCGTCGACCCCCTGCTAGGTGCACTCCTCGGTCGTGAACCACGGAGCGTGCGCAACATTCTCACCGAGCCCACAGCTCACTGAACCGAGATCAGCAACTTGCGCCGACTCGTGCAGCGGGAGTCCTGAGACCAGGTCCTACGATCGCTGACGTCGCTCTGCAACGCCGCACGCACGTGCCATTGGGGCCTGCGGTTGGCGCTGTCACGGGAGGTTTTGATGGGCTGGTTCGACGTGCTGCTGGACGACGACCGCATCCAGCTCGAGGCGTTTGTCGAGGAGTACCGCAGCGCTCTCGAGAGCACACTCGATGGCCTCACCGACGAGCAAGCCCGCAGCCGGCTCGTGCCGTCAGCGACGACGCTGCTCGGGCTACTCAAGCACGTCACATGGATGCAGCGAGTGTGGTTCGAGGAGTGCATCGGCGGTACACCCCGTCTGGAACTCGGCCTGGTGCACAGTCCAGAGGAGTCCTTCCAACTCGCTGACGGCGACACCGTTACCAGCGTTAAGGCGGCCCACAGGCAGGTCTGCGCGACGGCCCGGTCGGCCGTGGCCGACCTGTCGCTGGACGCTGTCGTGACGGGCCATCGCGCCGGGCCCCGCACATTGCACTGGGTGTACTTGCAGGTTCTGCGCGAACTGGCCCACCACTGCGGTCACGCCGACATCCTGCGCGAACAGATACTCGCTGACTGAGTTCTGAGACCAGGTCTAGGCACAGTCATCGATCGGCTCATCGACAGGGCGCGCAGCCCAAGCGTCGACCGCCCCGCCTTCTTCCGGTCAGTCTCGATGCAGGACCGCCGCCGACACCGTCCTGACAACCCTTGTTGACGCCCCCAGCCGTGCGGTGTCTTGACTGGTCGGGGTCCCCCACCCATCAGGCTGGGCGATCCCCGGCCACCCGACCCGGCCAACGGGGCGAAGCCTCGGGCCGCAGGCCCGACCCCATGAACCGAACCCGAGTCGCTCCATACGCCGCCACCTACGGGTTTCAAACAGACGTTCGATAGCTGCCATGCTGGAACGGTGGCCGGTGGGATGACCCCAGAACCCCGCCATATTGCACCTGATAGGCATTGGGACACTTCAGAGAGTGCGCTTTATGCAGGTGCGCCAGGCAGCGCACTCGTAGCACCTGTCATTCGGGATGGTCGATGTTCGCATGCTCTGACCTGGCGCTTTGACAGCGATCGTGCATTAGGTGCAAGGTATGACCGTCTGCTAAACGCCCGCTGACGAGGGAGCTGGATGGCCAACAGCCCGGTCCGCGGCGGGGTGCGCGCGGCGGAGTTGGTGCCGGCGTCGGTGGTGCATCTGCATCCCGAGGAGACAGTGGCGCAGGCGATGCTGGCGGGCTGGCGGGCGCAGATGGCCGCGCGAGCTTTGAGCCCGGTGACGGTCGAAGCTCGGCTGTCGGCGGTGCGTCAGTTCAGTGACTTCGTCGGTGAGTACCCGTGGCAGTGGCGGCCCGCCGATGTCGAAGACTGGTCGGTGGAGCTACGCGGCCGCGGCATCACCTCGTCGACGTTGCGGGCGTATCAGGGCCGTGTCCGGCAGTTTTGCGACTACTTGGTGGATCCGCGTTATGAGTGGGGGGAGCTGTGCTGGGAGCGCTTCGGGTCGCACCCGGTTCAGGTCTGCCACGAGTGGAACACCGTCTCTCATGTCCTGGAGGTGGAGGCCCGCCCACAGGTCCGGCCGCTGACCCGCGCCGAGATCGAGGCGTTTATGGACTTCGCCGACGAGCAGGTCGCGGTGCGGGCCCGGCAGGGTCGCAAGGGGTGGCTGGCGGCGTGGCGCGACGCCACCCTGTTCAAGGTGATCTACGCGTTCGGGTTGCGTCGCCGGGAGGCGGCAATGCTGGACCTGGTCGACTTCGGTTCGAACCCGAAGGCGCCGGAGTTCGGCAAGTACGGGCTGGTTGCCGTCCGCTGGGGCAAGACGAGTAAGGGCAGCCCGCCGCGCCGCCGGACGGTGCTGACGGTGATGCCGTGGGTTCCGCAGGTGATCGAGGAGTACGTGCGTCAGGTCCGGGCTCAGTACGGGCCTGCGTCGGGGTCGGTGATGTGGCCGACGGAGCGGGGCGGGCGGATCGGGCTGGATCACGTCAGCCGGCGGTTCGCCGAGTACCGGGACCAGGTCGGCCTGCCGACGGAGTTGCATCCGCACTGCCTGCGGCACTCCTACGTGACTCACTTGGTCGAGGACGGTTACGACCCGCTGTTCGTCCAGCAGCAAGTCGGCCACGCCTGGGGCGCGACGACCGCGCTCTACACCGGCGTCAGCGGCGACTTCAAGAACCAGGCGCTGCGCTCCGCGCTGGACCGGCTCGCCGCCGGCCAGAGCAACGGGAAGGGGTGAGCGATGCGGGTGCGGCAGGTCGGGATCGACTGGAAGCTGCGGCAGCTGATGGCCGCGCACGGCATGTTCGCTACCACCGATCTGATGCCGCTGCTCGCCGAGCGCGGGGTGACGCTGTCGGCGACCCAGGTCTACCGGCTGGTCACCCAGCCGCCGGAGCGGCTGAACGTCAAGGTCCTCGCCGCGATCTGCGACGCGCTCGGGTGCAGCCCCAATGATCTGATCGAGGTCACAATCAGCCAGCGGCAGGGCAAGGTCCGGGCCGCCGGCGGCACCGGCGAGGACGGTCCGGCCGTGACGGACCGGTCAGCCCGGCCAACCCGGGTCCGGCTCACCGAGCAGTGACCTCATCGAACGGGACCGCGCGTCAGCCGCACCTGCCGGGTTCGGACGGGGACCTGGTGCTGGCGTCGATCGTCCGGGTGGTCCTGGCCGTTGACCCTCAGGCCGACCCGGACGTCGTCGCCCTGGCCATGGCGCGGGTGGCGCCCAAAGCCCATCGGCGGGCGGTGCTGGTGGCTGAGCTGTCCGCGCACCCGGAGTTCCTCACCTGGGGCACCACGCGCAGCCGAGCGGTGACCCAGGCGTTCATCCGCGAGCTGGTGGCCGGTGGCGTTCGCCGGGTGGCGCTGCCGGGCTGCGAGTGGTGCGGCTCCACCGCTCCAATGGTTCGCCGGCTGAGTAGCAACGGCGGTGGGGCCTGCCGGGCCTGCGTCCGCCAAATGACGATGACGGCCTGCTCGCGGTGCCGGCAGGTTGCGCCCCGCGGCGGCCGCACCGGCGCCGGCAAGCCGCTGTGCGAACGCTGCGCCGGCCAGGCACGCCGGGCCCGCTGCCCCGAGTGCGGCGGGAAGTCCACGCTATGCCGCCGCCGGGAGCACGGCGCGGTCCGCTGCACCCGTTGCGTCCCGTCCGCCGCGGTCGATCCATGCATCCCCTGTGCCACTCCACGCCCGACGCGTGCCCGCCGCTCAGGCGTACCTCGAGTGAAGGCGGTGGCGTCGTGCGACCGCTGCGGCCGGACCGCGCCTGTCCAGCTCCGGCTCGGCGACGAGGCGCTTTGCAGCTCCTGTTACTGCCTGCCGCAGCGGCTCTGCCCGTGCTGCGGACATCCCCGGCCGCACCAGCCAGACGACACCGGCGACGGAGCATGCCCGAGGTGCGGCGGCGCCGGCTCCGAGCGATGCCACATCTGCGACGGCACGATCTTCGCGCTGGTCCGGACCGCGGACGGCAGCCGGCGTTGCGAACGGTGCCGGCTGCGGACGCTGCTCCGGACGACGCTGACCCGCCCGGACGGGCTCGTCGACCAGCGGCTGGCCGGCTTCGTGTCCGTCCTGGGCGACGCCGCGTCACCCCGCACGGCGATCGCGTGGCTGCGCGCCGGTCGCAGCCGGGATCTGCTGATCGCGATCGCCCACGGGCAGCTGCCGCTCACCCACGAGGCGCTGGACGAGCAGGCCGGGCGACTGAAGGGCGCCGCCAACGCCGTCGAGCACCTGCGTCAGCTGCTGGTCACCAGCAGGGCGCTCCCGCACAGGGATGAGCACGCCTCTCGGCTGGAGCGCACCCTGACCGCGCTGCTGGACAGCGCGCACCCCGATGACGCCAAGGTGCTGCGCCGGTACGCCAGGTTCTGCGTGCTGCCGAGACTCCGCCGCCGCACCGCAGCCGGCGCCGAGACCGTCGGCGTCTGCCATGCCGCCACCAACACCCTGCGGATCACCTGGCGCTTCCTGCGCTGGCTACGCGAGCACGACACAGACCTGCACCACCTGACGCAAGCCGTCCTGGACCGGTGGTCGGCCGGGCACCCGGGCAGCGTCCCCACCGTGGCGGTGTTCCTGCGCTGGGCCGCCCGCAACCGCCTCACCGGCCAGGCGACGCTGAACGACACCCGACGGTGGGGCCCCACTGCGTTCCTACCCGCCGAGCAGCACTGGCAACTGGCCAGGCGCTTCCTCCACGACAATCACCTCCCCGGTACACATCGGCTGCTCGGCTGCCTAGTGCTGCTCTACAGCCAACCAACGCGCCGCCTAACGGTGCTTCGCCGCAGCGACGTCATCGTCACCGGCACCAAGACTACGATCAGGCTCGGCGATGAAGCCGTCGTGCTGCCCGCACCCCTGGACAAGGTGGCTGCCGATCTGGCCGCCGGCCGGGTCCACGACGCGACTGTCGCCGGGCTCGCGCATTCCTTCCCGCGGGCGGACGACTGGCTGTTCCCCGGCCGCCGCGCCGGCCAACCGATCGGCGACAAGGGCCTGCACCGGCGGCTCACCAACATGGGGATTCCGCCGCGGCGCGCCCGCAACACCGCGCTGCTCGAGCTAGCCCGTGAGGTTCCGCCCGCCATCCTGGCCGACCTGCTCGGGCTCACGCCGGAGACAGCCGATAAGTGGCGCCAACTCGCCGGCGGCAACTGGTCCATCTACGCACCAATCGCCGGGCGACCGACCCGCAACGTCGGCTGACGCAGCTGTTGCCGCACCTCGCCCGCCCGATGCGGGGGGCCTTTGTAGCTCTGTCGGGGGAATGGCGTGGCGTGTCAGCCGGCGGTTTTGTCGGAGTGGGTGAACAGCGCGGTTACGTTGCGGGCGTCTTGTTCGGGGTCGACGAGGAGCAGCACCTCGTCGCCGGCGAGCAGGCGGGTGTGACCGCGTAACGGGACCAGGGCGCCATGCCGCAGCACCATGCTGACCCAGCTGCCCTCTGCCAGCCCGGGCAGCTCGTTGATCCGGCTGCCATCAGCCAGGGACCCGGCGGCGACGGTCAGCCGCCGCTCACCCGACGGCTCCTCCCGAAGGCGCATTCCGGAGGCGAAGGGTGCCGGCTCGACGGTGCGCATCCGTACGCCCAACAGCCGGGCGACGGTTGGCACGAGGCTGCCCTGGCACAGCACGGACACCAGCACGACGACTACGACGACGCCGTAGAGCCGGTCCCCGCCGGCCAAGGGAGCCAGCAGGCTGCCCAGCAGCAGGGGCACCGCACCCTTGAGCCCGGCGAACAGCACGAACGCCGTCTCGCCCCGGCTCAGCCGGGCGGGCAGCAGCAGCGGCAGGCCAACGACCGGGCGCACCAGGACCGCGAGCAGGGCGCCGATAGCTAGCCCGGGCAGCCACACGTCCTGGCGGGCCAGGACGTCCAGGTGCACGGTGAACCCGAGGTAGGCGAACGCGACGATCTCGGCCAGGCTCGCCAGCGCCGAGTGGAAACGCTCGATCTCCCGCTTGAAGGGTGCCCGCTCGTCACCGATCACCACACCGGCCAGGAAGACAGCGAGGAACCCGGAGCCGTGCGCGACCGTTGCGGCGCCGAACAGCACCCCCGCGGCAACCAGGGTGCGTACCGGGTGCAGCCCCTCACCGGGCACCGGCACCCGGCGCATCAACAGCAGCAACAGCCGCCCGCCCCCAACCCCGACGACGGCCCCGACGAGCATCTGCAGGACGAAGGTGCCGGCGACGTGCGTCAGCGCTCCACCCGTCAGCGACCCGCCGCCGAGCAGCGCCGCCATCAGCGCAATCCCCACCGGGTCGTTGGCGCCGGACTCGCCCTGCAGAACCGTCCCGCTACGGCCTTCGACCTCCTGCCCTGCGAGCACGGAAAAGACCACGGCCGGGTCGGTGGGAGCGATCGCCGTCGCGACCAACACCGACAGATACCAGCTAACGCCCAGCACCAGGTGCACGAGCACGCTCGCGCCGGCCACCGTCGCGAAGGTGCCCAGCACACCGAGGCTGAGGACCGCGGGGGCCGTCGAGCGAAGCCGCCGGGCGCCGATGCCCATCCCGCCGTCGAAGAGGATCACCAGCAGCGCGACTGTGACGATCCGCTCCACGGTGCGGGCCGGTGGCTCCTCCAACCCGGGCACGAACCGGACGGCGAACGCCGCCGCGACCAGGAACAGCGCGGGCGCCGGGATGCGGATCCGCTCGGCCACGGCGTGTGACTGCACGGCGAGCAGCGCGGCGCCAGCGGCGCAGAGCACCAGCAGGCCGAAGGTCAGACTGTCGTGCAAGGGACCACCTCGGCAGGCCGGAGCGACTGCCGACCAGGCTTCCCGGCTCCCCGCAGCAGGCTACCGGTGAACCGCGTACGGCCGCAGCGTCGCGCCCTCACACCAACAGGACGGCCACAGGTCGTCGACCGCCGCCGGCGGCGGTGACCACCACGCACAGCGGCGTCTGGCTCAGAGAATCCGGCTCGCTGGGTCACCAGCCAACCGACCCCCAATCTGGGTCAGGCGCCCAGCCGAGCGCTGCTACGGTCCCCGCGTGGACGTCGTTCGCACCCGGTTCGGCGACGTCGAGTACCGGCTGGCTGGTACGGGGTCCCCGGTGGCCCTATTCCAGTACGGCGGGCATTGCAGCGCCGAGGTCCGACTCGGAGAGGACTACTTCCTGAACCAGGGGTTCACGATCTTGGCCGTCTCCCGACCCGGGTACGGGAGGACTCCGCTACGAACCGGGGCTCAGCTGCCGAGATGGGCTGACGCCCTCAAGGAACTCCTTCGGCATCTACAGATCGACCGCGTCGTCGTCGTCGGCATCTCCGCAGGAAGCCGGGCGGCCCTGACGCTCGCCGCGCGGCACCACCCATTGGTGGACAAGCTGATCCTGCAAAGTGCGGTCAGCTTCGCGCCGTGGCCGGACACCAGGACGCGGGTCGGGGCCTACGCCGCCTTCAACCCCCTTGTGGAGGGAGGCACCTGGCGCGCCGTTCGTCTCCTCGTGGAGAAGAACCCGAGAGCTGTCGTGCGGTGGATGATGTCGAACCTGAGCACCCTGGACGCCGCCGACGTCGTCGCAAGCCTGAGCGAACAGCAGCTCCGGGAGCTGGCCCAGTTGTTCGCCGCGTTCCGCTCTCGGCGGGGCTTCCTCAATGACATCAACACCGCGGGCGGTGATGCCTGTGACGTCCAAGTCCCCACGTTGATCGTGCACAGCACCTACGACCGGAGCGTTCCCCTCTCACACCCCCGGCTGCTCGCCGCGCAGATCAAGAACTCTCACCTGTTCCTGTCCGAGGCAGAGAGCCACATGCTCTGGTTCAGCCAGCACTACACCACGGTAGAAAAGGTCATGGACCGCTTCCTCGACCAGCCGAGGCCGTGACCATCTCGCGGTTAACAATCAGTGATCACAGGCGTCCGGGCAGACACGTCGCCCCCGTTGTGCGTCATTCGCGGCGTTGGAATACGCCGCTGCGCCAGTGGACGCGCCAGGCTCACCCTGGCCGAGCGATCAGCGCTGACCGAAATGCCCGAGGGGCGAGCGGCCGGAGGTGATGGCGCAGTCGGCTATCGGAACCCTCGGAGAGAGGGGCCGAGCGACGGCGTCCCGGTCACGTTGACTCCAGATAATCGTCCGGAACCGCATGCAGCAATGGGGAATCCAGCTCCGCGCCGAACACCTCCCACCGGCACTACTACGGCTGCGGGCCGCCGCCCGCGCCCGGTTCCTCGCCGGCGGCCGCGTACCCGGCCGCGGCCGGTGGCCCCGACGCCCACCCGAGCGCCCTCCGGCCCCCTCCCCGCCGGTTCCGGAGTAGCAGAGGCGCTGATGGCAGGCGTCCCAACCCGTGAATCCGCTGTCAGCGTGCAGTTCAACGAGAATTGGATCAGCTCGAGCGAGGTGAGGGAGACAGCGACCTGGTGACGTGCAAGACGGCGGCGCAGCTTCGCCGCTGTGACTAGCCACACCGGTCCAACGGCTGTGCGGGACAGGCCTGATCGTCATGGGCGGGAGCGGAGCACGGCCGGGACGGAACTGGAAGCGCCGATCCAGTCCCGGACTGCCGGGTCAATGAAACCGGCCAGCAAGAGGCAGTCGTCGTACCGGTCTGCGACGGGCTCGCTCCAGACCCGCTGGTGGTGAGCCAGCCGGTTGCGGAATTCATGCAGGCGTACGACGGGATCCTCGACCAGCTGCCGGTTCCTGGTTGGGGCGTGTGGGAAACCGGTCGCGAGGTCCGGCCACAGCCGGCCCTGGTAGCGGCGGGTGAGCAGGAAACGCCAGAACCCCAAGGAAAGCTCGCTGATCACCTGCCCATCGCTGGGTTGTTTCCTTTTGGCGTGGATCCGCCGCCGGGCCTTCGTGATGTCCTCCCGGCCCCGGCTGTCCAGACCGACGGTTGGGTCAGTGAGCCAGGACATCGGACGGCCCAGGCGTTCCTGGCGGGCGGCCAGCCGATTGGAGAGCACGTTTCGCAGAAGCACCTCGACGTGGCCGAGCGTCTCCCAGAAAGCGCCGCTCAACTCCCCGTTCCACCGGTACAACTCGACGGCCGCGACCCGGTCGCCACCACACTCGGCCCGATAGCCGGCGAACCGTTCCGCACTGACCGCTCGCTCGATCCGGCCGGCTGTTGTGGGATCAACCAGTGGCGACAGCGAAGGCACCCGGGTAACCTAGCTGTGAAGACCCCGGAACGGTCCCTGGTAGCCCTCGGGCAGGCCAAACCGCCGGGGTTTCGGCTTTCCCCGGAACTTGCTGCTCGAGCAACCACAGAACCGGCTTCCCGGTGACCATGGCTTGCGGCCCGCCACTGGCAGCCGGCATTCGCCCGCTCAGGCCCGCTGATGGCCGGGAAGTGTCGGCGGCCGGTTCTACGCTGCGCTGGTGGCCGTGCCGGGCAGCTCGGAGAAGGGGCCCGTGCAGTTGACCTTGGACGGGTCGCGGGTCCTCCCTGCGCCGGCGGCCGCTGAGCTGGCCCGGTTCTTCGCCAAGGTGGTCATCGACCCGCGGCCGGGTGGCTGCCACCACTGGATCGGCGCAATCGGGGACGACGGCTACGGCCGGTTCCGGTCCGGCGCCGGCCGCTCCGCGCGGACCGTCCGGCCCCACCTACGGGTCTTCGAACTCGCCCACGGGCTGCGCCCGGTCCAGGTGCCGCTGCTGCACTCCTGCAACGAGACCGGCTGCGTCGCGCTGGAACATCTACGGGTCGGGACCCACGCGCAGAACATGGCCCAGATGCACCGCAGCGGCCGCGGCGCCCGCGGATATACCAGCGTGGTCGACCTACGCGGCCCGGCCGGTCGGGCCCGGGCGATCCGCGCCGCCCTCGCCGACGGCTGGAACCAAGCCGCGTTCACCGCAGCCTCCGCCGCCGGGAACCCGTACGCCGACCAGCTGGCCCTGCCCGTCGCCCCAGCGGTACCCGCGGAGACCTACCGGGCGGGTCTTCGGCCCGCATCGTCGGTGTAGCTGGTGAGGAGACCCTCGGCCGCGGCCAGCTCAGCGCGGAGCCGCTCCACCGTGGCAGCGGCGGCCGCACGGCGCACAGCGGCCACGTCGGCGACCGCCCCAGACAGTTTCGCGTCGTGCAGGCCGTCAGCGACGGCTTGGACGACCTCGGCGGACACCGCAACACCTTCGGTGATCGTCACACCGTCCCGGGCGGCATCGACCAGCCACTCCTGCCCCGCCGTACGCAGCGTGATTACCACGTTCGGCGCTACGCGCTGCGGCGCCTTCTGCGGCCGCCGGCGCCCGGCCTTACCCGCCGATAACCCGGCCGGCGGGATCGGGGCTGGCGGTGCGGCGGCCGGAGCCGCGGGTGACGGCGTGCGGCTCCCCGCGCTGCTGGCTTTCGCGCCGCCGGCGGCTGCTGCGAGGTCTTCTGCGGCAAAGGGCAGGGTGTCCCGGGTGCCGTTGAGGGTGACCTTCACCCGGATGTACTCCGGGCCGTCACCGGCCGGGTCGCCCACGCCGACCACGGTGCCGGTACCGCCGGCGCGTAGTCGCACTCGCGGGCTACGGCCACGCTCGAGTTGGGCGCGTAGGGCCGCCACATCCGTGTCGGTGAGCGGCGGGAGCACCAGACGGCCGGCAGGCATCACACCCCCTCAGCCGCCGCTGCCAATTCGGTCCGGACGGACGTACGGGGGTGCGGCGCGACGACACAGCGCAGATCGCGTGGGCGGCGCTGTGGAACGGGGACGAGCCGCACGATCCTGAGTCGACCGGGATGCTGAGCGCCATCGTGGCGCCGCTGGGCGGCCGGCGGGCTGCGGTGATGGTCGCCTCGAGCTTCCATGGCGACCTCGTCCTCGTTCCCGCAGGCGCGGCCGTCATCGGCCCACGTCGAACAAGCTGACCGGCAGGAATACGCGCGGGGCCGGGTACGGCCGGCTTACCGTTGTTGGGTCGCTGCTGCTGGCTTGGGTTGTGGAGCAGCGTTGGCGCGCCGGTCGATGCGGGCCTTCTGGGCGTACATGGCGGTGTCCGCGCGGTGCATCAGGTCTTCGAAGCCGTCGCCGGGTTCGGCCTGCGCGGTGCCAATGCTGGCGGAGACGTTCAGGTCCAGGCCGTGTACCGGTACCGGCACCGCTAGTGCTGCGGTTAACGCGGCGCAGACCTCGGGCAGGGACCGGCCGGCCAGCTGCTCGCTGAGGAGCACGGCGAACTCGTCCCCGCCGAGGCGGGCGACGGTGTCGGCGGGGTTCAACGCAGCCCGGAGCCGGTTCGCGGTGACCGTGAGCAGGATGTCCCCGGCGGCGTGACCGAGGCTGTCGTTGACGGTCTTGAAACGGTCGAGGTCCAAGAACAGCACCTGGGCGCCGCCACCGGGTCGCCGCTCGAGGGCCTGTTGCACGGCGTTGAGGAACATCCGCCGGTTCGCCAGGCCGGTGAGGTCATCGTGATAGGCGTTGTGCTCCAGCTGGGTCTCCAGGACCCGGCGCTGGGTCAGCACCGATTCCAGGGCGCGGACCAAGCCGGCCATCCGGCCCACGACGAGGAGGAAGAGCAAGGCCGACGCGCTCGCGGTGACGATCACGTCCCGCAGGTGGTTGCCGAGTACCTGGGCGATCAACACGCCCGGCGCGACGAGCGATGCGACGGTGAGCGCCGCCAGCCGCCACCAGCTCGGCCGGGCAGCCGCGGCCCTCTCGGGCGGCACGGCGAGATCGGCGGCGCACGGATGCAGCGCCACCGCCCCCCACCCCAGGTTGTAGCTCAAGATCAGTATGTCGATCGGGTGCCCCGTGTGATAGATCCCAAGGAGGTTCAGGACGGCGAAGACGGTGTCCGCAATCAGCATGATCACAACCGTGCCGGCCAGCCAGCCGAATACCGGCCCCCGCCGGCGGGAGGTGAGAAAGAACCGCGCGGCGACCGCGAGCACGAGCACGTCGGCCACCGGATAGCCCACGGCGGTCAGCCGCTGAAACAGGCTCGATTCCGAGTCGTGCAGCAACGGGGCCATGAAAACCACCCAGGAGGCGGCCGCGAACCCCACAGCGATGATCGCCGTGTCCAACACGGCCGGCAGGTCGCGCCGGGCGGTGCGGGCGTGCTGCAGCCGCAGCAGGCCGGCCGCCAGCAGCAGATAGCCGCCGAGGAAAGCCCCGTCCCCGATCGAGGGAAACGGCGCCACGTGACGGACGGTGTCGTTGACGAAGTAGACACTGTTACCGACCGCGGTAGCCAGCGGGAACGCGGCCAGCAGCAGCCAACCCGACGTCGGGGCCAGCCCGCGGCGCCGCCAGGAGAACACGATCGCGGTGAAGGCCACCAAGTTCGACGCCACAAAAGCGAGGTTCTGCCCCGCCGGCGGCAGCCGAAAATAGCCGGCGATACAGGCCGCACCGGCCGCAACATACCGGCCAAAGACCGCCCGCGAACCGGCCACCGCGCAAACCCCCTCCCGATGCCCATCCCCGACAGGAAAGGCTTGACGAACACTGCTGACCTCTTGCGTCATCGGCACCCCCTGTCGCCTGGTTGAGACCACTGCGTCTGCTGGCCACTAGGGATCCTTAGTGTTGAAAACTCTGACGTTGATCTTGAGTTCTTGTTGACGTTCGGCTGCTTCGAGAGCAGGCTCTGACAGGGCTGCATCTTGCTCCAAACCTTGATGCGCAAGGCATCCATGTCGCGCAGCGCGACCGGCCCGCCCCTTCCGGGATTGGGATTCAGCGCAGTGAGAGTGGTCCGGACAACCGAGGCTGGGCTGCCAGCCGGGTGAAACGTGAGCCGGCGCGAGGCGCGGCAGTTCGTGCTGCTCCGGCGCCGGTGGAGGGTTGCGGCCTGCAGCGACAGCCGCGCCCGTCAAGGTAAGTGGCACCTCGGCTATCCGAGGCGGAGCCTCACTGGTACTACTAGT
>JBDUDX010000194.1:0-4240 GCA_040002735.1 Frankiaceae bacterium | reverse complement strand
CCCGGGTCGCGGCCGCCTGGCGGACGATGTCCCGAGGCTTGCAGGATCCGGACCGCCGGTCAAGGGCCATTGGCAACCGGGCCGGCACAGACTTGTATCTGCCACTACGGCCAGGGTGGTGATCCGCAAGCCGTAACCCGCGGTCCGACGTACTGGGGAGTGCGCATCAGCGAGCCGGCGAGAGGTGGAGAGGTATGCAGCGCAACAAGGTGATCAGCGCGGCGGCGGCGCGTGTGGTGTTGGACGGTGACACGGTTGCGGTCGGCGGTTTCGTCGGCGTCGGCGTACCGGAGGAACTCCTCGCCGCGGTCGAGACCCGCTTCCTGCGCAGCGGCACCCCCGCCGGCCTCACCGTGGTTTCGGCGCCGGCCAGGGCGACCGGGCCACCCGCGGCCTGAACCACTTCGGGCGAACCACCCCGACGACGACGTAGCTTTACCTCAACTTCGGAGGGCTGCACCTGGAAAACGCGCAGGACGTCGAGGATCTCGCCCAGTTCCTCGACCAGCGGCTGGCAGCCTATGGCTGCAAGCTCAACGTCGTGGTCAACTACGACAACTTCGCCCCACTCCGGGCAACCGCTCCCGACACGGCCCCCACGCGTCACGAACGATGACGGTCACGCCCCGCCGTCGCCGCTACCCGCAGGACTCCCCCAAGACCACATTCAAGGCGAAGGCCGGTCGTTCCGCCTTCGCTGTCACGCTGAGCCGAACCCACCAGGGCAGTGCCTGTCGCGTCGGATACATCCATTCCTCGTGCAACAAGAGTGCCGGAAGGGCCGAACGTCGTACTGGTCGTCCGGCGTGGTCATATCGTGACCCGTGCCTCCCCTGCAGCTCCCGAGGAGACGTAATGGGTGGAGCATGTGATCGTTTACGTCACAGCAGGTGCGCTGGTGCCCTTCACCACCAACGCGGAGGGCAGTAGCTGCCGGGGTGCGGTCTTCGGCGTGGCTACAAGGCGGTGCGGCGCCCGGAGGGCGTTCCGCGGCTTGACGGCACGCGCCGCTGAAGGGCGCGCGAGCGGGAGGGCAGGGGCCCGCGTCGCTCGCTTGGGTGAGGCTTTTGTCGGCGTGACGCGGCCGGCACCAGGCAACCGGGTCTTCACGGCACGCGCATCTGCCTGGCCGGGCAGCGGTGCCGGCAGGGTCACCGCCGCCGGAACGACAGCAATCTTCACGCGCCGAGCACCTCAGCGTGGGCAGCGACGGAGGCGTCGCCCGACGCATCCTTGACCGCGGGATCGGCGTCGACCGTCCGCTGCACATCGGCCAACGAGGACGGCACGCAATCCGCGGTCGCACCGCCGGTCGGAATGCTCCGATCGACGCGACAATCGACCTCGGCCGGTGCCAGCGGCTTGTCACGGATGAAGCTCTCATACCGCAGCTCCAGCTTCACCCGGCTGCCCGGCTGCCCGGGTAAGACGTACCGCATGTCATTCCCTTTCATCGAAACGACTTACCGCCGTCCGCATCGCGTCGACCACGAGCAGCGGCGACCGGCGACCAGATGACGTGGGCTGAAGGCATCTACCGGTCAGGTTGGGACGGGTGCTCCGTTGGACGCCACAACGGGGACCGGCAGCGTGCCGGCCGGTGATGGTGTAACCGCGGCGGGTGGTGAGGTGGTGAGCGGCGGCGTCTGTATGCCGACGGCGGCTGTTTCCCGAGCGAGGAACGCGCCGAGTTCGCCGATGGTGCTCATCAGCGGCGCGGGGAAGACGACCGTGGTGTTCTTGTCCACGCCGATCTCGACCAAGCTCTGCAGGTTCCGCAGCTGCAGCGCCAACGGGTGGGCCATCATGATGTCCGACGCGTCGCCGAGCGCGGCCGCGGCCAGGGACTCCCCTTCGGCGGCGATGATTTTGGCGCGCTTCTCCCGCTCCGCCTCGGCCTGGCGGGCCATCGCACGTTTCATGCTGTCCGGCAGCTGGATGTCTTTGAGTTCGACCAGGGTAACGACGACTCCCCAGTCTTCGGTCTGCACGTCGAGGATCTCGCGGATGTCCAGGTTGATCCGGTCGGTCTCGGACAACGTCTCATCCAAGGTGTGCTGACCTACCACCTTACGCAGAGTGGTCTGCGCGATCTGGTTGATCGCCGCCGCAACGTCCTCGATGGCCACCACCGACTTCACCGGGTCGACCACCCGGTAGTACGCGACCGCGGACACGTCGACGCTGACGTTATCCCGGGTGATGATCCCCTGGGACTGGATCGGCATCGTGATGATCCGCAGACTCACCCGGCGGAGCACGTCGATGACCGGGACGATGAACGTCAGCCCGGCGCTGCGCACTCCGATAACCCGCCCGAGCCGGAACAGCACACCCTGCTCGTATTGCTTGACGATGCGCAGCGACAGGACCAGCCCGAACAGCGCCAACACGGCTAAGACGATGACAATGGTCAACAAACTACTCATGGTCTGTAGTGCCCTCATAGAGGTGACTGGAAAGGTCCGGCGGTGAGCGGTTCCGCTCCCGGGGCGCGGCGCACTCGCGGCGCTCCCGTTCCGAACTGGCTGACAACCCAGCACCTTGACTGTGCGCCGGCATCGGACTGCTGTCAAGGTTCGGCATCACAACCTGACAGTTACACGCCAAAAGGGGGTCGCTGAAGGACTTCGGAAGCGAACCTGAACCCGACCAACACATTCACCGGCCCGCTGCCGTGCCGCCAAGGAATACGCGTGAACGTCCGCGTGAAGGCTGGGCTGGGACTGCGACAGCCCGTTGCGCTGGACGGAATGCACGACAGCTCAACCGTATCGGCGCACTGCTCACCCGGGCGGGGCGAGTCCACCCATCGACACCCGCAGTCCACCCGCCCGGCTCTTGAGCTAGCAGGGGTCAGCCGGCCCGGCCCGGGGCAGCGATTCCAGCAGTAAACGGCCGGCCGTCCCGATGCTGACATCCGCCACGTCAGCCTGGCGTTGCAGCTCCCGGTGCGCGGCCTCCAGCGGAAAGCCTTGGTCGAGCAGAACTCCTACGCTCTGGTTGACCGCACTCAGGTCGACCAATGATGCCGGCAACGACTCGCCGGGCGCGGCTGACGGCCAGCTCAGATGCCGATCCACCTCTATCGGCGGGTAACCGGGGCCCAGCAGCCCCGCCAGGTCATCCACCAGCAGCAGAAACGCGCCCGGCTCACCGGCCCGCAGGATCAGCACGTCGCCGTCCTCCGCGGCGGACAGGGGCACGGCCAAGGAGGCGCGCACCACATCCGAGCCGGTACCGCCAACAAGGGTGCCGACGGTGATTGCTCCGGCAGCGCGATCCAGGACGATCGATACCGCGAGGCACGACGGCACCGCCCCAGCGACAGCAGTGCCGAGCCGGCTCATCGCGAGCGCCAGCCGCTCTCCTCGGTCGCGGTCACCGCTGAGTAACGCCAGCTGAACGGCTAACGTCGCGGCGTCGTACGTCACCGGCGTTCCCCTGACGGAAAGGATGCTGCGTTGGGGCTGGTCCGTTCGCCGAACCGCTGCGGTGCGGGGACAATCGACAGCCCAGCCTTAGCCCGGCCTGATGGTGCCCGGCGTGGTCCGGAATGGGGAGGCGCACCTCCCAGGTCCGGCACGTCGCACACGCTGCGGATGATGCCGATCCGCCAGCTCGACACTACGCCCCGAACAGGCCGGCGGCGGCTCCGCCGGCTCGCGGCCAACAACTCGGTCACAGCTGGATGTCATCGTGCCCGCCGGCACCCTGCCGGGCCCGGGCCCGGCGTACCGCCTCCTCCACCAGCACCCGAGACACCTCCACGACTTTCACGTGCTGGGACTGGCTCATCACCCGCAGCCGGTCGAACGCCTCCTCCGCGGTGGCCCCCGTCCGGCTCCGCAGCACCCCAAGCGCCTGGTCGATCACCGCCCGGCTGGTCAACGCCTCCCCCAGCTGGGTGGCCAGGCGCTGGGACTGGGCAAGGACTTGCGCGTTGTGCACCGACACGGCCGCCGGACGGGCGAACAGCTCCCCGATCCGCACCGCGTCCGGGCCGAACGCGTCCTTGGCACGGGCGTAGACGTTCAACGCGCCCACTACCCGATCCGGCAGCAGCATCGGCAGGGACAGCACGCTGTGCACCCCCATCCGCCCCACCCGAGGTCCGAACCGCGGCCAGCGCGACTCCCCACCCAGGGACCCCGACGTCTGGGTCTGCCTGGTGTCGACCGCCTTCAGACACGGCCCCTCCCCCAGCCCGTATTGCACGTCGTCGACCGCGTGCACGAAC
>JBDUDX010000193.1:0-12580 GCA_040002735.1 Frankiaceae bacterium | reverse complement strand
GCCTGAATCAGTGGCCTGCAACCCCACCCTGGGGTCATCAAGAAGGTAACGGGGGCTCGCCGCGCTCGTCCACGAGCACATCAACCTCGATATCTACGGATAGCTGCCGACGGCGCGTCGCTCGCTGCAACCCGCCGCTTCGTTGTCCCGCAGCACCATGGGCTCGCGGGATTGTTGTGCCAGCCGGCCGCTCATGGTGGCCGCGGACACCACCGTGTGGCCGGCGACGACCGCCTGGTGCTCATCGATGCGGATCTCGGACAACCCGGTACGCAGCCAGCGGACGTCGCAGCGAACGCCTGCGGCCCCCTGCCCTGTGCAGCGGGAGGCTCGGCTGCTGCCTCGCGGGTTATCCAGCCCGCCGCGATGTAGTTGTTGGCTACGTGGGCCACGTTCCCGGTCTCCACCGTCCGGCACGCGCGCCGTCCCTGCGTCGCGAGGTCCAGCGTCATGCCCTACTGTGCCATGGACTGTAATTCTAGTGGAATAAGGTTCCCGCCAATGTCGGAAGACGTCAAGCGAAAATACGACAGCTCACGGCGGCGTCAGCACGCCGCGGCGACTCAGCAGCGAATCGTCGCCGCTGCCCGTGAGCTGTTGTTGCAGCGCGGCTATCCCGGCACGACCATGGCTGACGTCGCCGCCGTTGCCGGTGTTGCCACTCAGACCGTCTACTCCGCCATCGGCGGGGGCAAGGCCGCCCTGGCCAAGAGGGTCTGGGACGTCACGATCGCCGGGGACCTCGACGCGGCCCCGCTGAGCGCACGCCCGCAGATCCAGGCGTTGCTGGCCGAGCCGGACCCTGCCCGCAAGCTCGCGGTGTACGCGCGGCTATCCCGCCAGATCTATGAACGCCTCGGCCCCTTCGCTCGTGTACTGCGCGCCGGAGCCGCCGGCGATTCCGATCTTCAGCAGCTGATCGACACCACCGAGCGCGCGCGGCTGACCGGCACTACCGCCCTCGCCACCCACCTCGACGCCCAGGGAGCGCTGCGACCCCGCCTCACCGCCGCACGCGCCGGCCACCGGCTCTGGGTGCTCAACGGCGGCGAAGTCGCGGATGGCCTCGTCCTGCGCTGCGGCTGGAGCCTCACCGAGTACCAGGACTGGATGGCAGAATCCATGATCGACGCGGTGCTGAGACCCCGTCGAACTGATGCTCCGCTCGGGGCATAGCCGGTCGTCGCCACAACTGGATTGGTTAGGTCGGACCGGACCGCGCAGGAACTGCTGCACACGCGGCACCATGGTGGTACGCGCGTAGGTTTGACCGGCGCGCTGCCGCCGGCTGCGGTTCGTCTCACCAACACGGGCGTCTTGCTTGGTCCTTCGGAAGGTGGCTGACGTGTTCGAGGAAGCTTCGGAGGACGCCGACCGGCGGTCCCCGCCCTGCGCCTTGGTGATCTTCGGTGCGTCCGGGGATCTCACCGAGCGGAAGCTGCTGCCGGCCCTCGCCCAACTCGCCTGGCACGGCCGGCTGCCGGCCGAGATGGCCCTGGTAGGCGTCGCCCGGTCGGCGCTACCTGAGGAGGAGTTCCGCGACCGGGCTCGGGTCGCGGCCGGCCGGGGGGACGCCGCCGTCAGCGACCTGTGGGATGACCTGATCACTTCGGCGCGGTATATCAGCGGTTCCTACGACGACCCGGCGACCTACGACCAGCTCGCCGGGGCGCTGGAGGAGATCGACCGGACCCGGGGGACGGCGGGGAGCCGGGTCTTCTACTGCGCCACTCCGTCCAGCGTGTTCGGGGTGATCGCGGAGAACCTCGGCAAGGCCGGGCTCAGTACGGGGAGCGGAGGCGGCTTCACCCGGATCGTGATCGAGAAGCCGTTCGGCTGGGACGAGGACAGCGCGAAGGACCTCTACACCTCGATCTCCAGCGCCTTTGAGGAGGAGCAGATCTTCCGGATCGACCACTACCTCGCCAAGGACACCGTGCAGAACCTGCTGGCGCTCCGCTTCGCCAACTCGATCTTCGAACCGATCTGGAACCGCACCTGGGTGGACAACATCCAGCTCACCGTCGCGGAGACCCTCGGCGTCGGCACCCGCGGCAGCTTCTACGAGAGCGCCGGCGCGATGCGCGACATCGTGCAGAACCATGTGCTGCAGGTGCTGTCGCTGTTCCTGATGGAACCACCCACCTCGTTCCACCCGGAGGCGATCCGCGACGAGAAGCTCAAGCTGCTCCGGGCGATCCGCCCGCTGGAAACCCCGGCGGTGATCGCCGCCAACGCGGTCCGCGGCCAGTACAGCCGAGGGGGCAGCCGGGAGGACCTGATGCCCGGCTACCGCGACGAGGCCGGCGTCGACCCGCTGAGCTCCACGGAAACCTTCGTCGCGCTCCGACTCGACATCGACAACTGGCGCTGGGCCGGCGTCCCGGTCTACGTCCGCACCGGTAAACGGCTCCCGCAGCGGATGACCGAGGTGGCGATCGAGTTCCAGCGGCCGCCGCACCTGCCGCTGATCTCGCCAAACGCCCTTGCGCTCGAACCCGACGCCCTGGTCGTCAACGTCCAACCGGAGGAGAAGCTCAGCTTGCGGTTCGGCGCCAAAGTCCCGGGCCACTCCTTCCGGGTGCGCAAAGCATCCATGGAGTTCTCCTACGGAACGAGCTTCACCGAGCAGTCGCCCGACGCCTACGAACGCGTCCTCCTCGACGCGCTGATCGGCGACCCGACACTGTTCATCCGGGCCGACGAAGTCGGGCGGTCCTGGCGCATCGTCGACCCCATCCTCGCCGCGTGGGCGGAGGACGACAGCCCGATCCCGCTCTACCAAGCCGCCACCTGGGGACCGCGAGAAGCCGAGCAACTCATCGCCCGCGACGGCCGGCGCTGGCGGCACTCCTCGACGCACCCGCTTGCACGATAAACCGACCGAGTGTGAAATGGTCCCCGGATGTTCTCACGGCGTGCTTGATGGGAGGCGAGCAGGCGAGACGTCGATGGGTTCTTCGTACCGGTCAACACGTCGTCGTACCGGGCGAGGTAGGCGCCGTTGTCCCGAGGTCCTGCTCGGGCATGCAGCCTTCTGACATGCCGCCTTCCTGCACCGGCAGGTCTCGACGCCGGTGCAGAACAGCCCACCCAGCAGCAGCGACAGGGACAACTGCCTAGTTCGACCGCCAAGGGACCCTGCACTGAGACGGGTCCGGTCGGGGAGCGCGCCGGCTACCGGACCGGACGATCAAGCGGCCAGTAGCGTGCTCGGGTCCTGGTAGGGAAGCCCGTGGGCTTCGGCGACGGGCTCGGATACGAGGTGCCCGGCGAGGGTGCTCAACCCGTGGGCGAGGGCGGGATTGCCGGCGGCGGCGCCGGTGACGCCGGCGGCGGCGACTTGGAGGAGGTAGGGGAGGGTGGCGCTGGTGAGGGCGAGGGTTGAGGTGCGGGCGACCGCGCCGGGGATGTTCGCCACGCAGTAGTGGATGACCCCTTCCTCGATGTAGGTGGGGTCGGAGTGGGTGGTGGGCCGGCTGGTTTCGAAGCAGCCGCCTTGGTCGATGGCGATGTCGACGACGACGCTGCCGGGGCGCATGGCAGCGAGCATCTCCCGGGTGATCAGTTTGGGTGCTCTGGCTCCGGCGACGAGGACCGCACCGATGACGACGTCGGAGTCGGCGACGTAGGCGGCGGTGCGGGTCCGGTTCGGCATGACCAGGTCGAGGCGGCCTTCGAAGATGTCGGCGAGGTAGGCCAGGCGGGACGGGTCGACGTCGAGGACTCGGACGATGGCATGCATGCCGATGGCGATCTTCGCGGCTTCGGTGCCGGCGACGCCACCGCCGATGATGGTGACTTTCGCGGCCGGGGTGCCGGGTACCCCGCCGAGGAGCAGGCCGGGGCCGCCGGCGGAGCTTTGCAGGTGGTACGCCGCGGCTTGCACTGACATCCGCCCGGCGACTTCGCTCATCGGGGTGAGCAGCGGCAGCCGGCCGTTCGGGGTCTGCACCGTCTCGTAGGCGATGGAGTCGATGCGCTTGTCCAGGAGGAACTCGGTGAGCTGGCGGGTCGCGGCGAGGTGCAGGTAGGTGAACAGCTGCTGACCGGGGCGGAACAGCTCGTACTCCTGCGGGATGGGCTCTTTGACCTTGACGATGAGGTCAGCGGCGGTGAAGACCTCCGCCGCGTCCGCGGCGATCGTCGCACCAGCCTCGGCGTACAGGTGGTCCGGGAAGCCGCTGCCGACACCGGCACCGGCCTGCACCACCACCTGCTGGCCGGCGTGGACGAGTTCGACGACCCCGTCCGGCTGCACGGAAACCCGGTTCTCCCGGTCCTTGATTTCTTTCGGCACCCCGACGATCGTGGCCATGCCAACTCTCCTCTCGGCGGCCCTCGGTTCCGCGATGTGCGGACGATTCTGGCCGTAGGTACCCCACCGTGGCACCTGCTTCAGCCGTTCGCAACGGTCACCGACCGGTGGAGTGTTGACCTCACCGGGCGCGATAGTCACGTCGGCGTCCGCTGCGGCACGTTTCCCCCGTGATTCGAACCCGTTTCGTCGCCTTTGCGGGAATCTGCTCTAGCGCTCGGCGTGCCCGTCACGGTACGTTGCGACGCCGATGCATGTCGGGCGAGGCGTGGAGGTGCGTCGTGGGCGGTCGATCGGAAGAGCAGCCGCTGCCAGCTGTTCCGACGGGCGGTGAGGTGGAGGAATTCCACCGGGGCCTGAAGGAGCGGCACATCCAGATGATCGCCATCGGCGGGGCGATCGGAGTCGGATTGTTCCTCGGCTCGGCGTCGGCGATCCAGAAGGCCGGCCCGTCGCTGCTGCTGTCTTACGCGGTGGCCGGCGTGGTGATCTTCCTGATCATGCGGGCGTTGGGGGAGTTGCTGCTGTACCGGCCGGTGTCGGGTGCGTTCGCCACGTACGCGGAGGAGTTCGTTGGGGCGTGGGCGGGGTTCGTCACCGCGTGGACGTACTGGCTGATGTGGGTGGTGATCGCGATGGCGGAGATCACCGCGGTCGGGATTTACGTGCAGTACTGGTGGTCGAACGTGCCGCAGTGGATCCCGGCGCTGGTCGCGCTGGTGGTGCTGTTCGGGGTGAACCTGATCGCGGTCGGGCTGTTCGGCGAGTTCGAGTTCTGGTTCGCCGCGATCAAGGTGCTGACGATCCTCGTGATGATCGTGCTGGGCTTGTCGATCATCATCTTCGGGTTCACCAGCCTCGGGGACACCGCGTCGTTTTCGA
The DNA here is from genome assembly GCA_040002735.1 of Frankiaceae bacterium. Lineage (GTDB taxonomy): Bacteria > Actinomycetota > Actinomycetes > JADGOV01 > JADGOV01 > JADGOV01. Next base: position 7,380 of record JBDUDX010000193.1, on the reverse strand, counting down.
ATTTGTGGTCTCACGGCGGGTTCTTTCCGAAGGGCCTCAGCGGGCCGTTCCTCGCCCTACAGATCGTCATGTTCGCCTTCCTCGGCGTCGAGTTGATCGGCGTGACGGCGGGTGAGGCGCAGAACCCGCACAAGACGATCCGATCCGCGATCAACAAGGTGATCTACCGGATCCTGCTGTTCTACATCGGCGCGCTGTTCGTCATCATGTCCCTCGTCGCCTGGGACCGGCTGGATCCGAAGAGCAGCCCGTTCGTGGTGGTGTTCGACCAGGTCGGCATCCCCGCCGCCGCCGGGGTGGTGAACTTCGTGGTACTGACTGCGGCGCTGTCCTCCTGCAACAGCGGCATCTTCAGCACCGGCCGGATGCTGTACACCCTCGCCGGCTACGGCCAGGCGCCGGCGCCGCTGCGGAAGGTGAGCCGGCAGAAGGTTCCGGCGATAGGGCTGACGGTCTCCTTCGCCGTCATGCTGATCGGCGTAGTAATCAACTACTTCATCCCCGACCGGGCGTTCACCTACATCACCAGCGTCGCCACGGTCTGCGGCGTGTTCGTCTGGGGAATGATCGTGTACGCGCATCTGAGCTACCGGCGGTACGTCAAGGAGGGCCGGCTGCCCCCGAGTGAGTACCGCCTTCCCGGCGCGCCGGCGTCGAACTGGTTCGTACTCGGCTTCCTCGCGCTGGTGCTGATCCTGATGGCCTCGGACTCCGACACCCGGGTCTCGCTGTACCTGGCGCCGGTGTGGATCATCGTCATGGTCGTCGGCTACTTCACGTCCCGCTCCCGGCATCGGCCTGCCACCCCGCACCTCGCGGCTGCCGGCACCTACGCCACAGTCGACTCCACACCGTCCCGACCGACCTGAGCGGGCAGCCCTGGACGGGTGAGCAGCGGGAGAACGGACCGACCTTCGGCGAGTCACAGAAGACCGTCGTCAGTTCATCCCAGGCCGGGGTTCCGATGTGCTGGCTGCGGGAACGGCGTCGGTCGCAGGCTCGGGACGTGGTCGAGGGCGGCGCTGACCGCCCGGCCGAACGCCGCGCCACCGACGACGTCGAGCGGGAGGTGCGCCCCAACGTACATCCGGGCGAATCCGACGAGGGGCGGGATCGCGAGCAGCGCGGGGCGCACCCGTGGGTCGGTTCCCGCGGCGAGGGTCGCCACCCAAGGACATCGACACCCCGGCATGTCCAGAGACGAACCCTGGGCCGCCGGCCTCGCCACCGCGAATCCGGACACCGTGGAGAAGCTGGTGCGGACGACCGCGACGAACGATTCCCTTGATGCCTTTGGCGAGCACGTACGTCGTCGTACCGGAGATCGCGAGTCGCGCAGCCAACTGCCGTCGGCCGGTGGCCGCCGCCAACGCCGCGGTGAGCGGCACCTCACCGAGAGCGCCGCTCTGCATCACCAGCCAGAGCGCCGGGTGCAGCCCGTCGGGGAGGCCGTTGACCGCGGCGAAGAGGGTCCGCTCGACGACGCTAACCCGGCCGCGACGGACCGGGACAATGGCCAGGCCCAGGAAGGCCGCCGACCGCAGAAGGGGCTGGGCGCCCACTCCGTCGAGCCTCACCGGGGTGGCGACGCGGGGTCGAGCCGGACGCGGCCGTCGGACCGGTCGTGCAAGGCGGCGGCCAGACTTGACCGGGTGACGTAGCCGAGGATCAGCGGCGCCTCCCCGGCGATCTGCGCGTTGACGTCGGCGTCGGTGCTGTCCGACCGCAGCCGGACGTCGAGGCATCCGCCGGGGAAAACATCTTGCCAGGCGGTCTCGAGGCCCGTTCCGGACGGCACCCGCTGAAAGCGGCGGATGCGGCTGTCCGGCGCGTCCACCTCGGTGGCGCCCTCAAGTCGGCAACCTGAGACCAACGTGGCTCGCAATGAACTGTCGCCGGCCCGGTCGTTGCCGAAGCGGTAGGTCGAGCGGCCGCGCTCAGCGGTTAACCCGGTCAACCTCCACCCGGCGGGCAGCGTGAGTACGCAGGGCTGCAGGGACGCGCTGGGCACCGCTCGGGCGGTGAGCCACAACGGCGACAGCTCGCGGCAACTCAAGGTGTGCACTCGGAGGTTTCCCGTGCTCTCTGCGGTGAGGGTGAACGTCGACCGGCTCTGTACGACGGCGAACAGGCCGACCAGCACGCCCACCCACAGCGCACCCGGCGCAGGTTCCACCGCTGGATGGCGACCGGCCGGGGCGGGGCGGGGAGGAGTCTGATGAACTCGCCGTGCAGATCGCGGCCTTGGGCGCGCAGCGCCCGCCGCAACTGGGATGGCAACGCGAGGCCGCGGGCCGCGGCGAACGCCTCGCCGATGTCCTCGACCGTGAACAGCTGCCGCGCCGGCGCATACACCTGCTTCGGGCTGCTCTGCAGCGCAAGGCACAGCATCATGTTGGCCAGGTCGACGGCCTGCCGCCACGGCGTCGGTCGTAACTCGGCGAAGGCCACATCGATGAGCAGCATCCGCGAGTCGCGGACCAGCAAGTTCGAGGGCTTGATGTCCCGATGTGCCAGCCCGGCGTCCCAGAGCTGGCGGACGATCCGGAGCCCTGAGTCGATCAGCTGCTCGTCGACCTCCGCCATCTCGCCCAACTCCACCGCGCCGGCGCAGAACTCCGTCACCAGCAGGTACTCCCGCTCGGGGGTCAGCTTCGCGACGCCGTACGGCCTCGGCGTCGGCAATCCCGAGTCGCGGAAGAGCCGCAGTGCGTAGTCCTCCTGCTGCACCAGCCGGCGGACGCTGTGGAACGGCTTTTCGTCCTCCAGCCGGCCGTACAGCAGCTCCCGCCCGACCTTGTACCAGCGATCGGAACGGAGGTGATTCTCGGCGTACAGCTTTCCGAACAGGGACGTCTGCGGCTCACCCTCGACGTCGATCCGCAGCGGCGTGGAACCGGCCGACCCGGCCAGACCGAACGGGGTCACGTCCGACACGGCCAGCCCCAGTTGCTCCTCCAGTGCGCGTCGGATCGCTTGCCCCCGTGCGCCGCCGATGTCGAGGTGCGCGCTGCGACCCCGCCGGTAGTTCACCGGAAACGCCTGCCTCGGGGTGAACACCCGGAACGCCACCAGAGGAAGGGTGACACCCATCGCGGCGGCCACCAGTACATCGAGAGGCCCGTCGGCGCCGAGTGCGACGCGCCCGAGCGCGGAGCAGCCGACCACCGCGAAGCCGATCAATTTCCCCACGTTGCGCCAGCGTCCCTCCGGCACCAGCGTGTACAACAGCCCCACCACGACGGCGGCCAGCACGTAGATCGGCAGCGATGGCAACGCCCACCCGGACCAGGCGGTGCGGATCGGCACCCCGAACGGCCGCTGCGCCGCCGGCCCCACCACGAAGTACAGCTGTGCGCCGAGATTCCACACCAGGAGAAAAACCATCAGATGCCGGAGCCGCCGAAGCAGCAGCAGGGCCACCACCAGCGCCCACAGCGTCGCCGTCATCAGCCAGAACGAACTCAGCGCGGCCAGCGCACGCATGACGCCCAGATAGCCAGGGCCGGAGATTCCCGAGAGCCAGCGCACCACCGCGTCGTCCGCGACCGAGACCGCCACCGCCGGACCACGCCAGCCCGCCGAGAACAGTCCGACCGACAGCGCGACCAGCGTCAACGCCGCCGCCAGCCACGACAACCCGCTCTTGCCGACGTGCCGCGGAAGCGGGGGCGGCTCACCTGAGGGCCGCCGTCGCCGAGACGCACGCTGCCGATGACCACTCCGCGCCGGAGCCTCGGGAGGTCGACTGACCGGTTGAACGCGCGCGGGACCGTCCACAGCATCCCCACCAAGCCTCAAGGAAGCGGACAGCGTACTCGGTGCTGCCATCGTCCACAGCAACGAGAAGATGGTGTACCACGTGGCGAAGATGCACTGTTCGGCCCTGTCCCGGCACGGGCAGTGGACCATGCGGCGAACCTTCGGCTGACGCTCCGGGAGCCTTGCCGGAGGAGTTGGCCGCGCCTAGGCTCTGCGGATTACCGCGGCAGGCGTTCCGAACGTCGGCATCCAGGAGGAATCATGCTCCACGACAGCAGGGTCGAAGCCAATATCCCCGCGGGGGATCTGCAGAGGGCTCGGGCGTTCTATGCGGACTCGTTGGGCTTGACGCCCTCCGCCGAGTATGAGGGCGTATGGCTACAGTACGTGACCGGTGGCGGGACAACGTTCAACATTTATCAGACCGAGTACGCGGGACAAGCCGGCCACACGATCGCGCAATGGCACGTAAGTGATGTCGAGTCCGAGGTGCGTGAGCTGAAAGCCAAGGGGGTGGTATTCGAGGTGTACCAGGACATGCCAGGGGTGGACTGGAATGGCGAGGTGGCCGCTATCCCCGGCATGGGAAAGGCGGCGTGGTTCAAAGACAGCGAGGGCAACATCCTGTGTCTTGACGACGGAGTTCCGCAGAGTCAGTAGCCGCCGGCGAGCTTCGGCCGGCCGGGCGTGCGGAGCTCCCGCACGCGGGTGCGCGGGCTTATCGCGGGTCGTAGGGATCGAGCCCATGCTCGGGGAATACGGCCCGCCGGGTGGCGGCGATCGCGCGGTCCAGCCGGTCGTAGGAATCGCCGTGGCCAGCGTCCCATGGCCGGTATATCGGTGCTGCGCCGTCGGTGAGCAACTCGGGCGCTGGGCGGCCGGTGCTTTGCCACACTAGTTGGCGCCAAAGCCCCGGTGTCTCGGTGTTGGGGTCCAGGGGGTAGCCGGTCATTTCGGCGAGGAGGTGGGTCCAGGACCGGGGCACGACCTGTACGGTCTCGTAGCCGCCGCCGCCGACCGCCACCCAGCGGCCAGCGGCCAGCTGATGGGCAAGCTGGTGGAGAACCGCGTATGAGACTCGATGCGCGTCGACGGTGAGGTCGAGGTTCGCCATCGGGTCCAGTCGGTGGGAGTCGCAACCGAGCTGCGTGATCAGGATCTCCGGTCGGAAAGCGTGCAGCAAGGGGGGTACGACGGCGTGGAAAGCTCGAAGCCAGCCGGCGTCTCCGGTGTACGGCGGCAGCGCGACGTTCACGGCGCTGCCCGCCCCGGCGCCCGCTCCGGTTTCATCGGGGAAGCCGGTGCCCGGAAAGGCGGTATAGCCGCTTTCGTGCAGGCTGATGGTCAGCACGCGGGGATCCCGGTAGAACGCGGTTTGCACACCGTCGCCGTGGTGGGCGTCCAGGTCGATGTACGCGATCCGCTGCATACCGTCGTTCAACAGTTCCGCGATGGCGACCGCGGTATCGTTGTAGACGCAGAAGCCGGAAGCGCGCGACGGCATGGCATGGTGCAGGCCACCGGCGAGGTTCACCGCGTGCTGCGCCTCGCCCCGGCGGACCGCCCGCGCGGCAGCTACCGTTCCGCCAGCCGCTAGGGCTGATGCCTCGTGCATCCGGTGGAAGATCGGGTTGTCGTCATCGCCCAAGCCAAACCCGGGAAGCGGCGCAGCGAGCGGATAACGTGGCGCCCCGCGCACGGCGGCCACGTACGCCGAGCCGTGTACCAGCTCCAGGACGGCGTCCGTGGCCGGCTCCGGTGCCGCCAGGGAGACGTTGGGTCGGGTCAGTACGTCGAGTTCACCGGCGAGCGCCATCGTGAGCGCGAGGCGGACCGGTGCCATGGGGTGCGCCGCCCCAAGGTCGTAGCGCAGCAACTCCTCACTCCAGATGACGAGCACAGCGTCACTCACGTCGGCGACCCTATGCCGCATCGGCTCACCCGGCAGTTCCGATCCATACCCCAGGGTTATCGCCCATGGGGCTGCCGTACGCTAGCCGCCCCGCCGGGGACTGGAGAATCCATGCAGCGTAACAAGGTGATAAGTGCCGAGGCGGCCGCCCGCGTTGTCTTGGACGGGGACACCGTCGCGATCGGCGGGTTCGGCGCCACCGGCGTACCCGAGGAGCTCACCCTTGCCCTCGGGACCCGCTTCGCCGCGATCGGCGGCCCGCGCAACCTCACGCTGGTTTTCGGAGCCGCCCCCGGTGATGGCCAGACCCGAGGCCTGAACCACTGGGCCGGCGAGGGCATGGTCCGGCGGGCGATCGGCGCGCACTGGACTGCCGCACCCGCGCTCGGCAAGCTCGCCATCGAGGGCAACATCGAGGCGTACTGCTTTCCGCTGGACGTTCTTGCTCACCTCTTCCGTGACATCGCCGCTCACAAGCCCGGGACGATTACGCAGGTCGGGCTCGGCACGTTCATCGACCCGCGGATGGACGGCGGCAAGATCAACAGCAGGACGACAGAGGATCTCGTCCGGTTGCTCCACATCGACGAGGAGGAGTACCTGTTCTTCCCCGCGTTCCCCATCAACGTCGGCTTGATCCGCGGAACGACCGCGGACGAGGAGGGCAACGTCACGATGGAGCATGAGGCACTCACCATCGAGATGCTGTCCATCGCTGAGGCTGTGAAGAATTCCGGTGGCGTTGTGTTGGCCCAGGTCGAGCGGGTCACGACGAAGCGGTTCCTGTCGCCGCAGGCGGTGAAGATCCCCGGCATCCTGGTCGACGGCGTCGTCGTCGCGGCGCCGGACAATCACCTGCAGACCTTCGCTGAGCAGTACAACCCGGCCTACACCGGTGAGGTGAGTGTCTCCTCCGACCTGTTGGTCCCCCTGCCGTTGGATGAGCGGGAGGTCATCGCCCGTCGTGCGGTGATGTTCCTGAAGGTCAATTCGGTGGTGAACCTCGGCATCGGTATGCCGGAAGGGGTCGCCTCGGTGGCTAACGAGGAGGGGATCAGTGATCTCATCACCCTCACCGTGGAGCCGGGCGGCATCGGCGGTATCCCGGCGAGCGGCCTGTCCTTCGGTGCCGCCTATAACCCACAGGCGATCATCGACGAGGCGTACATGTTCGACTTCTACGAGGGGGGTGGCCTGGACCAAACGTTCCTCGGTTTCGCCGAGGTTGATCGGTACGGCAACGTCAATGTGAGCCGGTTCGGCAGCAAGCTGCCCGGTGCTGGCGGGTTCATCAACATCAGTCAGAACGCTCGGGCGCTGTACCTCCTCGGTACGTTCGCCGCCGAATCCGAGGTGACCGTTGCCGAGGATGGGCTGGAACTTGTCGAGATCGCGCCCGGGGTCGACCTGCAGCGCGACATTCTGGACCGGATGGAGTTTGCGCCGATCGTGCGCGCCGAACCCAAGGTCATGGATCCGGAGATCGTCCGACCGGCATTGATGGGTCTGACGCGTCGCCCGGTGCTGAGCCTCGACGAGCGGGTGGTTTATCGGTCGGATGACGACGTCCTGTACCTGTACCTGAACCTGGAGGGGCTGCGGTTGGAGAGTGCACAGGACGCGGAGGAGCTGGCCCAATTCCTCGACGAACGGCTCTCCTCCTACGGCCGCAAGCTTAACGTGGTCGCCAACTACGACAACTTCAA
>JBDUDX010000192.1:0-12665 GCA_040002735.1 Frankiaceae bacterium | reverse complement strand
ACCACCATCGCCACCCCGGACGCGCTGGCGGCCAGCCGAGCCCAGTGCAAGGTCGGCGAGGGGCTTCGCCAAGCCGCCGGCAGGCAGATCGCGACCATCCCGAGGAAGAACAGCAATCCCAGCAGCGCCACCGGAACGCCGACCAACCTCGATTCCGCGCTGGTGGTCACCTTCAGGCAGTTCAGTACGCCCTTGTTCGGGCACGCCAGCGTGCTGGCGGTGGTGTAGTGCTCGTAGGTCAGATAGCCCGCGACCGCAACGCCGGCCAGCGACAACGCCAGGGTGACCGGCGCCGCCCAACGCGGGGGGCGGCGATCAGCCGCCACCGAGTTGGCCCCGCAAAGCGGTGATGACGGTGGCGTTGCACACCTTGCTGGGCTGGTTCTTGGTCAACGTGCAGATCGCAGCGGTCATCGCGTTGGCAGTGCCGCCGATGCCCTTGGCGACCGCCGTATCCGGCTTGGTGAGGTCATCAGCGATCTGGGTCAATGACTTGCCGCTCAACACGCCAGGGGCGTACGACGCGCCGTCGGTCATGAACCGGTTACCGAAGTCAATGAACGGTATGCCACCTTGCGGCTGGTACTTGCTGAACAGCTTCTCCTGTTCAGCTGTCATCTTGTCCAGTGGCGCGTAGCTGTTGCCGGCTCGCTTGTTGGACTCGGTCTCCACGCCTTCGAAGGCCAGAAAGCTGCTGGCATAGCTCGCACCGTGGAAGGAGAACGTCGGCGTATTCGGAAACGGCTCGGGCTTTTCGCCAGATGTGGTGGCGGCCAGGTTGCGCCAGGTGCCGAATCGGGACAGGGCGACCACCATCGGCCACCGTTCGGCTGCGCAGTAGGGGCAGTACTCGGCTCCGACGTAGACGACCTTGGGCTTGCCGTCCTTGGACAGCGGCGACCCGGTGATGGACTTCGGGAGGGTCTTGACACTTCCCCGGCCGATCTTCTCCAGGGTGGCCGCCGGCAGGGTGGTTACCTTGGTCGCGGTCGCCGGGTCCAGTGTGACGGCAGCCACAGTGCCCGACTTCTTGTCGTCCTTCGCCAGCTTGATCACAACCAGCGTGCCGATCACGGCGAGCACGGCGACCACCGCGCCCAGGGCCAGCAGCATCCGCCGCTGCGCTTCCCGGCGCCGCTCCTTATCCCGCAGGGCAGCGGCCTTGGCCCGGGCGTTGGGTCGGATTCGCTGTGAACTCGCCATGCTGGGTGGTTCGCTCCTTACTGCCCGCGCCATCGCTGGCGCACCGACCCCACGGCCGGATGCCCTTCTCATAGTACGAACCTCAGCCGCTCCGGGCGCGGTACCGCCGCGCTGTGCCGCGGGAAACAACCCGGCCGGGCATAACTCGGATGCTCCGGTCGTTACCGGTGCGGCGTGTCCGCGATCGCCACCGGTCCCCTGCATCCGCGAGGGACCGTTCTCCCGATTACTGAGGACGTATGAGTACCACGACAGCACCCGCAGTCCCGGCCGGCGGCGAGGCCACCCGCGGCCATCATCCCGGCCTCGCACTGGCGATCATCGCCGGCTCCCAGCTGATGGTCGTACTCGACGCCACCATCGTCAACATCGCGCTGCCGAAGATGGCCACCGCCTTGCACTTCTCCACGACGAACTTGTCGTGGGTGCTGAACGCGTACACGCTCACCTTCGGCGGGCTACTGCTGCTCGGCGGGCGGGCCGGTGACATCCTGGGCCGCCGGCGGACGTTCGTGTTCGGCATCCTGCTCTTCACCCTCGCCTCGTTCCTCGGTGGCCTGGCGACGTCTTCGGGCTGGTTGCTCGCCGCCCGGGCCCTGCAGGGCATCGGCGGCGCGATCTGCTCACCCACCGCGCTGTCCCTGATCACCACGAACTTCGCCGAAGGGACCGAGCGCAACCGGGCGTTCGGTGTGTTCGCCGCGGTATCCGGTTCCGGCGCCGCCGTCGGGCTGCTCGCCGGCGGGATGCTCACCTCGTGGCTGTCCTGGCGGTGGGTGTTGATCGTCAACGTGCCGATCGGCCTCCTGCTGGCCGTACTGGCGCCGCGATACGTCAACGAGTCCGAGCGGCACCCCGGTCGGTTCGATCTCGGCGGTGCGCTCACCTCGACAGTAGGGATGACCGCTCTGGTCTATGGCTTCATCCGCGCCGCGCAGGACGGCTGGGCCGACCCGTACACCATCGGTTCGTTTGTCCTGGCCGTACTGCTGCTAGCGGTGTTCCTGCGAATCGAGAGCACCATCGATGAGCCGATCATGCCGCTTCATCTGTTCCAGAACCGCAACCGCGCCGGCAGCTACGGCATCATGCTGGCGCTGGCCGCGGCGCTGTTCAGCATGTTCTTCTTCCTCACCCTCTTCGTGCAGGACATCCTGCATTACAGCCCGCTGCGCGCCGGCTTCGCCTTCCTGCCGGTGAGCGCCATGATCATCGTCACCGCCCAACTCGCCTCCCGCAAGCTGCTCACGGTGGGGCCGAAGCCGTTCATGGTGGCCGGCGCCGTGCTGGCCACCGCGGGACTGGGCTGGCTCTCGCTGCTCACCGTGAACAGCACCTACGTGAACGGCATCCTGTTGCCGATGCTGCTGTTCTCCGCCGGGATGGGTTTCCTGTTCGTACCGCTGACGATCACCGCGGTCAACGGCGTCGCGACCTCGGAGTCCGGGGCGGCATCGGGCCTGCTCAACGTCATGCAGCAGGTCGGTGGCTCACTCGGCCTGTCGATTCTGGTCACGGTGTTCGGAACTGCGAGTCGCCATGAGCAGAAGGCGCAGCTCGCGAAGGCCGCTGGTACCGGCAAGCCTCCAGCCGGCATCCAGGAAGCCGTTCTCGCCCATGGCATCTCCTCGGCGTTTCAGGTCGGTGTGGTCTTCGCCGTGATCGCGTTGGTGCTGTCGGTGGTGGCGATTCGGACCAAGGCGTCCGATGTGGAGACCTCTGCGATTCCCGGCCTGGCCGGCTGAGCTCAGCCGGCCAGCACCGAGCGCTCGGCGGCGTCGACCACGTTGCTCAGCAGCATGGCGCGGGTCATCGGACCGACCCCGCCGGGCATCGGTGCGAGATAGCCGGCCACCTCGGCGACGTCGGGGTGCACGTCGCCGATCAGCCCGGCGTCCGTCCGGGTGATCCCGACGTCGAGTACGGCGGCCCCGGGCCGGATCATGTCCGGCTTGATCAGGTGCGGTACGCCGGCCGCGGCGATCACGATCTCGGCGCGGCCGACGCGATCGACGAGGTCGCGGGTGCCGGTGTGGCACAGCGTCACCGTGGCGTTCTCGGTACGTCGGGTCAGCAGCAAGCCGAGCGGGCGGCCCACGGTGATGCCGCGGCCGACCACGCAGACCTCGGCTCCGGCGATCGGTACGTCGTACCGGCGCAGTAGCGCAACGATGCCGCGCGGGGTGCAGGGCAGCGGCGCGGGCTGCCCGAGGACGAGGCGGCCCAAGTTGGTCGGGTGCAGCCCGTCGGCGTCCTTCGCCGGGTCCATCGTCTCCAGTACCGCATTCGGGTCCAGCCCGGCGGGCAGCGGCAGCTGGACGATGTAGCCGGTGCAGGTGGGATCGTCGTTCAGTTCACGGACCACGTCCAGAACGTCGGCCTGGGTGGCGTTGGCGGGCAGCTCGCGGCGCAGCGAGGTGATCCCGACTTCGGCGCAGTCCCGGTGCTTGCCGGCGACGTAGGAGGCACTGCCCGGGTCGTTCCCGACCAACATCGTGCCGAGCCCGGGCATCAGCCCAAAGGCGGATCGCAGCCGGGCCACCCGTTCGGTGAGTTCGGCCCGGGTCTCCGCCGCTGTCGCTTTGCCGTCCAGTACCTGCGCAGTCATGTTCGCGCCGACGGCATCAGTCGAGCCAGTAGTCGTTGATGTACTTCTCGCCCTCGTCGCAGAAGAACGTCACCACGTGCTCGACGTCGTCGTACCGCTCGCGCAGCGCCCGGGCAGCGATCAGGTGCGCACCGGAACTGGGTCCGACGAAGATCCCGTACTCCCGCGCCAGCCGGCGCATCTCGGCGATCGCCTCGTCGCTGTCCACGGGTACGAACTCATCGACGTCCCCCCGGTGCCGGGCGATGATGCCCGGTACGAAGCCGTCGGAGATGCCCTCGATGAGGTGCTTGCCGATCTCCCCGCACATCAGCGTGCAGGACTCGTTCGGCTCCACGGCGACCACCCGGCAGGCCGGGTTCGCTGCCCGGAACGCCATCCCGACGCCGACGATCGTGCCGCCGGTTCCCACCCCGCCCACCACCGCGTCGGGAACCACTCCGTCGGGCAGCTGGCGGAGCACTTCCGGCCCGAGCCACGTCCGGTTCTCCTCGACGTTCCACTCGTTGTCGAACTGCTGGGGCGCGAAGTATCCCGGCTGCTCACCGAGTTCCCGCGCCTTGCGGAGGGCGTCGTTCACGTGGAAATCACCCAGGGTCATCACCTCGGCGCCCAACGCGCGGGAAATCGCTGCCCGCTCCGGGCTCATGCCGTTGGGCATGACGACCAGCATCCGGTAGCCCTTCACCGCAGCCACCATCGACATCGCGTTGCCGGTATTGCCGCTGGAGGCTTCCACGATGGTGTCCCCCGGGTGGAGCAGCCCCTCCCGCTCCGCCTTGGAGATCATGTAACTGGCGATCCGAGCCTTGATCGATCCGGAAGGATTGAGGAACTCCAACTTCACCCAGACGTCGTCGACCCGGACCAGTGGCGTATTGCCGATGCCGTCCAGAATGGTCTGCCGCCAGGGGTCGCCCGACCGCGTCCCGGCCGGGCCGGGCGCGGTCGCAGGCATCTGGGTGATCGCCATAGCCGACACCGTACGCCGCCGCCGTGCCGATCGGTACCGGCCCGTTGACCAATGGGAGGGCCGTGCGTCCGTAGGGTTGACGGACGTCACGGGAGGTGCGGCCCTGGTCAGCGAGAACATCCGGACGCTGCCCCGCGCCATCGGGTCGAACCGCGCGCGGCCGACCGCGCGCCCGGTGCCGCCGCTCGCGGTGGCGGCGACCGGCCTCTTCCTGCTCAGCCGGCTGATCACGACCGCCGGCATTCTCACCGCGCACGGGATGTCCGGGCTGAGCCTACGGATGATCCTGGTGAAGTGGGACGCCCACTGGTACCTCGCCGTCGCGCAGCACGGCTATCCGACGAGTGCCGCCCCGCTGCCGGGGCAGGCCGAGCTCCGACTGGCGTTCTTCCCGCTGTTTCCCTGGCTGCTGTCCCCGATCGCCGAATCCGGGCCGGACGCGATCCTGTACGCGACCGGAATCGGCACCGCCTTCGGGCTGGCCGCTACCGTCGCGGTGGCGTACCTGGCTCGGACGGTGGCGCTGCACCGCGGCCAGGAGGTCACCACCGCGCACCGCAGCGCGCTGGCGGCAGCGGTGCTGTTCGCCTGCTTCCCCGGGGCGGTGGCGCTGTCCCTCGCGTACACCGAAGGCCTGGCCATCGTTCTGGTGGTGGGCTGCCTGCTGGCTCTGCTGCATCGGCGGTGGCTGACCGCGGGTCTCTGCGCCGCGCTCGCCACCGCCTCCCGGCCGAACGCGTTGGCTCTCGTGGCGCCGTGCGCCTGGGCGGCGCTGGAAGCGGTACGCCGCCGCCGGGAGTGGCGTTCGCTGCTGGCGCCGGTGCTCGCTCCCCTCGGGTACCTCGGCTATCTCGGCTATCTGCAGGTACACGTCGGGAGCTGGCGGGCCTGGCATGTGGTGGAGGCCCGGGCCTGGCACCAGGACATCGACTTCTCGGCCCACCTGCTGCGGCTGCTCAGCCCAGCGGAGTTGGTCCGGCACGCCGCACGGACCGACTGGAACTACTTCTCCGTCGTGGTGGGGCTGATCTTCGTACTGATCGCGGTGGGCTGCCTGCTGCGGTGGCGACCACCGGCAGTACTCGGCGCGTACTGCGCCGCCGTGCTGGCGTTGTGCTTCTCATCCAGCCACGTCGGCCCCCGGCCGCGGATGGTACTGCTCGCCGTCCCGCTGTTCCTGGCCTGCGCCGACCGACTTCCGCAGCGGTGGTACCGAATGCTGCTCGGCAGTTGCGCGGTGCTCACCTTCGCCATGAGCTACTTCGTCTCGATGGGGCGGATCATTCCCTGATCGCCCGAACCGCCTAACGCGCCCCGCAGGGCCACTACCGCAGCCGTCAGCAGGACCGCGTTGCGGACCGCCAGCAGCACGGTCGAGCCGACCGCACCCTGGATCAGCCCGAAGTACCAGATCGGATAGAGCCACTGGGTGAGCGCGCAGGCGAGCCACAGCAAGGCGGCCGTGCGTCGCTGCCGGCTCGCGGGGTCGGTGACCGCGAACGCGGCGAGCCCCAGCGCCCAGACCAGGTACTGCGGGCTGAGTACGCGGGAGATCAGCAGCACCCCCAGCAGGCCGGCGAGGCCGAGGTCGAGGTTGCCGGGGCGACGCCAGGCCAGCGCGAGGAACACCAGCACGACCAGCCCGGTGGCGATCGTGGTGAACGTGACCACGCCGGCAACGCCCGGGCCGTGCACCTGATACGCGCCGTACTCCCGCACCACCTCGATCCCAGAGGCGCCGAAGGCGCGGGCCAGCAGGTACGGGGTAGCCGCCAGGGTCTCCACTTGCAAGCCACGAGCCTGCTGGTTGTGCCGGAAATCCAGCCCTTCCCCCAGCCGACCCGCCGCCGCCAGGCTCGCCAGGATGGCCACGCCGACCGCCGCCGCGCCGAGCAGGGTCCGGCCCCGGCGGGGGATCACGGCCAGCAAGAGCACCGGCCACACCTTCACCGCTGCGCCCAGTCCCAGGAGCGCACCGGTGCGGAAAGCCCGACCGGCCGGAACGCGGGCGTCTGCCCGGGGCGATATCGCGAGCGCCGCCACGGCGAGCAGCGTGGGCGCCGTGTCGAAACGGTTCAGCACGATCGGTCCCAGCGCGGTCGTACCGGCAATCCACACCCAGGCACCGGCTCGGCTGCCGCGGCGGGCGCGCCCAAGGAGTACAGCGAGCAGCAGCGCGTCGGTGATCAAGGCAACGGCCACATACGACGGGTAGTACCGCAGCGGCGTCAGGCCCGGCAGCACGATCACCCCGGCCGCCCCTGGCGGGTACTGCCAGGTGCGATCGCCGACCGGGAAGTGTCCGGAGACCAGAATGGCCGCCCAGCGGGCGTAGAGCCGGACGTCACCGGTGATGCCGACGTGGTGCGGATATCCCGACCAGCCGGGCGCGGCGACCAGCAGCGCCCGGGTCAGCGCCCAGGCCACCACGATGGTTCGCCAGTTATCGGCACCGCGGAGCCAGCCGAGCAGGCGGGGTATGACGACCGCCTCCGTTGGCGTGCGAGATCAGCCGGGCCGTACTGCTCGGACGTACTGCGGCCACCACACCGGCTCCTCGCGGACCAAGGCACCGGTGTGCGGCGCATCGATCATATTGCCACCGCCGACGTAGATGCCGACGTGGTGGATGGGGCTGCCGAAGAACACCAGGTCACCCGGGCGGAGGTCGGTTCGGCTCACCGGAGCACCTTGACCGATCTGCGCGCCGGAGTAGTGCGGCAGGTAGACCCCGGCCTTGGCCCAGACGTACTGGGTCAGACCTGAGCAGTCGAAGGTATCGGGGCCGTCGGCAGCCCACACGTACGGCTTCCCGATCTGGCGGTACGCCCAGCGCACCGCCGCCGCAGCGCCGCCGGAGCCCAACGCGGGCGGCCCGAAGCTCGACGGTGCGGCGGCCAGCGTGACGGGTGCGGAGCCCGTGCCGGAACTCGACCGGTGGGAGCTTTGCCGACCGCTGCTGGCCCGAAAGGCCGCCGCGGCCGCGGCCTGATCCGCGCGCTGGCGGGCCAAGGCCGCGGCCTGGGCCCGGGCGATCGCCAAGGCCCGAGCGGCCACCGCGGCATCGACCGCGTGCCGAGCGGCTGTGGCCTGCGCCACGGCGGCCTGCGCCTGCGCCACCAACCGGGCCTGGGCGGCCTGCAGGTCGGCCAACAACTGCTGCTGGCGCCGGGCGGCCGCGAGGACCAGGTCGCGCTCGCGCCGTTTGTCCGCGGTGAGTTGCCGCTGGCGGGCCAGCGCGGCCTCCGCGGCGGCCTTGGCGAAGGCCTGCTCGTGCTTGGCCACCTGCAGCTCGTCCAGGATGTTCCGCTGGGCGTGGGCCACGGCCTTGAGGGTGGCTTCCCGGTCCAACAACGTCGCCGGGCCGGCGGCGTCGGTCAACAACGTCAACTGATCCAGGCCACCGCTCTGGTAGGCCTCCACCGCCACCGCGCCGGCCCGGTCACGCAGGCCCTGCAAGGCGGCGGTGGCCGCGGCCAGCTGAGACCGGGCGCCGCGAGCCACCCGGTCGGCCCAGCTGAGCTGTTCAACCGCGGCGTTGTACGCCTCGGCGGCGATCTCGGCTTGCACGTCGAGGGCTGCCAGCTGGCGTTGCACCGAAGCGACATCCGCCTGCTCGGCGGCCACTCGAGATTTCGCTGAGGCCGCGGCTCGGGCGGCGGCCGCGGCCTTCGCCTTCGCGTCGGAGACCGGGTCCGCCACAGCGGTAGGGGCCGACGCCAGCGTCGTCAGCAGCACCGTGGCGAGAAGACCGACGGCTAGGGCACGCGCACGAGAACGAAGCGGCAGCGGCACGCGTCGCTCCTGAGATGTCGGGACCCTAAACGGGCCAACGGTACGCGCTTATCGATCACTGGTCACCCATCTGGCGGAGAAAGACGGCGAAGCTGGGCGGATATCGGTCGATCTCCCCCCGCCCGGGAGGCGGAGAAAGCAGGGATAGCGTTTCCGCGTGCCGACCGACCATCCCACTGCGGCTCCGTTCGTACCCGACGGCACCGACCTCGCCGGACTGGCTGCCGCCGCGGCCAGCTGCCAAGGCTGTCACCTTTACCAGAACGCCACCCAGACCGTTTTCGGTGACGGGGCGAGTTCGGCCCGGATCGTGCTGATCGGTGAGCAACCCGGCGACGTCGAGGACCGGCGGGGACGGCCCTTCGTCGGGCCGGCCGGGAACCTGCTCGATCGGGCGCTGGGCGACAGCGGTCTGGACCGCAAGGCGGCGTACGTGACGAATGCGGTGAAGCACTTCAAGTTCACGATGGCCGTTGCCGGCAAGCGCCGGATCCACGCCAAGCCCGACGCGTGGGAGGTGAACGCATGTCGGCCGTGGCTGCACGCGGAGCTGTCGCTGCTGGACCCGGAAGTGGTGGTGTGTCTCGGCGCCACAGCCGCCCAGGCGATCTTCGGGCCGTCGTTTCGGGTGACGAAGTCTCGCGGCGTCCTGTTGCCCTGGCCGTCCCAGGAAGAGGAGGGCGTTCAGGCCCCGTACGCCCTGGCGACGATCCACCCCTCGGCCGTGCTCCGGGCCGCGGACCGGGACGAGGCGTACGCCGGACTCGTCGCCGACCTCACCGTGGTGGCCGAGTATCTCCCGGGCCGCGCCGCCTGAGATGTCCGTCGAAGTCGCCGAACCGGCGCCGAGGCCCCGCCTGAAAGGCGTCTCACACGCACTTGCCTCGCTGGCGGCGGTACCGGCCGGAGGCTGGCTGATCGCCCAGGCGCCGAACACCGGCAGCCGGGTGGCAACGGTCGCCTACGTCGTCACCATGGTCACGATGTTCGCGGTGAGCGCCACCTATCACCGATTTCGCTGGCCTCCCGGCCAGCGACGGGTGATCAAGGCCGTGGACCACATGGCCATCTTCGGTTTCATCGCCGGCTCCTACGGGCCGCTGGGCGTACTGCGGCTGTCCCCACCGGCCGCTGCGACGTGGCTCGGCGCGCTGTGGGTCGGGGCGGTGGTGGGGAGCCTCGTCAAGTTCCGGACGCTGGACCGGCTGGGCGGACCGGCCGACCTGCTCTACGGAGTGCTCAGCGGCTCGGTGTTGCTGCTACTCCCCGCCTTGGGGCAGCGCTTGGAGCCGGCGGAACTGGCCCTGTTGCTCGGGGGGCTCGCCTGCTACGGCCTGTCGTCCGCCTGCTTGATGACTCGGCGGCCGTACGCCTGGCCAGCCACGTTCGGTTACCACGAATGCGCGCACTTGTGGGTGGTCGGGGGGGCGGCCATCCACATCGCGTTCTACGCGATGCTGTTCCGGTGAGCGCACCTCCGCAGGTCGCCGGGACCCGGCACAGGGCCGCCTCCGGCCCGGAGCCGGTCTGGGTGGTGGTGATCCGACTGCTCGACGGATTCGTCCGGCTGGGCTTACGCGTCCGGATTGCGGGGCTGGAGAACATTCCCCGGTCCGGGCCGGCCCTGCTGGTGGCGAACCACGTTTCCTACCTGGACCCGGTCGTGCTGATCGTCGTCGGACACCGCGCCGGGCGCCGGACCCGCTTTCTCGCCGTCCAGGAGGCGTTCGAGCGACCGGGTAGCGGGTTCATCGTGCGAGCCGGACGCCACATCCCCATCGGGCCGAGCGCCGCCGAACGGATGCTGGCGATCCGCCAGGCTCGCTACGAACTCCGTCGCGGGGAAGTCGTGTTGATCTACCCGGAGGGAACCATCACCACCGGCAATGAGCAGCGCGACGCCCAAGGCGGCGCCGGGCTGTTGGCCATGACCAGCGGCGTGCCAGTGATCCCCATGCGCACCTGGGGACTGGAACGCGGCGCCTCCCCGTGGTGGCGACGGCGCCGGGCCGCGGTCGCCATCGGTCCCCCCGTGGACCTCGCACCGGCGCACGCCGTAGCTGGCCGGCGCCGGTACGAAGTGGCGAGCACGCTGGCCTTGGACGCTGTCCGGGCCCTTCGCCGGCCGGCCTGAGGCCCGTCCACCGCACCAGGCGCCCATGCGCGCTACTTGCTCGGCTGGTCCTTCCCTCTACTCACCGGCGGGACGATCGCGCTCGACGGCGCGCCCTTCGGTTTCTTGTCCTGCTTGGGCTTTCGGGCCTCTCGGCCACCCTTGTTCTTGCCGCCCATGATCATCCTTCGACTCGGTGTTGCCCAACGGTACGGCCTCCGCGGGCTCCGCGGAAGTCGAACATTCCCCCGCCCCGGGTCAGGGAGCCAGCCGCTCCAGCAGCCAGCCGGCATCCGCGCGCCGGTAGCGCAACCGGTCGTGCAACCGGTCCTCGCGGCCCTGCCAGAACTCGACGACCTCCGGTATCAATCGGTAGCCGCCCCAGTACGCCGGTAGGGGGACCGCCGGGTCGTCTTCGGCGGGGCCGAACCGAGCGGTCACCTCGGCCAGCCGGGTCGCCAACTCCGCCCGCGAGCCGATCACGTCCGACTGCGGCGACGCCCAGGCGCCGAGCCGGGACCCGCGGGGCCGCGAGACGAAGTACTCCTCGCTCGCTGCCGTCGGAATGCGCTCGACGCCACCTTCCACGCGTACCTGGCGTTCCAGGTCGTGCCAGGGAAAAAGCAGCGCCGCCCGGGGGTTGGCCGCCAACTCCGCTCCCTTCCGGGAGTCGTAATTGGTGAAAAAGACCAATCCGGTGTCGTCGTACTCCTTGAGCAGTACCAACCGTGCACTCGGCGCGCCGTCCCGGGTGGCGGTGGCGAGCACCATGGCATTCGGCTCCCGCAGTCCCGCGGTCACCGCGTCCGCAAACCAGCGGCCGAATTGGGTCAGCGGGTCCGCCGCCATGTCCGCTTCCTCCAGACCGCCGGCGAGATAGGCCCGTCGCATCGCCGACACCGCGTTACTGGTCACCGTGCTTTCGTAGCACGCCGGCAGTAGTGCCACTATGTGCGCATGGCTGACGACAAGGCTGCTAGCGGCAAGCCGATTTTCAAGCCCGGGCTCGAGGGCGTCATCGCCTTTGAGACCGAGATTGCGGAACCGGATAGGCAAGGCAGTGCGCTGCGCTACCGCGGCGTAGACATCGAGGAACTGGTCGGCAGGTTGTCCTTCGGGAATGTCTGGGGGCTGCTGGTCGACGGTCGCTTCGCGCCGGGACTGCCCCCGGCCGAGCCCTTCCCTGTACCGGTGCACTCCGGTGACATTCGGGTCGACGTGCAGAGTGCCATCGCGATGATGACGCCGACCTGGGGCCTCGAGCAACTGATCGACATCGACGCGGCCCAAGCTCGGGACGACCTGGCCCGGATCTCGGTCACGGCCATGTCGTTTGTCGCGCAGGCGGCCCGCGGCCTGGGCCATCCGGTGGTACCGCAGAAGCGCATCGACCAGGCGCGGACCATCGTCGAGCGGTTCATGATCCGCTGGCGGGGGGAGCCGGATCCGGAGCACGTCAAGGCGGTCGATGCCTACTTCGTCAGCGCCGCCGAGCACGGCATGAACGCCTCCACCTTCACCGCCCGGGTGGTTGCCTCCACCGGCGCGGACGTGGCGGCCTGCATCTCCTCTGCGATCGGTGCGCTCTCCGGCCCGCTGCACGGCGGCGCCCCCTCCCGGGTGCTGAAGATGTTGCAGGAGGTCGAGGAGGAGGGCGACGCGCGGGCGTACGTCAAGCGCCTGCTGGACCGCGGCGAGCGGCTGATGGGCTTCGGTCACCGCATCTACCGGGCCGAAGACCCGCGGGCCCGGGTGCTGCGGCGCACCGCGCGCGAACTCGGCGCGAAGCGTTACGACGTCGCGGAGAACGTGGAGGAGGCCGCGCTGGCCGAGCTGACGGAGCGCTCCCCCGACCGGGTGATTGCGACCAACGTCGAGTTCTGGAGTGCGGTGCTGCTGGATTTCGCCGAGGTACCCCCGCACATGTTCACCTCGATGTTCACCTGCGCCCGCACCGCCGGGTGGAGCGCGCA
>JBDUDX010000191.1:0-29542 GCA_040002735.1 Frankiaceae bacterium | reverse complement strand
GGCCGGAGCGGTGGTGGAAATCGCTGTCATGCGATCGGCCGACGGCGACTGCTAGCCGCCCGGTACGCTCCAGAGCTGTTGATCCATTCTGCTCATGGATGCGGTAGGAATAGCCTTGGTTGAGTTCGAACCTGCAGAGTCGAAGAACTGGGCCGCCGTCACAGAGCAGCTCATCGATGGCATGGAGGTCTGCGACCCGATCTACCGGCCGACGAGTTTTTGGGGGCCCGGCACTCGGCAGCTGTCTGCGGAACTTCAGGCCCGCGGACTGGAGTCGTTCAAGTCGTGGCCCGGTGCCAGCACGTGGTTCTACCCCGTCTACGGCGCAGGGTGGACCAACGCACGGATCGCGGCGATGCATCGCTTTGCGAAAACGATCGAGCCATCATCGAGCGAGACCTGGCTCACCAGTGCCTTGAACGGGTCCCGTGAGGCACGGCGTGACTTCGATGCGGCCAGGCTGTTCTGGGATCAGGACCGCTGGCCGTACGACCTCAACGGCTACGGCGAAAGCCGAGTCGGCAAGCCGCCGCAGCGCTATCGGATGACCGGCACGGATGAGGTTGGTTGGGGCAAGCCCTACCTCAATTACCTCCTCTGCCTGGCCGCCCTATCCCGGCACGTGCAGGGCCCTCCGCGGAGCTTCCTCGAGATCGGCGGCGGTTTCGGCACGCTGGGGGAGATCGTCTTGCAACGCGACCCGGAGGCGCGGTACGTCAACCTCGACATCCCGCCGCTGCTCACGGTTGCGGCCTACTACCTCACCGCACTGTTCGGCGCCGAGCGGGTGGTGACTCCGGAGCGGGCGCCAGTCGGGCCGATCGAGGCGAACTTCTCCGCGTGCTTACCGAACTGGCGGCTGCCCGATGTTGAGGGACCCTTCGACGCATTTGTGAACACCTACTCCTTTCAGGAGATGGAACCAGACGTGGTTGATCGCTACGTTGCCGGTGTGTCTGCAGCCCGCGCGCGCTACGTCGTCTCGGTCAACTCGATCCTCGGGAAGCCCAAGGCGGTCGCGGGTCGGGAAGGCGGTGTCGTGGAACCAGTCACGTCCGAAGCGATCATCGGCATGTTCCAGCGGCAGGGGTATGCCTTGCTGAACACATACCGTGATCCCCTGATCATCAGCGCGGCTGAGATCGCCGTCCTGGAGCGTGCCTAACCGTTACCGGAGTCCTTGGCCCGCCCAGGCAGCGGTGGGCGCGGGCTTGGCGACGGCGTCGCCAGCGTGACCAGGCGAGAACGTCGTCGTGGTCGTCCTGGTGGAGCCAGATCAGGCGGGCGAGCAGGCGGCGGACCTCGGGGACGGTGAACGGGATCAGCTCGCCGGCGGGTTGCGGCGCCCCTTTTTTGCGCCGGCGGCGGCGCGGGTGACGGTGCGGAACGCGTGGGCGAGCATCGCCAGGGTGATATGGCGATACCAGCCGTCCCATCGGCGGACCTGGTACTGGTCCAGGCCGACCTCGCCCTTGGCGGTCTGGAAGGACTCCTCGATGGCCCAGCGCGCGCCGGCGACCCGGACCATTGCTGCTCATCCCCGTGACTTCGGAGTTTGTGTACCCCACAATAGGAGTATGCAGGGAGCTCGTCCCCGTGACCGGCTGCGCACCGGATCGGGAGGGCGCACGCCCTGCACGTCACGGTGGACCCGAGCGCATTCCGGCCACCAGCGATCGGGACGCGCAGCTCGTCTGGATCGGCCCGGACGATCGCGGCGTCTGGCTCGAGGTCGTCGCCGTGGACCTGCCGGACACCCTGCTCGTCATCCACGTCATGCCGCAGTACCGGAGGTGAGAGACATGCCACGCAAGTACAAGATCGCGGGCCGGGAGTACACGCTCGGGCCGGACGTGGACCTGGACCGTGAGGTGGTCCTGGACGGCCGCGGACAGCGCATCACGGAGGCGGATGCGCAGCGCCTTGCGCAGGAAGCTCTGGAGCAGGTCGGCCGCGGCCGGCCGTCGCTGACTGCGCCGGGAGAGCACTCGCCTCAGATCAAGGTGCGGGTTCCCGCTGAGCTCCGCGAGGAGTTGCGCGCGAGCGCGCGGCGGGAGGGCAAGTCGCCGTCGCAGGTCGTGCGCGAGGCCCTCGAGATGCACCTGGAGCGAGTCGGCCGCGCCACCTAATCGCTGCTATGTGCGCCCGGTGACTTGCCGGACCTCAGTGCACATCAATGGTCGGCGCCGGCGGGGTGAGCACCTCGGATGTGAGAGACGGCGCGACGGGGGGCCGGGGATCGCGCCGGACGCGACGGAGGTGAGGACGGAGAGCGCGGTGGCCATCCCGGCGGTGGACAGGTCGTTGGTCCAGGCGGTGTTGAGCAGACCCGTGCCGTCGGCGAGGAGTAGGGCGCCCAGGGTCTGGGCGAGGGTTTTCACCGCCGCGTCTCGGTTCGAAAACGCCGATAATGGATGTTATGTCAGAAAACGGGCGGGCGTTGCATCGCTCCGCGGCCCGGCCACCGCCGACGGCGACTGACACGACCGGTCCGGTCGCTACCACCATCCCTTGCGCTTGGACCAGATGAGTAACAGCACCGACATGGCGGCCATTACCGCGAGCAGGACAGTCAGCAGGACCGGATCGCTCGCGCTGTTCACGATGACGTTCATGCCGAGGACGGAGGACAGTGCGGTGATCGGCAGCGTCACCGCAGCGATCACCGCCAGCCGCTCGGCGGCGATCGCAATCTTCGTGCTGGTCCGGGCCTGCTGGTAGTCGATGACGCCCTGCAGGTACTCCCGCTGGCCGTCGGCCATGGTCCCGATCCGGGTGAACTGGTCCACAGCGTCTCCGACGATCCTCTGGCCCTGCTTTCCGAACGCGTGGACCATTTTCATCCGCCCGAACACCTCCCGGCTCAGCGACGCCATAGTCCGTACGGCGAGCAGCCCGTGGCGGCTGCGGAACATCTCCTCGAGGAACTCCTCCGCATCGCCCACATCGGCGGCGGTGACCCGTTGCTCCACCTGCCACACGTCGGTGGTCATGGCCGTCAGGTAGTGCCGCAGCCGGTTCGCCACCGCCGTGATGACCGCGTACGACAGGGCGTACGAAGTCGCCGGACGAAGCCGACCCGACTCCAAGCGCCGGAGCACGGCCTCGGTTTCCAGCAGGGCGACCTTCGGGTCGACCGCCGGGTTGAGCGGCCCGTGCACAGTGACGAGGTAGCGGGGTCCGACGATCTGGTCCAGCTCGACGTAATGCACGTGCCCAGCCGCGCCCGGCTCCGGAGTGTGCAGGACGACCAGTACATGATCGGCATACACCTGCACCTTGGGGACTGGATTACGCTCGACGAGGTCGTGCACCGCAAGGGCATGGAAACGGAAGACCTCAGTCAGCACCCGGACGGCTTCGTCGTCGCAGTGCGGGATGTCCACCCAGACGATGCCGTCCTCCCGAATCAGCAGGGCCGGCAACTCCTCGACCGGATACTGCTCGACTCGACCGTCGTAAAGAAACCGAATCTCCACGTCACCTCACTTCCTGGCAACGCTTGCCTCAGCGGACTGCCCCGCAGCAGCGTATGCGGCACCGACGAGGTCCGGGAGTCACCGCCGGAACCCGGCTCGCCGCAGGATCGTCGGCTACCGCCAGAAGCCCCGGCCGGTTGACAGCCAACACCTCCACGCCGCTCGACGGGTCGGTCACGACCTGCTTCACCGCTTCACACTCCTCAGCCGTCACGGGCTGAGATGCCTCCCGGGTGGCGTGCCAGAGGTCGATCAGCGTCACCGCTGAGACTCCGATCCCCTGACCGCTTGTCTCGACCGCGGATAACGCCTCGAGCGCCGACGGCGTCAGCCGCTCGGGACGAGACAGATACCAGACCAGCGTGTGCGAGCCGGCGACAACCCTCACGTCTGTGCGACGGCGAGGATCCGCTCCTTACGGTTTGCTGCCAGGGCGGCATCGAAGCGGTCAACAGCAGCATCGTCGTCGAAGCGTTCACGCAACCTGCCAGCGAGGCTCTTGCCGACCTTGTCAGCACCCTGAGCCGGTTCAGCCACGACCCGCAGATGCGGGCCCGGTGCCACTCCCAGGCGGACCAGCTGCTCGGCGGGGATGCTGCCGTCCGTACCGACGACGAGCTCCCAGCCTTCGCCAGCGTTGGCGCTACTCATGATCTAGCCAGCGTATCGCCCGTCAGCCCCGCTGGGGCGAGCCGCATTCGGCTGTCGTCCTCGACGACGAGGACCTCTGAACGGTCGGTGGGTCGCCGTACGGTGCGGCCATAACGGCCCGGAATGCACCGGTAGGTACTGCCCCACGGTGGGCATCATGGGCAATCCTGGCGGCGCTGGGATACGCGGGGATCGCAGCCGGGGTGACCGCGGTCGGCTTGGCCACCGCGGTCACGAACTCCGGGATTCACCTCGCCGACCCGGTGTGGTGGACGGCGCTGTGGGCCCAGGCCGCGCTCGGGGCCGGAGCTGGTCGGAGTCAAATCCCGACCTCGCCCGCTGGCCCGGCGATCTTCACGGTCGGATGGCGGTCCACATCGCGACATTAGGCGAAGACCACGGCCCGATTACACCCATTACACCGGCTACTCAAGTCCCGTAAACGTCCCTCGGTACCAGTGAACGTAGTCCCCGAAACTCCTCCCCCAGGCGTTCCGTACGCTCTTGCATACTGAGGGAACTACGGAACGGTTCGAATCAACCCACGCCGACCGTGCGCGAGGAAGAGAACGACTCGTTGGGATTGCCGTAGGTCCGGACGCTTTTCGCCTTTCCGCCGTCGTCGAACTCCAGGTAGGTCACGAGATGCATCGTCGTCGCCTCATTCGTCGGTGGGACGCTTCCGCCTCCGGGAAGTGCGAGCGCGACGGTATGGCGGCCTCGCCATTTCGTCTCATGGACGACCACGTTGCCTTGGGCCACGAGGGAAACCGTCTCCCCGCGCATGTCCGGAAAGGCATCCAGAACGGGCTGAAAGCGATCGACGTATCCGTGCGGGCCTTCAGCAATTCTGCCTCGGGTGTGATCCTCCAGAACCACGTCCGGCGCGAGATGCTTCCTAATTTCACCATAATCCCGTGAATTCCAGGCGGCGAGTATCGCCTCTGCCTGAGCGCTTACGTTACCGCTGGTCATGTCATCCTCCCGTGGAACCCGCCTTTTGCCGGTAAAGCTAGACCTCGTGCAGGTTGAGAGCAATACTGCGCCGCTGGTAAGTTCCGGCGCTGCCGGCGGAGCCGCCCTGAGCACCAGCCAGGGGTACCACCGACCGAACGTGCTCATCGACTGCCAGGATCGCCTGGACCTCGGCCCGGTAAATGCGCTCGGTGGCTTCCAGGAGCCGACGCACGAAACTGAGTACCCCGGTGGGCAGCGTCCGCACCGACCGATCCGCCGCAGGACGTTCCCGTGCGAGGCTGGTCGCTATGACTGCGTCGCCGCACCTCGCCGTCTTTGACATCGATGGCGTACTCGCCGACGTCCGCCACCGAGTGCACTACCTCGAGCAGCGACCGAAGAACTGGGCCGACTTCTTCGGCAAGATACTCGACGATCCGCCGCTGGCTGACGGCGTGACGCTCGCCGGCCAGCTGGCTGATGACCACGACGTGGCCTACTTCACCGGCCGGCCGGAGTGGACCCGCGCGGCCACCGAGCGGTGGCTGCGCCGACACGAGCTGCCGGCTGGCGAGGTATTCATGCGGTCTTCCTTCGACCGAAGGCCCGCTCGGCTGGTCAAACCGGCGCTGCTGCGCCAACTTGCGCGAAACCGAAAGGTGACGTTGGTCGTGGACGACGACCGACTGGTGTGCGACGTACTGATCCGAGACGGCTGGCCGGTTCGACACGCCGACTGGATGCCGACCGCGTCCGCTCTCGACGCCGCGCAGGAACGGGACGGCCGTACCTGAACCGGCTATACCGTCGTGACCCGAGCCCCGGCCGCGCTCCCGGCGAGCCACTGTGCCCATGACAGATTCCAGTCCGCGGTCCCCGGGTCATACGCGTCGGGGCCGATTCGGGCCTGGGTGACGTTGACGATGTCGCCGCGTTGGGTGAAGCCGTAGAACCATCGCGCGGCTGACGTCGCCAGGTTCACGCAGCCGTGGGACACGTTGACCCGGCCCTGCGAGCCCACCGACCACGGCGCAGCGTGTACGAAGGCGCCACCGTAGGAGATCCGGACGTCCCACAGCACCGTCTCGAAATAGCTGCCGGGTGACCCCCGCGGGATGCCGATCGTCGAGGAGTCCATCGTCACCGACCGAGCCATCTCCAGCGCGATGTGCACCCCGCCCTTGCTCGGATACCGGGAGCTCCCCATGCTGGCCGGGTACGACCTGAGCTTGTGGCCACCGGAGTACACGGTGAACCGGTGCGCCCGTACGTCGGCCACCGAGACGTGCGCCGCACCGATTCTGAAAGCGGACGTACGGGTGGGCCCGCCCCACAATCCGCTCTTCAGATAGAGCCCTGGCATCTCGGCCCGTACCTGCACCGGCTCGTGCGCCGGCCAGTACTGCACCGGCCGGAAGTGGGCCTCCTTGCTACTCAACCAGTACCAGGCGCCGGTGAGCGGGTGCGTGGTGCGGACCTGCAGCCGCTTCTCCACCGCTGCGCGATCACCTTTCGCAACGCTGTGGTTGAAGGTGGCGGCCACCGGCATCCCGATCCCCACCATCGCGCCGTCGCCGGGGGTCAACCGCGCCCGCAGGGTGCCGTCGGTGGAGGCCGTGCGAAGGCTGGCGCTCACCGGGTGCGGCGCGCCCGCGGAGTCCAGGGCGGTGGCCGTGAACCGGTAGGTAGTGGCCGGCTTGGTCTCGGACTTGCTGGCCCACCCGGTCCTCCCCGTGATGGCGCCGGGCAAGCTTGGGGTGACCTTCACCGGTCCCTTCAGCTGCCCGCCGCTGACCGCCAGCCGGACGGGCGCACCCGCGCCCAGCATGCCCGCCTGAATGCCGATCACGGCAAGCCGGGGCACGGCGACTTTGGCCGAAGGTGACCCGGAGGTGGAGGGCTGTCCCCGTCCGACGCCGGCCGCGGTCCCGCGGTCTGATCCCTGCTGGTGGCACCCGGCGAGGGCGATGATGGTGAGCGCAGCGCTGAGCGCGGCGACCGTCCGAAGGCGGGGGCCGCGCGGCGTTGCACTCGGTCGAGCCATCAGCTCATTCCTCGTACGCGGTGGGCGGCGGACAGCTGCAGACCAGATGCCGGTCGCCATACGCCTGGTCGATCCGGCGGACCGGCGGCCAGTATTTCCCGGACCGCAACGACGCGACCGGATAGGCCGCGTCGGTTCGAGTGTAAGGATGAGACCAGTCCCCGGCCAAAACTTCTGCAGTATGAGGCGCGCCGCGCAGCGGGTTATCCGTCCGGTCCCACTCCCCCGATGCCACTTTGGCGATTTCACCGCGGACCGCGATCATGGCGTCGCAGAACCGGTTCAACTCCGTGAGGTCCTCTGATTCCGTCGGTTCGATCATCAGCGTGCCGGCCACCGGGAAGGACATGGTCGGGGCGTGGAAGCCGTAGTCGATCAGCCGTTTCGCCACGTCGTCCACGGTCACCCCGGTCTCCCGGGTGATCGGCCGAAGATCCACGATGCACTCGTGCGCGACCAGCCCGTTCCGTCCGGTGTAGAGCACCGGATAGTGCGTGTTGAGCCGCTTCGCAACGTAGTTCGCCGTCAAGATCGCGACTTCGGTGGCCTGCAGCAGGCCGTCCGCCCCCATCAGCCGGACGTACGCCCAGGAGATCGGCAGAATGCCGGCCGAACCGTACCGCGCGGCAGCCACCGCCCCCGAATCGCCAGCGGAAGCGCCCAGCGGATCGCCGGGCAGGAAGGGCGCCAAATGAGCCCGGACTGCCACCGGCCCGACGCCGGGACCACCGCCGCCGTGCGGGATGCAGAACGTCTTGTGCAGGTTGAGATGCGACACGTCCGCGCCGAAACGCCCCGGACGGGCCACCCCGACCAGCGCATTGAGGTTGGCGCCGTCGACGTACACCTGACCTCCAGCGTCGTGCACCATCGCGCGCAACTCGGCGATCGCCGGCTCGAAGACGCCGTGCGTGGAGGGATAGGTCACCATGATCGCGGCGAGCCGGTCGCCATACTGGTCGATCTTGGTTCGTAGATCGTCGAGGTCGACGTTGCCGCCGTCGTCGCACCGGACGACCACCACCCGCAGGCCGGCCATCACGGCACTGGCCGCGTTCGTACCGTGGGCGCTGGAGGGGATCAGGCAGACGTCGCGGGCATCGTCACCGCGACTGAGGTGCCAGCTCCGGATCGCGAGCAACCCGGCAAATTCGCCCTGCGAGCCGGCGTTCGGCTGTAGGGAGACCGCGTCGTACCCGGTGATCTCGGCGAGGTAGCTCTCCAGCTGACCGATCAGGTCGGCGTAGCCCGCGGCCTGTTCCGAGGGGGCGTACGGGTGCAGGCCGGCGAACTCCGGCCACGTGATCGGCTCCATCTCGGCGGTCGCATTGAGCTTCATCGTGCAGGAGCCCAGCGGGATCATGGTTCGGTCCAGCGCGAGGTCCCGATCGGCGAGGCGGCGCAGGTACCGCAGCATCGCGGTCTCGGAGCGGTACGCCGAGAAGACCGGGTGGGTGAGGAACTCCCCCGTCCGCTGCAACTCCGCTGGGATCGCCCCGATGGCCGTCGCGTCCAGCGCCGGTACGTCGGCGGACACCCCGAACGCCGCCCACACCGCCGCCACGTGCGCGGCGGTGGTTCGCTCGTCACAGGAAACGCCGATGGTGTCGCCGTCGAGGTAACGCAGGTTGATCCGGTGTTCCCGGGCAGCCGCCACGACCTCCGCCGCCCGCCCCGGCACACGAAGGGTGACGGTGTCGAAGAATGCGTCGTGGACGACCGCCACTCCCCCGTCCCTCAGGCCGGTGGCGAGGATGCTCGCGTACCGATGCACCCGGCGGGCGATGATCCGCAGGCCATCAGCGCCGTGATAGACGGCATACATGCCGGCCATCACCGCGAGCAGTACCTGAGCCGTGCAGATGTTGCTGGTCGCCTTTTCGCGGCGGATGTGCTGCTCGCGGGTCTGGAGCGCCAGCCGGTACGCCGGCGCGCCGTCGGCGTCCACCGACACGCCGACCAGCCGACCTGGGATCGAGCGCTCCAAGCCCGGGCGGACGGCCATATAGGCGGCGTGCGGGCCGCCGTAGGACATCGGTACGCCGAAGCGCTGCGAGGAGCCGACCGCGATGTCGGCGCCGGCCTCCCCTGGCGGGCGGAGCAGCACGAGGGACAGCAGGTCAGCAGCCACAGCGACCAGCGCGCCCTGCTGGTGCGCCGCGTCGATGACCGCGACGATGTCGCGCACCACGCCGGTGGTGCCGGGGTACTGCAGCAGGACGCCGAAACACTCCGCGGGCAGTTGCTCGGCCCCGCTGCTGAGGTCGGTCACGGCAATCTCGATGCCGATCGCGGCCGCTCGGGTGGTGAGTACCGCCACGGTCTGCGGATGGCACTCGGCGTCCACCACGTAGACGCCGCGCCCACGTGCCGGAGCCTTGCTCATCCGCCGGCTCAGCGTCATCGCCTCGGCCGCTGCGGTGGCCTCGTCGAGCAGCGAGGCGTTGGCAATCGGCAGCCCGGTGAGATCCGCCACCGCGGTCTGGAAGGTGATCAACGCCTCGAGGCGCCCTTGGGATATCTCCGGCTGGTACGGGGTGTAGGCGGTGTACCAGGCCGGGTTCTCCAACACGTTCCGCAGGATCACCGGCGGCGTCACCGTGTCGGCGTACCCCATACCGATCATGGAGGTGAGCACGGTGTTGCGGCCGGCAAGGGCCCGCAGCTCGTCGATCACCTCGGCCTCGCCAACGGCCGGCGGCAGGTCGAGGGGCTCGCGGAAGCGGATGCTGTCCGGTACGGCCGCGTCGAGCAACTCGGTGAGCGAGCGGTACCCCACCGCGGCGAGCATCTTCGCCTGTTCCTCGGCCCGCGGACCGATGTGCCGGCTGGCGAAGGGCACGGCTGCGGTGAGCGCATCGAGCTCCGACGCGGTGGTGGGACTGGACGGGGAACGCTGCGGCATGGAGGGCCTCCTGGACTCGGTCCCGGTCGGTGCCTCCCCCTCTGTCGACCGGCTGCCCGGGATTCGGGCGGCCGAGCTTCAGAGTTGCCTCACCCCACGGTCCCTGGCGCCTGAGAGGTTCCGGGGAGGTTGCCCCTTCGGCGCCCCGTTTTGCACGGGGACTCTCCCGTGGGGGTCACGGGCCAATCCGACGCTAGCAGTACTCCGCCGTGACCGCGCTCAGGCGGTGTTGCGTCGGCGCCGCCGCGAAGCCAACTCGTCCGCGGCCGACCCCTCCGCGGGCTCCGCCGGCTGGGCGCCCGCGTCCTGCGGCAGCTGCGCCAGCGTGCCTTCCACCTCGCGGACGATCGGGCCCACGGCGATACCGAACACGCCTTGACCTCGACGGAGCAGGTCGATGACCTCGTCGCTGGACCCGAGCTCGTAGACCGTGGCGCCGTCGCTCATCAACGTGAGCCGGGCGAGATCATCCACGCCGCGCTCGCGGAGATGGGCCAACGCGGCCCGGATGTTCTGCAGCGAGACGCCGGTGTCGAGCAGTCGCTTGACGACCTTGAGCACCAGAATGTCGCGGAAGGAATACAACCGGTAGGTCCCGGACCCCGATGCCGGGCGAACGCTCGGTTCGACGAGGCCGGTACGCGCCCAGTAGTCCAACTGGCGATAGGTGATGCCGGCGGCCTGGCAGGCGGTCGGTGCGCCGTAGCCGGCGTCGTCACCGTGGGACACCAGCGGCTCGACCGAGAAGCCGGCTTCGACGTCCGGGGGAAACAAACTGCCCTGGTCGACCGAGGTGGGCGCCGCCGGCTGTCTCGGCGGGGCGTTGTTGCCCTCCTCGAACCGCGTCACGCCGCCTCCGCTCCGGATGGCCCCAAACCGATCGGGGCATGCTCACATTGACGGTAGGCAGCCGGACCCTCGACGTCAACGTCACCGTTCGGCGCGTCGCAGGTCCGGCGGGAACTCACGAGCCGCTCGCGAAGTCCTCCGGTGAGATGGTGTCCAGAAACTCCCGGAACTTTTCCACCTCGGTCTCGGCCTGCACCTCATCCGGTGCGTCCTCGTCGGGCAGCGTGACACCAGCCTCGACCAGCACGGACTCGTCGGCATAGATCGAGGTCCCCAGTCGCATCGCGAGCGCGATCGCGTCCGACGGCCGCGCGCTGACCCGGGTGCCGCTGGCGAAGACCAGATCGGCGTAGAAGACGCTGTCCCGCAACTGGATGATCTGCACCGCCTCCAGCGGCGCCGCGAGCGCGTCCAGAATGTTTTTCAACAGATCGTGGGTCAACGGTCGCGGTGGCAACATCCCTTGCTGGGCGGCCGCGATCGCCGCCGCCTCGACGGTGCCGATCCAAATCGGCAGGTAACGCTCGCCGCCGGCCTCCTTGAGCAGCACGATGGGCTGGTTGGACGGCAATTCGACGCGGACGCCGACGACGTTGACCTGATGCACGGAACCCTCCTTCGAGCGGCTCCTGCGAGCGGAAGCACGGGTGGACCAGGAGGCCCAAACTAACACCTGTCTTCGGTGTTCTTCCGCTGTACCTGCCGTGCGTTATCTCTTCGGTGTCAGCGCAGCAGATCCGCGGAGAGCCCGGCCCGGACCAATGCCGTATGCAACCGAAGGGACAGCGCGGCGAGCTCCCGAGCGACCGTGGCGGCGTGCTTGCGAGCATCGCCGCCCCGGGCTCGGGAGTAGGGCGAGATCACCTGCTCGATGAGGCCGACCTCCCGGTCCGCGGCGGTCTTGAACGCCCGCAGGTGGCGCGGCTCCAGGCCGTACCGGCTCATCGCCGCCACCGTACGCGCCACGATCAAAGCCTCCCCGTCGTAGTACGACCCGCCGGACCGGGTGGCGACCAGCCCGTATCGCTCCAGCTCGGTGAGTTGCTCGGGTCGCAGTCCGGCGGCAGCGGCAAGTTCCCGCCGGTTGAGCCGCAGCTCGCTGAGGTCGCTGGCAAACAGTTCGGCCTCCGGCTGCCGCGGGCGGTGGGCAGCGGCCGGACGGGGCGGCGAGAGCTCATCGGTGGCGCCGGACTCCGCGGCGGTGACGGCCGGCTGCGGTGACGGGTCGGACTTATCCACGGCCGCCGAGGAGGAACGGCCGGTCGCCGGCCCGGCCGGCAGGGTCGGCTCCTCGCCGCGGTCGAGGGCGGCGAGGTGTTCGCGGATGACTCGCAGCGGCAGGTATCGGTCCCGTTGACATTCCAGAATGAAGTGCAGCCGTTCGACGTCCCCCGAACTGAACTGGCGGTAACCGGCCCGGGTCCGCTCGGGTTCGACGAGACCTTCGGATTCCAGGAAGCGAATCTTCGAGATCGTCACGTCCGGAAAATTGGTATGCAGCCGGGTCAGGACCTCCCCGATGCTGAGATACGACGGTTCCGTCGGCATTCCGGCGGTCACCGGGTCATCCTGACTGCCCCCCGGCGTAGAAGATCAACCGGAACTTTCCGATCTGTACCTCGTCGCCACTGGTCAGTTTCGCCTGTTCGATCCGGTCCCGGTTTGCGTAGGTGCCGTTAAGGCTGCCGACGTCGCGGACCAGGAAGGAGTTGGCGTCCCGGTAGAACTCGGCGTGCCGACGGGAAACGGTGACATCGTCGAGGAAGATGTCGCTGTGCGGGTGGCGGCCGGCGGTAGTCAGGTCCTTGTCGAGCAGGAACCGGCTGCCGGCGTTGGGTCCGCGCAGGACGATTAGCATTCCGGAGCCCCACGGGAGGCCGTCCACCGGGCTGCCGGCATCCACCGCCGGGTCCTCGACCTCGACTCCGAGCTCATCAACCTGGGGCAACGAGATGGTGGACGTACTCTCCACCGGCGGCTCGCCCCGGCCGGCGGTAGCCAGACCGGTACCGCAGTTCGCGCAGAACCGAGCGACGTCGGGATTCTGGTGCCCGCACTTGGTGCAGAACACGGTCGCCATCGCGCGCTCGGCCTTCTGCCGGTACTCCGGCGTTCGCTGTTCTCGGTCGCCCACCGCGCCGCGATGTGCTGCACGTGCGCCCGCACTCACGGCGTACCTAAAGTGTCTACTGAACCTAACCGTGCGGTGTATCGAGGGTCAACCGCGGTGCCCGACCTGTGGGTATCGTGATCGCACACCCACCACTCCGACCGCCTCTCACTCCGACGTGGTGTGCCGTTCGTACGCCGCGGCATCGAGCAGCCTGTCCAGCTGTGAACGGTCGGCGACCGAAATCTCCAGGATCCAACCTTCGCCGTACGGATCGGAGTTGATCAGCTCCGGTTGCCCCTCCAGCGCAGCGTTGGTCGCCACGACGGTACCGCTGACCGGCGCGTAGAGTTCGGAGACGCTCTTCGTCGACTCCACCTCCCCCACGCTCTGCCCTGCCTCGACCGTCTCCCCGGCACTGGGCATCGTGACGAAGACGATGTCCCCGAGCGCTTCCTGGGCGAAGGACGTAATTCCGATCCGGACGCTCTGATCGCCGCCACCGGCCGCTTCCGCGCTCGCTGCGTCGGCGAGCTTGGCCCACTCGTGTTCTTCGGTGTACTTCAGGTCCTCCGGATACACGCTTCCTCCACCACGTTGAGGACCGCCTCCGCGGTCCACTCGGCGCTTGCCTACCCGGGCGTGGGCGTGGCAGCCGGCCGAGCGTAACGAGGCGTCGCAACCGGCTGCAAGGCGGCCACGGTGACCCGCGCGGCGGAAACGATGTCCGCTCGGGCGCCGGGCAGCGCAGCCACCGTATCCACGACCCCGCCCGGGATGCGCAGCGCCGGAGCCAGCGTCGCGGGCTCGCCGATAACCGTGAGGCGATACGGGGGCGCGATCCGTCCGCTGCCAATGCGGAGACCGCCGGCAGGATCATCCTGAAACGCCGTTGCCGCGACGATCCGCACCGCCGCCCCCCGGCTGCCCGCCAGTTGCATCGCCTCGGCACCGGCGTCGCGCAGCTCCTCCACCGCGTCCAAGACCACATTCGCCCGAACCTTGCCCTGCGGGTCGGAGATCGTCAGCAGCACGCCCGGTCCGGAGGCCGGCAACGTCCCGGCGAGGATGCCGAGCTCTTCCGCTCGATGCTGAGTCTCCATCAGCGCCGCCCGGCTGCGGTCGGTGCCGTTGGCGAGCCGGTCCCGGGTGACCCGAAGCTGGTCCACCTCGGAGCGCAGCCGGTCGGAGCGGGCACCGAGGTCGTCCAGGATGCGGGCCAGGTCCTCCGGACGGGCGTTGCGGCGGGCACCGTCACTTCCGGCGGTACGCACCTGCACGGCCAGCGCGAAGCCGAGCAGTGCGCAGAGCAGCGCGATGAGGAGTTGCGCGCGGCTGGCCCGGGGACGCATCAGGCGGCGCAGCCGGGTGTTCATGCGCCGAACACATGCCGCCGGATCGCAGCCGCATTGGCGAAGATCCGAATACCGAGGACCACCACTACGGCGGTGGAGAGCTGACCGCCGACGCCGAGCTGGTCGCCGAGGAAGACGATCAGCGCGGCGACGAGCACATTGGCCACGAAGGAGACGACAAAGACCTTGTCGTTGAAGGATCGATCCAGCGCGGAGCGGACGCCGCCGAAGAGCGCATCGAGGGCCGCGACAACGGCAATCGGCAGATACGGCTCCAACCCGGTCGGCACCGTGGGATGCAGGATCAAACCCAGGACGACGCCGAGGACGAGGGCGACCCCGGGGATCATCGTGGACTTCCGGTCGGCTCGGGGTTCGCCGGCCGGGCCAGGGATACGCTGAGCCCCGCCGCCGGCGGCAGGGTCAGGCGGGTGCCCACCTGGACCGATACGCCGGTTCCGTACACCGCGGCTCCGGTGCGCAGTCTCGCGGCCGCCGAGGAGTTCGCGAAGGTCGCCGCCAGGGAGTCCGGCAGGCCGAGGGCGGTGATCCGGTACGGCGAGGTCAGTGGCCGAAGGTTGACGAGCACCGCGTCGCCCGCGCTGCGGATGGCGCTGCGGGCGGTGAGCCGGACGCCGTTCACCGCAACCGCCTCGGCGCCTGCCGCCCACAGGACGTTGACCACCTGCGCCAGGTCACTGTCAGTGATCTGGCGCCGCGGCGGGCGGTCGACTGGTGCATCACTGAGCGTGACAGTGAGACCCGATCCGCGAACTGCGGTGACACCGACCACCGGTCCCAGTCGGCCCACCGTCGCCGCCTCGGACCGATTTTCGGCCGCGACCGTCGCGGCGTCATTGCGTGCTGCCACGATCTGCTTCTGAAGTCGTTGTCGAGCGGCCTGCAATCCGTCGACCGCCTGCGTACGAGCCGCGACCTGCGCCTCGATCGCGGACCGTTGTCGGGTGAGATCCGGAGCGCCGCGTCGGGTGGAACTGAGCGCAGTCGCGAGAAGCAGACCGCTCCCCAGCAGGACAGCGGCCACGAGCAACGGACGTGCCGGCTGAGGGGGTGGGTCCGCGGGGTCGGGGTGGTCGGACACCGGGGGTACCCCACTGGACCCGGCGAGTAGCCCGAACAGCGACCCGTCGGGCGGTGCGGTGGAAGCTGGCATCCTCGTCATTGTCCCAACAGAACGCTCGGCGGCCGGTAACTTGGGCCCGCCTGTCGTCGGCTACTTCGCGTCCAGGAGCGCCGCCAGCTTGCCGACGGTGTTCCAGTTGCGACCGGTGACCGCCACCTTCCACCGCTTCTCCACGTACGCCCGCACATCCGGTGAGGCCAGCAGGCCCGCCGGGCACCACTGGTAGATCACCCCGTCGCCGATCCGGATGTGTTCCGGAGCCAGTTGCCGCGGGTCGGCGGCCGCGAGACGTTCGGCGGCCGGCGGGTCGGAGAGGAACAGCGCGAACATCTTCGACCCGTCGGTAGCCACGTCGCGGAGCGGATGCCCGTCGATGACAGCAGCCAGATCAGCGCGGCTGCGCACCACACAACGGACGTGAAGTCCCAGGTTGGTGTGCAGGCCGCGCTCGATGTCGGCGGCGAGCGCCTGCGGTGTGCCCCGCCCTGCGGTGAGGACGGCGTTGCCGCTGTTCAGCAGCGTACCGACCTCGGTGTAGCCCAGACCTGCGAGCAACAGTCGGAGGTCAGCCATGGCGACCTTCTTGTTGCCGCCCACGTTCACCCCCTGCAGAAGGGCAACGTAACGCCCCATGGCTACTCCGCCCGGCTTCCGGTACGTCGGACCACGGCCGCCCAACGCTCCAGCAAGCCGGCGGCCGCGCCGGGATCCGGGGCCTCCGCCCACAGGTGCGTGGTCGCGGCCGACGGATCGGGTAGCACGAGCGTCCAGCGGTCGTTCTCCACGATGCGCAGGCCGTCCATGGTCTCGACCTCCAGACCCGCCGCGGCCTCCGCGACCGCCCGCATCACGCTCCCCTTCACCGCCCAAGGCGTCGGCACTGCTCGCTGGACGAGGTGGGCCTGTGGTATCCGGGCGTCGATCTGACTGAGCGTGAGCCGGGTGCGAGCGACCAGCCCGGTGAGCCGGACGAACGCCGCGATGCCGTCAACCACCGGGCCGAACTCCGGAATGAGGAACCCGCCGCGGCCGTCACCGGCGAAGTGCACCGCCGGGTCCGCCGCCGCGGCCGGCAGCCGGTCCGGTGCCGAGGAGGTCCACCGGATACTCGCCCCGTGGAACCGGGTCACCCGCTCGGCGACCCGGGTGGTGGTCACCGGCAGAGCCACCAGGGCCGAACATCGCTCGGCGCACACCAGGTCGACCAGAACCAGCAAGGCCCGGTTGTCGTGAACGAGTTCGCCGCGTTCATCGACGAGCGACAGCCGCTCGCCGACCGGGTCGAACCGCACCCCGAAAGCGGCTCGGGAAGAGGACACCAGGTCCCCGAGGCGCTCCAGGTCCCGCATGTGGTCCGCCAGGGTCTCCGCGGAGCTACCGTCATCAACCCGGCTGTTGACGGTGAGCGCCTCGATCCCCAGCCGGCCGAGCAGCATCGGCAGCACCAGTCCGGCGGTTCCGCCGGCGCAGTCCAGGACGACCTTGAGGTGGGCTTCGGACACCCCACTGGTGTCGATGCAGCGAAGGAGTTCCTGGGCGTAGTTCTCGGTGACCCGGGCGGGGGTGAACAGGTCGGCGATCTCACCCGGGAACGCGCGGCGGAATTCCTGCCGGGACAGTACGCGCTCCACCTTGCGCTGGGCGGTGGGAGAGAGATCTGCTCCGCGCTCGTCGAGGAACACGATGTCCACGCTTTGGCTGTCATTCGCCGAGGTCCGCAGCGAGATCCCGCCGAGGGCGTCGCTGCGGGCCGCCTCGAACCGGATCACCGGAATGGGGACGATCTCCAGGTCCCGGACGTTGATCCCACCGGCGGTGAGCGCGCTGATCGCCGCCCGTTTCAGGGAGCGGGCCGCCCGGGATCCGTCGGTGCCGACCGTGACCACGCAACCCTTCGGCAGCGTGGTGGCGTACGCGCTCGCCAGCCGCACCACCAACTCCGGGGTGATCTCTACGTTGACCAGCCCACTGACCCCGCGCGGGCCGAACAGGCTGCGCTGCCCGCGGCTTTCCCAGATCACGCTGGTGTTGACCACCGCGCCGGCTTCGATTGTCTTGAACGGGTACACCTTCACCCCGCTGGACAGGTACGCCTCCTCCTCGACGACGCACTCCTCGCCGAGGATCGACCCCTCTTCCAGGTGCGCGGCCCGCATGATGTCGCTGTTCTTGCCGACCACCGCCCCCCGCAGCGAGGCCTGCGGGCCGATGAACACGTTGTCGTGCACGACCGCGCGGTGCAGAAACGCCCCGCCCTTCACCACCACGTTGCTGCCCAGGACGGTGTACTCCCGCAACTCCGCGCCGGCGTCGATCTTCGTGTAGTCACCGATGTGCAGCGGCCCTTTCAGTACCGCCTCTGGGTCGATCACCGAGCCCTCGCCGACCCAGATCCCCGGTTGCAACTCGAAACCCGGGATGCTGACGTCCACTAACCGGTTGAGTACATCGGCCTGCGCCTTGACGTAGGAGTCCAGGGTGCCGATGTCCTCCCAGTAGCCCTTGGTGATATACCCGTACAGCGGCGCGCCGTCGGCGAGCAGCGCGGGGAAGATGTCAGCGGACCAGTCCACCGACGCGTCCGCCGGCACGTGGTCGAGTGCTTCTCGCTCCATGACGTAGATGCCGGTGTTCACCGTGTCGGAGAAGACCTGTCCCCAGGTCGGCTTCTCCAGCAAACGCTCAATCCTACCGTCGTCGTCGGCGATCACCATGCCGAACTCCAGCGGATCCGGTACCGACTTCAGCGCCACGGTGACCAGCGCTCCGTGCGTTTGATGGAAGGCGATCAGGTCACTGAGGTCGATATCCGTCAGCGCGTCTCCGGAGATCACCACGAAAGGCTCGTCGGACAGCGCCTCGGCGGCGTTTCGTACGCTTCCGGCGGTGCCCAGTGGGGTCTCTTCGGTGGCGTACTCCAGACGCATGCCCAGGTCGTCGCCGTCGCCGAAGTAGTTGCGGACCAGCGCCGCGAGGAACTGCACGGTGACCACGGTCTCGGTGAGCCCGTGGCGGCGGAGCAGCCGGAAGACGTGCTCCAGAATCGGTCGGCCGGCGATCGGTAACAGCGGCTTCGGTTGGTTCGCCGTGATCGGTCGCAGCCGGGTGCCTTCGCCGCCGGCCATCACCACCGCGCGCATGTCGGGTCGCCTACGCCTGCGCGACCGGGGACCGCACGACGCGGCGCACTTGGCGGGCGTACAGCAACCCGGCCCACCAGTACAGCGCGGTGCCCCAGATCGTAAACGCCCAGGCCAGTGGGTGCGCGATGGCGGCGGCGGTGTTGTTTCCGGCGGAGAGCAGCAGCAGCGGGAACGCGTACAGCAGGCAGAAGGTGGCGGCCTTGCCGAGGTAGTGCACCGGCGGCGGACCGAGCCCCCGGCGGCGCAGCATCGGAAGCATCGGCGCCAGCAGGACGTCCCGCAACGGCAGTGCGATCGCCAGCCATAGCGGGATGATGTCCCGGCCGGCGAGTCCGATGACGGTGGCCAGAATGTAGAGCCGGTCGGCAGTCGGATCCAGCAGCTGACCGAGCCGGCTGGTCTGGTTGAACCGCCGGGCGATCACCCCGTCGAGATAATCGGTAAAACCGGAGAGGACCAACACGAGCAGGGCCAGGCCGTCGGCGTGCGGACCGAGTACCAGCCACAGGAACAGCGGTACGCCGAGGAGCCGCAGCACGCTCAATGCGTTAGGGATCGTGAGGACGCGGTCCGGTGGCAGTTGCTCCATCGGAGCGGTGGGGGCAGGAGCGGCGGCCTCGCTGCCGGCCGCCGTCGAGCCTGCCACCTACACCTCCTGTTACCCCTGGTCCAGTCTAACTGCGCACCGTGTTACGAACCTATCCTGCAGGCGTGACGATCCTGGTCGACGAGGCGATCTGGCCGTGGCGGGGTCGGCTGTGGGCGCACCTGGTCAGCGACACGTCGCAGGAGGAACTGCACGCCTTCGCCGCCCGGCTCGGCCTTCCCCGACGGATCT
Organism: Frankiaceae bacterium; assembly: GCA_040002735.1. Lineage (GTDB taxonomy): Bacteria > Actinomycetota > Actinomycetes > JADGOV01 > JADGOV01 > JADGOV01. The sequence continues at coordinate 10,067 of JBDUDX010000191.1, read as the reverse complement.
TCCAAGGGGACCACTACGACGTACCCACCGAGGTGCGTCAGCGGGCGCTGGCCCTGGGCGCGCAGGCGGTGCCTGCTCGGGAGCTGGTGCGGCGGTTGACCGACGCCGGGCTCCGGCGCCCGAAGCGCCGCCGGGTGCCTAACCCCAGCGATCCAACTCGCGACTGACGTTGGCCCGGGCCGCCTGCTCCCATCGGCTTCGGGCGATCAAGGTGCGGTAGAGCACCTCGCGGTTCAGCAGGTCCCGCAGGATGGCCGCCCGGCCGCGGGCGAAGTCCGCCGCCGGAACGTGTGCGTACTCCGCCCGTACCGCGGTGGCGTACTGGCCATAACGGGTCGGGTGCGCGCCCAGGATGGCCAGGTCGGCGTCACAGAGCGCCGCGCCGTCGGCATCCCCCGCCGCCGGATCATGGGCGGCGGTGAGCCGTACCAACCGAGCCACGTCGGCGACCTGCTCGGTCGGCAGGTGCTTCCCGAGCAACTCGACCGCCAGGCTGGCGCTGCGGTCCTCGTTGTCCCCGCGGCGGGGGTCGTACACCGCGTCATGGAACCAGGCGGCGAGCCGCGCCGTGTTGCTGGCGCCGAGCAAGTCGAGCGCCGTCAGCACCTCGGTGAGGTGCTGACGGTCGTGGTAGTGCCGGTGCGGCTCGGCGTATCGGGCGAGCAACTCCCGGCCTACGTCGTCCTGGCCGCCCAGAGCTTGCCAGCGCTGCAGCAGCGTTACGCGCCGCCCCATGGGGTGTGACCGCTGCGGCTCAGGTGTCAGCCTGTGCCGGGGGCACGTCAGCCGCCTCCCGCCGCCAGACCGCCCGCAGTACCCCGGGCACGGTGCGGACCAATGCCACCGCGGCGCTCCGGGAGGTGTTCGTCCAGCTGATGGTCACGACGCCCTCGCGGACGTCCACCCGGAAGCCCTCCGGTGCGTCGAGGTGGTCGTGAAGGCGCTGCTGGACGTCGGCCCAGATCTCGTCGTCGGAACGAGCCAACGCGCGGAGCAGATCGCGTTGGCTGACCATGCCCACTACTCGGCCGTCCCGCAGGACCGGCAGGCTCTTGACTCGCCGCTCCAGCATGACGGTCACGGCGTCCGCCGCGTCGGCGCGTTCCGGCACCGTGATCACATCAGTAGTCATGACGTCCCGTACCGCATGCGGCAGCGGCACCGGATCGTCAGGAAGCAGGCGAATATGCGCGCGGGGATCCTGCGGCGTCCCGTGCGCCAGCAGGTCACTCTCGCTGACGATGCCGACGAGTTCCCCGGCACCGCCGAGGACCGGCGTGGCGGTGACTTTGCCGTCAACGAGAACGGCGGCGGCTGCCTTGACCGACATCTCCGGGGTGACCGTCAGCACCGGGGAACTCATCAGTTCATCGGCTCTCATCAGTAACCTCCACTTCGCAGAATTGGCCAATCGGAACACGGCGGATGCCGCTCACTCGGACCCACTCGGACGTGGGCAGTCAGCCGCGACCAATACCGAGCACTGAGCGGCGCGTGCCACGTGACTGGCCGTGGACCCGAGCAGCAGGTGCTTGAGGCCGGTGTGCCCCCGGGTACCGAGGACCACCAGGTCTACGTCCATCCGGTCCAGGACGTCATGGATGGCATTGGTCGCGGGCCCGCCGGCGATGCGCTCCTGAACTTCGCCCGCAACCACCCGCAGTTCCGCCGCCGCTGCCGGTACCGCTGCCAGAACCTCCGCCCGTCCATCCTCGGCTCCGAGGACGGTCACGCTCACCGTGGACAGCCACGGCAGGGCGGCCAGTGCGCGGACCGCGCGCCACGCGGAAGGTGACCCATCCATGCACGCCAACACCGAGCGCACCGGGCGTGCCGACTTCACGATGAGCAACGGAGCCGGCGGTCGAACTAACAGCCACTCTGCTGTGCTGCCCAGATGAACTGCCTTCAGCAGGCCGGGACCGTGCGGGCCGACCACCACCAACCCGGCGTCCTGACAGGACCACAGCACGATCCTCGGGTCGGCCAGCGCGGTGAGGTGACGGACCTCGGCGAAGCACGCCTCCGCGAAGTTCTGCCGGGGGCGGCGTGGCTGCCACTCGTGCAACGACGTGAGCCCAGCGTCGATCGGAAGCCGCGTCAGATCCGGCAGTTCGGCATGGACAACCGTAACGACCCAACCCGGCCACGAGTGGCTGTTCAGCCACAACCAGGCCACGTCCGCAGCTGCGGATCCATCGTCTCCGAAGACAATGCGCTTGAGTTGCGCCATGACTCTCATTGTGTCAAACGGCCTTGTTCCCCTGACTTCCGCGATCAGGTCATCGGCGAGACATGCCAGCGACCGAGCAACGCGAAAGCACATCACCTGCGCGTCTCGAACTCAACCTCGTTGATCGACGGACAACGGCTCGTCGCAGAGCCGTTGGCGGCATCGCTACCGTCGGCCGGCGGCCCCGCTCCCGGCCTTGTTCCCCTGAGCGGCGAGCTGCACGCCCCACTCCCGGGCTTGCCGCAACTCACCGTCCAGCAACGGTCCCGGCGTGCCGCCAACATAGAAGGAGCGTGCCGGGGCCGCAATCCGGAATCCCCGCCGGCGTAGTTGCGCGCCGCGCGCCGCGCGCCGCGGACCCTGGCACCCCACGCTTCTTGATGCGCGTGTCGAAGGCGACCGCAGCGACGTCGGAGGACCCACGGCGCAGGCGGGAAAGCCACTCACGGAGCCCCACGTCCAGACCGCCGGTGGGTTGCCCGCCTTGCTTCACCGCGTCTCCCCGAGTGCTCGCTCGGCTCATCCCGAATGCATGGGTCGGGCCGCCCGCGAGGAGGAGCGCAACGTCGCCGTCGATGGCATTCGGGGCCTCGCTGACAGGTACAGCCTGGACCTGCATGCCGGTGGACAATCCGTCGGCGATCGCCCGCGCCACCGCCTCCGTGTTACCGAACATTGACTCAAAGACCACCATCGCGCGGGTCACCACGCACCTCCCACATCTCGACCGAATGTCACGCCCAAAGGGGCACGCGTACTAGCGAGGTTCATGGATGACGACGACTGGGCAGTCCGCGTGCGCACTGACCTGGGCGGCGACAGAACCCATCAGGAGTCCGGCGAGGGTGCTGTGCCCGCGGCGTCCGACGACCAGCAGCTCGGCATCGTTGGCCAGATCGATCAACGCTCGGGCGGGGTGCCCTACGGTGATTTCCCGTTCGACCGGAACCGCAGCACCGTTGAGCTGAACCTGCGCCACGGCATCGTCGACGGCGGCCGTCGCGACGCCCACCAGGTCGCCCTTGACCGGGCCGACGAGCGGCGCCGTGGGAACCACGCGAACATCCACCACGCCGACGGCCCGAATCCGGGCGTGCCGGATCGCGGCCTCCTTCACGGCCCACTGCAGCGCCGCCTTCGAGGCGCTCGATCCGTCGATGCCCACTACGATCACGTTGTCGGTCATGACAATCCTCCTTGCTGGTCTTGCGCATTGGTCGTACTGGTCGTTCTGGTGGCCGCCCGTCGGACGGGGAGGGCGATCAGGACCACGCCGCCGAGAAGAAGGAGGGAACCGCCGGCCAGCAGGCCGCCGGCAATCGCGCCGAGCGACGGCGCTGTCGCGCCGACATCGGCCCGCACCCGCACCCCGGGTGACCGATCGGCGTTCATGGCCACCACCGTCCAGCGTCCGCTCTGGATCGGCCAGACAAGCGCCTGGGTTCCGTTGCCGACCGCCGACCGAGACCAGATCCCGGCCTGGGCCGGCGGCAGTTTCGGTGCCAAACCCTGGTGGTCCCGGTAGCCGGTGCGCCGGGACATGTCCGTGACCGTTGCGTAGCGCACCCACTGAGGTAGCGGTCCGCCGCTGAGACCGGCGCGATACCGACGAAAACCGGCTTCGCGGGGTCAACCGAGGTCACCCGAATCCGCGCGTCCCCGAGCAACGACCGGACAACCGGCAAACCATCGACGTGCAGGTCGATGCGGTCACTGGCGATCGCGTAGCCGGTGGTGTCAAATGTCGACGCCGGTGAGGTCACATAGCCGCCGTCGCGCTGCATCCGATCCGCCCACAGCGTCGTACCACCCGCCAACAGCAAGCCCGAAGAGGTCACCGCCAGTCGACCGCCGTCACGTCGGACACCTCCTCACGCCATCGGCGCACAGACCAGCTCGGCAGTGCTGCGAGAACTTCGCGCAAGGCGCCTATCACAGGTCGTATAACCAAACTTATACCCCGACGTCAGCACCTCATGAAGGGCCCAATTTCCCCGGCCACGACATGATGTGGAGATGAGGCACTTCTCCGAGTGGGTCGACCGGCTGGACAGGCAAGCGGGTGCGGGGCTCGAAACGGTGGTGCGACGGCACCACCGACGCCGACTTCGAGGCTTGGGATGGCGGGACGCCCTGGAATCGGTACCTGGCGCGGAGTTGTGGGCACCACGCGCGCCGGTTCGGACGGGCAACTCGATCGACGTCCTGGTCGACGGCGCCTCGGCGTTCGGAGCGCTGGAGAAGGCGATTCGCGAAGCGACCCGCCACGTACACATCGCCGGTTGGCATGCCAGTCCCGATTTCCGGTTGACTCGCCCGAATGGTTCTCCGCTGCGGGACCTACTGGCGGAGACGGCCGAGCGGATACCGGTGCGACTGCTGTTGTGGGCCGGTCCGCCGCTACCGCTCTTCCCGCCCTCCCGGCACATGGTGAAGGCGGCGCAGCAGGAGTTCTCCCGGGACAGCCAAGTGCACTGCGTACTCGACGGCCGGGAACGCACCCTGCATTGTCACCACGAAAAGATCGCAATCCTGGACGGCGAAGTCGCTTTCGTTGGCGGCATCGATCTGACAGCGTTGCAGGGTGACCGCTACGACGACCCGGCGCACGCACCACACGAGCCGATGGGCTGGCACGACGTGGCCGTACGCCTCCAGGGTCCGGCCGTCGCTGACGTCGCGCAGCACTTCATTCAGCGCTGGGGCGAGGTGACCGGGGAGCACCTGCCCGAACCCGCCACATGCCCAACGTCCGGAAACAGCGACGTGCAGGTCCTGCGAACCGTGCCGGAACATACTTATCAGTTCTCGCCGACCGGCGCCTTTACGATTCTGGACGCATACCTGCGGGGACTTCGCTCGGCTCGGAACTTCATCTACCTGGAGAACCAGTTTCTGTGGTCTCCCGAAGTGGTGGATGTACTCGTCGACAAGTTGGAGCAACCGCCCGCCGATGGGTTCCGCATCCTGCTGCTGCTTCCCGCCAAGCCGAGCAACGGGGCAGACAGCACTCGCGGGCAGCTCGGGCGCCTCCTCGAAGCCGATGCCGACGCTGGCCGGTTACTCGCCACGACGATCAGCGGAATTGGCGATGGACGCTCCGCGCCGGTCTATGTACACGCCAAGGTGGGCATCATCGACGACCGTTGGCTCACCATCGGTTCGGCAAACCTCAACGAGCATTCGCTGTTCAACGACACCGAGATGAATGTGCTGACCGATGACCCTGAATTGGCGAGAAGGACCCGCCTGCGGTTGTGGTCGGAGCACACCGAGCAGCCGCCCGAGGCGCTCGACGGCGACGCCGGCCGGGTGATCGACACGGTCTGGCGGCCATTGGCGGAGGAACAGGCACGTCGCGACGGGCAAGGTATGCACCGTACGCACCGGCTGACCCTACTCCCCGACGTGTCCCGGCGGACCGCGCGGCTTCGCGGTCCCATGAGCGGACTGCTGGTCGACGGTTAGCTGACTGAGTCAAGCCCAGCCGAAACAGCAGCCGAGGCCGGACACCTCGCCGCCGGGAACATCCGGATCGCCGAATTCACGGAGACGGCGGCAGGTGCCGACACGGATCGACCGCGAGCTCGTACGTGACACTTGCTAGTGCGAGTTCGTGCGCGACGCTCGGAGTTCCACGCGTAGTTCCTGGAGAGCGTCAACGGCAGTCAGATCGATCTGCCAGAGCCGCTCATTTTGCCACCCGTGCCACTCAGAAGTTGGTGCTGGAGCTTGACTTGCCAGCGGGCCGGGTGGGAGTAACGTGGAGTTCGACGCGACTCACCCGAACAGCGTGAGTCTGCGGAGGAGGGCGACCCGAAGGAGCCCGTGATGAACAAGCAGCCTGCTACGAACGATATCGCTCAGTATGCGGCGGTCGGCACGTTGGATCATCCGGCCGGTGACCGCAGGATGGACTTCAACGTGTACGAGTGCCCCGTGTGCCTCAGCCTGACGCGGCGGCCCGATGCACATCTGGAGTATTGCGGGCAGCCCGTGACCGAAAAGGCCAATTGCAGTCAGCGGTGACGTTCAACGTCACGATCGTAATGCGCTAACGACTCGTGCGTCAGATCAATCCGGCGGCCGGTGGCGAGGCCGCTCCCCTGTCTGCCAGGATCCTTTTACTCCGTCGTCTGCGCTGGCTCAGGGACGTCCACGACGCACGGCAGAACTGGTGTCAACCTGAAGAGGGTGGCGGTAGTGATCACCGGCTCACTATCCGGACGGGGTGGGGTGTCTTTCGCTAGCACACGCAGCAGGTCGTGGACGGTAATGAGGCCGACGAGTTGCCCGGCCGCATTGGACACCAACACCGCCGTGTCCCGGGTCGCGAGCAACTGTCTCGCGATGACCTCGACAGGGGTGTCATCGGAAACCCGAATCGTGGTTGCCGGAACCGCTTCGCCAATCAGGCGGTGGTGGCGGCCCAGCGGATCCCGTACGCACTCCATGGCGATGATGCTGGCATCGACGAGACCGATGCAGCGGCTGCCGTCCAGGACCGGTACGTGATGCACGCCGGCCTGGGTCATGAGTTCCCACGTGAGCAGCAGCCCGTCATCCGCCGCGACGGTGAGCAAATTCGACGTCATCACGTCGCGGGCCAGCAACGGTCCGTCGACCGCCGCCGCCTCCAACCCAGCCCGAGAAGTACCCGGCCCAGGCACGACCGGTGTGGCTGGGGCGTTGGTCATAGTTGTCGACCTCCTGAAGGAGTTGCTGCCCTGGTCCGCTTACGTTGCGCGACGCTTGCTCGTCTTCCTATCGGCTCGGCGGTCGCCCTGGCGGCCGAGGCCCGCGAGCGCCTTGAACAGTGCTGCCCCAAGGTAGCGCTGCACCAGGGGATCATTCTTCTCCCGCTGCGGATGCAGGGCCGCGTCATGGGTTGCTTCCGCTTGCACGGCGGCACTTTCGCGACTCTTCATGGTCGCCTCCTCCCTGGTGGACCGAGGCTGGCAAAGCCCTCACTCCCTTCGTCCTAACCCGCACGATGCCGGCCGCACAGGGCAGAATTGCTTGCGGAACAGGGCTCTGCGACCCGTCGTCCCGTGGGCTCCTCGCGACTGCACTGCCCGGACGCAGCGTCCGGACCGGCGCGGCTGCGGTATCGATGCTAACCGTCGCGACCGGGAACCGGCCCATACCGTGCCCGCGCCTCGCCCTTGGTCGTCAAACACGGGGGTCAGGGTGACGAAAGCCAGAAACGTTGTGGTCCTTACGTTGCACGGGATACTCGCCAGACCACCGTCGACCAAGCCGGACCGCTTCGAAGATGTCTTCGCCCTGTTGACGAGACGCCATCGTGGGAGTGACGTCGAAGACCGGATGTCCGATGGCCTCCTCACGGGCCCATCCGTACAGACTGGGATAAGCCGGGCCAAGCGACTCCGGCGTCGTACGGCTTCAGCCACCGTTACCCCGCTGGTTACAGCCCGAGCTGGGTCAGGATGTCGAGTCTGCGGCCGCTGTGGTTGAGCTCGGTGCGGTGCACTCTCCCGTTCCGCATCGTGACAAGTCGACGAAACGGCCGTCAATTCGCCGCCCCGTTGGGGGCAGTGTCCGCCCTTCAGGTGTGGGCAGAGGGCCGGAATTCGCGCCGGTGAAGTGGCCTTCAACGGCGAGGTCGTCGCCGTCCTCGATGTACCGTAAACGCTCATGGTGATGTCCGGAATGCTAGCCACAGCATGCGGAAAGTAACTCGCGGTGCCGCTGGGCCCTCATATGCTCCCACCGCCGGGCGAACAAAAACGCTGTCCTCGCCCCTGATGGCTTGCATCCCTCGACATTGTGGGCGTTGTAACACTCAACGGCTCGGTTGTAGATCTCACGCGCGGAACCCATGGTTGTCCACTCACGTGAGGCTGACCCCTGCGGCGTACAAATCGGGCCGATCCTCGCGCTACCGGTACGGAGCGTCACGGTGTTGTCCTGCGGCTACCGTTTATTCCCGTGCGCAATACCGCGGTCATCGCTGACGTCGTGATCGATCGTCGAGCAGCGCTCTCAGGAATACGTCACGACTCGCCTGCGCCCCGCTGGACGTCGGTCCCGATCGGTCCGGACGGACCAGGCGCGGCTTCCGCAGCGGGCCGCCGCACCGCTGGCCCGCGGGCGGGAGTGTCATGAGCGCCGTCGATCGGTTGGGCACCGGTGACCTGAGCGCATTCTGGGCCGAGGGGCCCGGTACGCCGTTCCAGGTCGCCGTGGCCGGGTCGCTCGAGGCGGCACCGCTGCTCGACGCTCGCGGCGGACTCGACCTCGACCGGCTACTGGCCGACCTGGAGCGGCGGACCCGTCGGGTCCCTCGGATGCGCCAGCGGGTGCACTGGACCCGGTTCGGGCAAGGGCGGCCGTTCTGGCAGGACGACGACTCCTTCGAGATCACTCGGCATGTCGAACACCAGGCCGTGCCGCCGCCGGGAGACGAGGCAGCTTGGCTGGCCAGTTGCGCCGAGCTGGCAGTGGTTCCGCTGCGGCGTGACCGGCCGCTGTGGCGGCTGACGCTGGTGACCGGGCGGGCCGACGGCGCGGTCGGTCTGCTGCTCGTCGTCCACCACGCGATGGTCGACGGCCTCGCCGGCGTAGCCACGTTGACGGAGCTTCTCGACCCGGCCCCGCTGCAGGCTCCGGCGCTGCCGTGGCAACCCAAGCCGGCACCGGTACGACGGGTACTGGTCCGAGACGCTGTGGGCGAACGGGTCGCGGCGCTGCTGACAGCGTTGCGAGCGCTGCCGGCGCTCCCCGGCCTGCTCCGAGGTCTGGGGGCCACGCGAGAAGCGCTGAGTACGCTCGCGCCGACCACCCCGCTGTCGGGCCCGATCGGCTGCACGCGGCGGCTGGCCGTGGTGCGCCGCCCGCTCGCCGACCTCCGGGCTGCCGCGCACGCCACCGGCGTGACAGTGAACGACGTGGTACTCGCGGCGGTGGCGACCGGCCTGCGGGCCATACTTCTGCACCGTGGAGTCGACGTCACCGGGCTGGAGCTGCGGGCCTCCATGCCGGTGGCCGTCCGCGGCCGCGACCAGAACGAGGGCGCGCTCGTCGTCGTACCCCTGCCCGTCGATGAGCCCGACCTGCCGCGGCCGCTCGCCCGGATCGCGGCATCCACGCAGGCGCTCAAGGAGTCCGGCGACATCGCGCACGCCGACATCACCAATTCCCGGCGTATCCACTCTGGTTGGCGCACGCCGGTGTCCGCTGGCTCTGGCGGTACGGCGCGCGCCGGGTCAACCTCTTCGTGACCAACGTGCCGGGCCCCCCGCAGCCGCTATACCTGGCCCGCGCCCGGCTGCTCGACGCAGTACCGATCGCGCCGCTGGTCGCCAACGTCCCGATCGGAGTCTCGGTACTGTCCGACGCCGGCGAGCTAGAGATGGCCGTACTCGCCGACGGCAGGATCTCCGACCTGGACGTGTTGGCTACGGGTATGCGCGAGGCGCTCCAGCGCGTTACCGGCGGGACGCACTGACGGCTCGTCCGCTCCGGCACCGTGCTTCCGTCATCCCGTCACGGACGCGCATCGAGCACGCTGTTGAAGGGGGTGGCCGCCGCTGGGCGGAATCGTCCGAAGCCGGCGGCGGTGGCCACATCACGGATTCGGGCCGGCCCGGCCTGCGTTCCCAACGCCAAGCCGAGGTCCTGCGAGTAGTTGCCGCCGGTGAAGCTCGTTGCCGGCACCACCTCGAACGTCACCCGGTCGCCCACTCCGGCTTCCGCCGCCCGCGATCGCGCGGCCTCGATGGACCCGGTGGTAGTCCGAGCCGACGAAGACCGAACGCGGAAAGGCCTGGGCCATCAGGATCATCGAGGCTCCGTGACCGCACCCACGTCG
>JBDUDX010000190.1:0-11263 GCA_040002735.1 Frankiaceae bacterium | reverse complement strand
GGACCGCCTCCGCCGCCCCCTTCAGGCCGGCCAACTCGCTGTCGGTGAGGTCGATCTCCACGACGGAGCGCGCACCCTCCCGGCCGATCTCGGCGAGCACTCCGAGGTAGACGCCATCGATGCCGTACTGCCCGTCCACCCACGCGCAGACCGGCATCTGCGCGCCGGAGTCCTCGGCCACCGCCTTGGCCATCCGGGCCGCGGCCGCGGACGGGGCATAGTACGCCGACCCGGTCTTGAGCAGCGCGACCACCTCCGCGCCACCGTTACGGGTACGGGTCACCAGCTCATCGATCTTCTCAGCCGTCAGTACGTCGGACAGCGGCTTGCCGTCCACCGTGCACGCCGAGGGCACCGGCACCATCGTGTCGCCGTGCGAGCCCAGCGTGAGCGTCTTCACCGAGCCGACCGGAACCCCGGCCGCCTCCGCGACGAAATGCGAGAAGCGCGCGGTGTCCAGCATGCCGGCCTGGCCGATCACTCGGTTCTTCGGGAAACCGGTGACGTTCGCGGTGAGCGCGGTCATCTCATCCAACGGGTTGGAGACCACGATCACCACCGCGTCGGGCGAGTGCTTGGCCACGTTCTCGGCCACCGACCGCACGATCTTGGCGTTGGTCTCGATCAGGTCCATCCGGCTCATGCCCGGCTTGCGGGGCAGCCCGGCGGTGATCACCACGATGTCCGAGCCGGCGGTCTCCTCGTAGCCCGAGCCGTCGGCACCCGTGGTGACCCCGAGCACTTTGGTCTCGAAGCCCTCGATCGGCCGGGACTGGTTGAGGTCCAGCGCCAGGCCTTCGGGCTTGCCTTCGACAATGTCGGTGAGGACGACGGTGTCGAAAATGTTGTACTCAGCCAGCCGCTGAGCGGTGGTGGAGCCGTAGAACCCGGCTCCGACGACGGTGACCTTGCCTGCCATCTCAGACCTCCTGCAGCTGTGCGATGAGCGCGTCGGCGTACTCGCTCGTGCCCACCGACGACGGGTCGTCGCGGTGGGGCTTCATGTCGTAGGTGACGTTCTTACCCTCGCCCAGCACCGCAGAGACCGCGTTCTCCAGGTTCGCCGCGGCCTGGTCTTCGCCGAGGTGGCGCAGCATCAGCATGCCGGAGAGGATCATGGCGGTGGGGTTGACCTTGTTGAGTCCCTTGTACTTCGGCGCGCTGCCGTGGGTGGCCTCGAAGACCGCCGACTCGGTGCCGATGTTCGCCCCCGGCGCTACGCCCAGTCCCCCCACCATGCCGGCGGTGAGGTCGGAGAGGATGTCGCCGTAGAGGTTGGGCAGGACCAGAACGTCCCATTCCTCGGGCCGCTGGATGAGCCCCATGCAGGTGGCGTCGACCAGGTTCTCCCACGGCTCGATGTCCGGGAACTCCTTCGCGACCTCGCGGAACACCGACAGGAACAGCCCGTCGGTGAACTTCATGATGTTGGACTTCTGGATGCAGTGCACCCGCTTGCGGCCGTTCGCCTGGGCGTATTCGAAGGCGTACCGGATGATCCGCTCCGAGCCGTACAGGCTCATCGGCTTGATCGAGATCCCGCTGTCGGCCCGGATCTGCTTCTTCTGCAGGCCGTTCAGAAAGTCGATCACCGAGCTGGCTTCGGACGTGCCTTGCTCGTACTCGATCCCGGCGTACAGGTCCTCGGTGTTCTCGCGGATGATCATGATGTCGATGTTCTCGAACCGGCTGCGGACGCCGGGGTAGGTCTTACACGGCCGTACGCAGGCGTAGAGCTCCAGCTCGGCGCGCAGCGCCACGTTCACCGATCGGAAACCGGTGCCGATCGGGGTGGTGATCGGTCCCTTGATCGCTACCTTGTTGCGCTTGATCGACTCCAGGGTCTCCGGCGGCAACGGCGTGCCGGCGGTCTCCATGATGTCCACGCCGGCTTCCTGCACGTCCCAGTCAAAGCTGCTGCCGGTGGTCGCCGCGGCGGCCTCCAGCACCCGGCGGGTCGCCTCGGTGAGTTCAGGGCCGGTCCCGTCACCGGGAATAAGAGTCACGCGGTGGGTCATCATAGCCAGGCCGTCTCCGTCGTCAGTTGTCGGGGAGGGAACGCTCAACCGAAGGCTAACGGGCGCTCCGGAGGCAACTCCGACGGGGTCAGGACCGGCGGATCACGGATGCAGGGACGGTACGACCACCGTCAGCACCAGCACGGTGACGCCCAAGGCGAGGAACACCGCCACGTCCCAGGCCCGACTCCGCACCACCAGCAGCCCGGCCCCTCGAGCGGACAGCCTCAGCCGGAGGGCGGCGGCAAGCAGGACGCCGCACCCGACCATGAAGCAGCCCAGGCGGAAGTGGTGAAGGTAGGTCACCGTTACGCCCAACCCCACCGTAACCAACACGGCGGTGATCGGCAGCTCCAAGGGAAACCGCCGGGCGGGCGGGGGAAGAACCGGCGCCGGTTTCGGTGGACCGACTCCGGCGGCGCTCAGCGGTCCTCGATCGGGCGCCACTGTTGATCGCGCTGACCGACGTACTCGCTGTCCGGACGGATGAGCCGGTTGTCGATGTGCTGCTCCATCACGTGCGCCGTCCAGCCCGCCATCCGGGAGATGGCGAACACGCAGGTGAACAGGTCGGTGGGGATGCCGAGGGAGGCGTACACGCTGGCGGCGAAGAAGTCGACGTTGGGGTAGAGGCCCTTCATCTCCACCACGATCTTCTCCATCACCATCGACATCTCGTAGTACTTCGTGTCCCCCGCCAGCTGCCCCAGCCGTTCGGAGAGGCGGCGGAGATGCGTAGCCCGGGGGTCCTCGGTGCGGTAGACCCGGTGGCCGAAGCCCATCACCTTCTGCCCGGCGCCGAGCTGGGAACGGACCGCGGCCTCCACCTCCTCGACCGAGCCGATCGACTCCAGCATGCGCATCACCTGCTCGTTGGCCCCACCGTGGAGCGGGCCTTTCAGCGTTCCGATCGCGGCCACGACGGCGGAGTGCATGTCCGACAACGTCGCGGCGCAGACTCGGGCGGCGAACGTCGAGGCGTTCATGGTGTGATCGGCATGCAGCACCAGGCACTCGTCGAGCGCCGCGACGGCCTCCGGTGAGGGATGCTCGCCGGTGATCTGCAGCAGGAAGTTGCCGGCAATGCCCAACTCCGGATCCGGGTCGGGCACCGCACCCCCGGCAGCGCCGCTCCGGGCCGCTGCGTAGCGGGCGACCAGCACCGGCATCGCGCCCACCAGGCGTACCGCCTTGCGGGCATCGGCCGCCGGATCGTTCGCGCGAGAATCGGGGTCGTCGTGACCGAGCGCGGAAACCAGGGTACGCATCGCCTCCATCGGTGCCGCGGCCGCGCCCAGCGGATCGAACAGCCCCTCGGCGATCGGGGACACCGTCCGCGCCCCCGCCAGATCGGCGCTCAGCTCGTCGAGTTCCCCGCGCGTGGGCAGCGATCCCCGCTGGAGGAGGTGCACGCACTCCTCGAAGGAGATCCGCCCGGCGAGGTCGGCGATGTCGTATCCGCGATAGAACAGTCGTCCGGCCCTGCCGTCGATGTCGCTGAGGGCAGTGGACGCGGCGACAACGTCGGCGAGTCCCCGCGGCGATTCAGCCATGCGCAGTCCCCAAGATGAGGCCGGTGGGTGGGCGGTACGGGAAGTGTATCGGCGCAGGGGTCGGAGCAACATGCCGCGAGTGCCGACATCAGCCCGAAACGGAACCGATCGATCCGCGTGAGCCGGCCTAGCCCGGGGTAGACAGGGCGGTTAGGTGGGGCTCCCCATCCGACCAGTACGGGTGTGCCATACCAAGCCGCCGCGGATTCTTCGGAAGAAGGTGACGGAGGTGTCGACGACCCCGTACCTGCGCGTCGAAGAGAGCGGTCTGGTGCTCGAGCTGAGCGCGGACATCACCACGGTGGGACGCGGGGACGGCGTCGATGTTTCCCTGAGCGACCCGAGCGTCTCCCGGTTACATGCCGAGTTGGTACGGCGCGGCGATCACGTCTACGTCGCCGATTTGGGGCTGTCCACCAACGGCACCCGGGTGAACGGACGCCCGGTCGGGCGGCGGGTACTGCTGGACGGGGACGTGCTCGCCTTCGGCGCCGCGCGGGTTCGCATCGGGGGGCTGGCGCCGGTACCGGTGGCCGAAGACACCCTGGAAATGCGCCGGGTGGCCGCCCCGGACCTCACCCGCCGGGAACTTGACGTCCTCACCGGACTGTGCCGGCCCGCCCTGCAGCAGGCCGCCTTCGTTGCGCCGTCGACAGCACGCGACATCGCCGCCGAGCTGGTGGTGACCGAGGCGGCCGTGAAGCAACACCTGCTTCGGCTGTACATGAAGTTCCGCATCCCCGAGGGGGTCAACCGGCGCACCCGGCTGGCCAACGAAGTGATCTCCTTGGGTGTGGTGCGCCCGAACCTGCTGAGCGCGGAGGAGCGATCCGCCCGCCCCGCGCCGACGCCGCCAGCCGCCTCGCCGCCGCGGCCGGCGGTACGTCAGGCCGGCTGAGGCCGACCCGGTCGGTGGTAGGGACCGGTCGGTGGTAGGGACCGGTCAGTGGGGTGGAACCCGATCAGTGATAGAAGTGGCGCGTACCGGTGAAGTACAGCGTTACCCCGGCGGCGTCGGCCGCAGCAATCACCTCAGCGTCCCGGACCGACCCGCCCGGTTCGACAACTGCCCGGATCCCGGCATCGGTCAGCACTTCGAGCCCGTCGGCGAAGGGGACGAACGCATCGCTCGCCGCGACCGAGCCACCCGCTCGATCGCCGGCCCGAGCCACCGCGAGCCGGGCGGCGTCCACCCGGTTCACCTGACCCATCCCCACTCCGACCGTGGCACCGTCGGCAGCGAGCAGGACGGCGTTGGACTTCGTCGCCCGGACCGCGCGCCAGCCGAAGGCCAGGTCGCGCAGCGTTGCGTCATCCGCCGCCGGGCTGGCGACCAGTTTCCAGGCCGCCGGGTCGTCACCGAGGGCGTCGATGCGGTCGACGGCCTGTACGAGCATGCCGCCACTGATCTGCCGGAGTTCGGTGCGGGCGGCGCCGGACGGCGCGGCGCAGCGCAGCAGCCGCAAGGACGGCTTGGCGGTGAGGATGTCCACCGCGCCCTCGGCGTACCCGGGGGCCACCACGACCTCGGTGAAGATGCCGCTGATCTGGCGGGCCAGCTCGACCGTTACCGGCCGGTTGGTGGCGATCACTCCGCCAAAGGCGCTGAGCGGATCGCAGGCGTGGGCCTTGCGATGCGCGTCGGCGACATCTGAGCCCACGGCGATCCCGCACGGATTGGCGTGCTTGATGATCGCAACCGCCGGCTCGGGAAAGTCGTACGCCGCCCGCCGCGCCGCGTCCGCGTCGACGTAGTTGTTGTACGACATCTCTTTACCGGCCAGCTGCTCGGCCTGCGCCAGGCCGGGCGGGGCGTCGGGGTCGGAGTAGATCGCTGCCGGCTGGTGCGGATTTTCGCCGTAACGCAGGGTGCCGGCCCGCTCCAGGGCGAACGCCTGGTACGGCGGGAAGGCGTCCGGGCGGGCGAACCAGCTCGCCACCGCAGCGTCGTACGCGGCGGTATGGGCGAACGCGGCCGCCGCGAGCGCCCGCCGCTGCTCGAGCGTGAAGCCGCCACGGCGGACAGCCTCCGCAACGTCGCCGTAACCCTCCGGATCGACGACCACGGCCACCGTCGGATGGTTCTTGGCTGCCGCCCGGACCATCGCCGGTCCGCCGATGTCGATCTGCTCGACGCAGTCCGCGTCGGTGACGTCCGGCGCGGCGACGGTCTCGCGGAACGGGTACAGGTTGCTCACCAGCAGGTCGAACGGCGCGATGCCCAGGTCGTCGAGTTGCTGGACGTGGGCGGGGTTCGCCGTGTCGGCGAGCAGGCCCGCGTGGATCGCCGGGTGCAGCGTCTTGACCCGGCCGTCCAGGCACTCGGGGAAACCGGTGACCTCGCTCACCGGGTGAACCTTGACGCCGGCTTCGGTCAACCGCTGCGCCGTGGAGCCGGTGGAGACGATCTCCACGCCCGCGTCGGCCAGGACGGTCCCCAGTTCGGCGAGCCCGGTCTTGTCCGAAACGCTGATCAGCGCGCGCCGGATCGTCCGCGTCCCGGCCGTGGGCGCCTCGAATGTCATGCCAGTACGACCTTTCGTCCATCCAGGCGGAAGCCGCCAGCCAGGGTTGCCACGGTGTCCGCGAGCAGGCGACGTTCCACCGTCTTGATCCGTTCATGCAGGGTTGCCTCGTCATCCCCGGAATGCACCGGGACGGCGACCTGCGCGATCACCGGGCCGGTGTCCACGCCGGCGTCGACACAGTGCACGGTAGCGCCGGTCACCATCACGCCGTACGCCAGCGCATCCCGTACCGCGTGCGCCCCCGGGAACGCGGGGAGCAACGCCGGATGGCTGTTGATCACGCCAGGGGCAAAGCGCCGCAGGAACTCCGGGCCGAGGACCCGCATAAAGCCGGCGCAGACCACCAGGTCGGGCTGGTGGGCCGCCACCGCTTCTCCCAATGCCAGGTCCCAGTCCGAGCGCCGCGGAAACGCCGCCGGTGGCATCACGAACGCGGGTACGCCCGCGGCTTCGGCGCGCTCCAAGGCAGCGATGTGGTACCGGTCAGCGCCGACCGCGACCACCCGTGCCGGATAGCTGTCCGTCATCGGGCCGGTACGCGGGGCGTCGAGGAGCGCTTGCAGGAGCGACCCCGACCCGGAGGCCAGGACGACGAGCCGGGTGGGCAGCGCCGCTCCTCTCCCGAAAACTGCAACTCCCGAAAACCGAAACCGTCGCGTACCAGCCCACCGTAGTGTTCCGGGCCGGACAGCGGCGAGGATGGTCCGATGAGCACGCCACTGGAACCGCCGGCCGACCCTTGGGCCACGCCACCCCCGGGAGAGCAGCCACCGTCGAGTCGGAGCACCGAGCCGTACTTCGATTCCACCAGTGATCCGTACCCGGCGCCGACCGCACCGGGAGGGGCGCAGGGCGGACCGTACCCGACGTCGTACGCCCCCTACGGCGCGCCTGCCGGCCAGTACGGTCCGGCGTACGGCAGCCCAGCGCCGGCCAGCGCCGGCAACGGGCTCGGCACCGCGGCCGTGATCCTCGGCATCCTCGCGGTGGTCTCGGGTGTATTCCTCATCGGCGCGGTGTTCGGCATCGTGGCCATCGTGCTCGGCCTGGTCGGACGGGGCCGGGCACGGCGCGGGCAGGCCACCAACGGCGGCGCGGCGTTGGCCGGAACCCTGCTCGGCTTGACCGGCGTACTGATTGCAGTCAGCGTGATCGTCTTCGTGTTCGCCCTGTTCGCCGGCCCGATCTCGGATTACCGGCAGTGCCTGGACCGGGCCGGCAGCGATCCGACGGCCCAGCAGGTCTGTGGCGATCAGCTGCGCAACCGGTTCTCCGAGCGCTTCCGCTGAGCCGACCTTCCGACCCGACCGACGCTACGGGCGGCGCAGGATCGAGACGGCGAAGTCGGGATCTGCGGTCCACGGACGCAGGTCCCAGGTCGCGAAGCGGTGTTCCAGCGCGAGCCCTGCCGCGGTGACGTCCGCGTCGAAAGCCGTGAGTGTGTATCCCCGGCCCAGGCCGAAGCCGACCGCGATGACGCCGCCGGATCGGAGCGAGTTCCCCACCCGGCGTAACACCTCGACCTCGGTACCGGGCGCCAGGAAGGGCAGTACGTTGCCGGCGAGTACCGCGGCATCGAACGGTTGCGCCTCCTCGAGCGCCGCGAGATCCCACTGCGCCAGGTCAGCCTGGAGCCAGGTGCAGCCAGGATGATCCGCCGCGGCGGCGGCCACCAATTCCGGATCCACGTCCACCCCGACAACGGCGTGCCCGCGGCGAGCCAGCTCGGCGCCGACCCGGCCGGTGCCGCAACCGGCGTCGAGAATCCGCGACGCCGGCGCTACCAGCGCGTCCACCAATCGGGCTTCGCCCGCCAGGTCTGCGCCGTCGGCAGCCAGCCGACGGAACCGTTCGATGTACCAACGCGCATGTCCCGGGCCGTGGTCGGTGAACCACCGCGGGCGGGCTGCCCCCGGCGCGCTCAGCCGGAACCCATCAGCTCGGCCATCAGCTTGGCGGTCTCGGTGGGGGTCTTCCCGACCCGGACGCCGGCCGCTTCCAATGCCTGCTTCTTCGCCTCAGCCGTCCCGGCGGAACCGGAGATGATCGCCCCGGCGTGGCCCATGGTCTTGCCGACCGGCGCGGTGAAGCCGGCGATGTATCCGACCACCGGTTTGGTGACGTGCTCGCGGATGTAGTCCGCGGCGCGCTCCTCGGCGTCCCCACCGATCTCGCCGATCATCACGATCGCCTCGGTGTCCGGGTCGGCCTCGAAGGCTTCCAGGCAGTCGATGTGGGTGGTACCGATCACCGGGTCGCCGCCGATACCGACGCAGGTGGAGAAGCCGACGTCGCGCAGTTCGTACATCATCTGGTACGTCAGGGTGCCGGACTTGCTGACCAGCCCGATCCGGCCGGGCTTGGTGATGTCGGCCGGGATGATGCCGGCGTTGCTCTGGCCCGGGGAGGCGATCCCCGGGCAGTTGGGCCCGATAATTCGGGTGGTATTGCCGGCGCTGCAGGCGTCCGACCAGAACGCGGTGGTGTCGTGCACCGGGATGCCTTCGGTGATCACCACGCACAGCGGGACCCGCGCGTCGATCGCTTCGATCACCGCCGCCTTCGCGAACCGCGGCGGTACGAAGACCACGGATACGTTGGCGCCGGTCTCCTCCACCGCGTCGGCGACCGACCCGAACACCGGGATGCCGTCCACCTCCGCGCCGGCCTTGCCCGGGGTGACGCCGGCGACGATCCGGCTGCCGGCGGCCACCATCCGTCTGGTGTGCTTCGTACCCTCCGAGCCGGTGATGCCTTGGACGAGGATGCGGCTGGCGTCGTTCAGCCAGATGGCCATCGGGTCAGGCTCCCTTGCTCGCGAGGTGGGCCGCCAGATCCGCGGCGCCGTCCATGGTGTCCACCCGGCGCACCGAATCCGGGACAGTCTGGGCGTAGTTGTCCAGGATCCGTCGCCCCTCCTCGGCGTTGTTGCCGTCGAGGCGGACCACCAGCGGCCGGTCCACCTTCTCCCCGCGCTCGGCCAGCAGGGCGAGAGCCGACACGATGCCCATCGCCACCTCGTCGCAGGCCGTGATGCCGCCGAAGACGTTGACAAAGACGCTGCGGACCGCGGGGTCGGACAGCACAATCTCCAGCGCCGCGGCCATCACGTCCGCGGATGCGCCGCCGCCGATGTCGAGGAAGTTCGCCGCGCCGACGCCGCCGTACCGCTCGCCGGCGTAGGCGACCACGTCCAGCGTGCTCATCACCAGTCCGGCGCCGTTGCCGATGATGCCGACCTCGCCGTCGAGCTTGACGTAGTTGAGGTCCGCGGCCTTGGCGCGCTGCTCCAGCGGATCCGTCGCGCCGACGTCGGCGTACGCCGTCCAGTCCGGGTGGCGGAACTCCGCGTTGTCATCGAGGGTGACCTTGCCGTCCAGGGCGATCACCGTGCCGTCCCCGGTAAGGATCAGCGGGTTGACCTCGACCAGGGTGGCGTCGCTGCCGTCGAAGGCCTTCCACAGGGTGGCGATCAGGTCCGCAGCGCCGTCCAGCGCCTGCTCCGGCAGTCCACCTTTGGCCGCGATCTCGCCAGCCCGGGCGACGTCTACGCCACCGGGATCGACGGCCACCCTGGCGAGCGCCTCCGGCTTGGTGGCGGCCACCTCCTCGATCTCCATGCCCCCTTCGCGGGAGCACATCGCCAGGTACGAGCGGCCGGCGCGGTCCAGCAGAAAGGAGAAGTAGTACTCCTCAGCGATGTCGCTGGCCTGCTCCACGAGTACCCGGTGCACGGTGTGGCCCTTGATGTCCATCCCGAGGATGTCGCTCGCCTTGGCCTGCGCGTCGTCCGGGTCATCGGCCACCTTCACACCGCCGGCCTTACCGCGGCCACCCACCTTGACTTGCGCCTTCACCACGACCCGGCCGCCCAGTTCGGCGGCGATGGCCCGCGCCTCCTCCGGCGTGGTGGCCACCCGGCCGGTGGGGACGGGGACGCCGTAACTGGCGAAGAGCTCCTTGGCCTGGTACTCGAAAAGGTCCACGACAGAAACCTACCTACCGACGCCGACAGTTCCGGTGCCGGGCTGGCGGGTCAGGCGTCAGCCGGGGTACCGACGTGCTCGCGCACCCAGCTGATGATGTCCGTCGTGGTTGCGCCCGGCGTGAAGATGCCCGAGACGCCGATCTTCTGCAGTTCGGCCAGATCGTCCTGCGGAATGATGCCGCCGCCGAAGACCACGATGTCGGCGGCGTCTCGTTCCTTGAGCAACTCCACCACCCGGGCAAACAGCGTCATGTGCGCCCCGGAGAGCACGGAGAGACCGATACAGTCCGCGTCTTCCTGAATGGCCGCATCCACGATCTGCTCCGGGCTCTGGTGCAGCCCGGTGTAGATGACCTCCATGCCGGCGTCCCGCAACGCGCGCGCGACCACCTTGGCGCCGCGGTCGTGCCCGTCCAGCCCCGGTTTGGCGACCACCACGCGGATCGGGGCCGACGTTGCCATCACCTTACGCACCTCCGCTTGCTCGCTGGAGTCAGCGTACGGCTCCGCCGTGGCGCCTCGGATTTGGGGAGTCGCCCCATTCGCCACGACTGGGCTTTGCTGTGCCCCGGCTGGCAACGTTGCCCGTCGTGAGCGGCGGCCAGGCGGATGTCCGGCAAGGCCGACGAGGGAGAACGCCGACGGACGCCGGCTGGGCGTCGCGCAACAGGGCGAACGTTGCTGGCCGGGGCACTAGGAGCGGTAGGCGTCGGAACGATGTCGGATCGCGGTGACGCGGACGACTCTCGCGAGGTCGTCCACCTCGTAGAGGATCCGGTAGGACCCCCTGCGTGCCGTCCACGCCGGCGCGAGCGGGGGTTTGAGCGGCTTCCCGACCCGGTGTGGGTCATCGAGGAGCGGGCCGGTAATGAACTGGTAAGCGGCGGTAGCCACCTTCTCGGGGAGCACCACAGCGAGTGCCTTGGCCGCCGGCCGGGCCATCTCTAGCCGATACCTCGAACTCATTGAAGAGGGCGGCCGGCCTCACGCATCGCTGAGGCGAGAGCATCAGCATCCAGAATGTCGCCCGTCTCGATCGCTGAAAGACCGTCCTGATGGGCCGCCAGCAGTTCGGCGTCGGACAGCACTGTGATCGTCTCTTGCAAGGCGTCATAGTCGTCAGCGGACAGCAAGACAGCGGCCCGGCGACCGTTGCGGGTGATCTCGAATCGCTCA
>JBDUDX010000189.1:0-11357 GCA_040002735.1 Frankiaceae bacterium | reverse complement strand
CGATACGGTCCCGCAGCCGGCGCCACAAGTCGGCCTGCCACCGGAGGTCGGTGCTGAGCGCCGCACCCGCGCCGTCGACGTCCACACCTTCGGCCCAAGACCGGATCATCGCTGGACGTTGAGCGCCATAGGACTCGTACAGTCCGGCGAGATGCTGCGCCGAGCTGAAACGGCGGATGGGAGCCGTGCTCCACGGCTCGGCCGCGCACTCGGTGAGCAGTTCCAGCAGCGGCCAGACGATCCGACGCGGCTGCCACGGATCTTCCGCCGGCAGCGTCGCGGTGGCGGTGGCGATCGACTCGTTGACCAATTGGGTCGGCGAGGTGAAGCGGATGTTCGCGCAGACGCCGTCCCTCTCTCCAGTGCTGGCGCCGAGAACGTGCGACAGCCGCTGAGTCAGCCAACGCTCCACTCCGCGCGCCGGAACGGCGACCACCTCTGCCGCGAACGGGTCGGTGAATCCCTCGCGCAGCAACTTGGCGAGCTCGTCGGCAAGCCGGTCGGCTCGTTCGGCGCGGTGTACGTACAGCACGGTCAGCCGCACCGAACAGCGCGGAGGCGTCGGCGGCTCACTCAGCGACCATAGCCAGCCGGTCGGCCATTGGCCCGGGAACACCGTGAAGTCGGCAGCGCCCGAGCGTCAACAAAGATCCTTCCGGTTCCGTGACCCATGAGTACTCGGATGCGCGCAAGCAGTCGACGCGCTGGCGGCGGATCCAGCTAGCTCGACGGCCAGCGGACGCTGTCACCGCGCGCTCGAGCGACGTCACGGTGCTTCTCGCCCGCAACGACGGATCAGGACGCCAACACCAAACAAAACGGGTGGCCGGCGGGATCGAGGTACACCCGAAAAGTAGTGCCTGGTTGGTGATCGGCCTTACGCGCGCCTAGCGCCAGAATCTGAGCCTCGGCAACGTCGAGGTCGGGAACGTCGAAGTCCACATGCAACTGCTGGGGACGTACCCCGGTGGGCCACGTCGGCGCTAGGTGACCAATCACCCGCTGAAAGGCGAGTGTGGCCCCGCCGTCGCTGCGAAGCTGTACCCATTCCTCACCCTCTGGATCCTGATTTTCGATCGGCCAGCCGGTAATCGCGGCGTAGAACTCGGCCAGAGCCTTCGGGTCCGGGCAGTCCAGGGCGGTCAGGCTGAGGCGGGCGATGCTCATCGGGATCTCCGTTCGGCTGTCACTGCCCGAGCAACGCGGTCACGGCGTCGCGGCAAGTATCCGGTACGTCGACAAGCTTGGTGCGGCTCGTCGCGCCGCTGACCAGGACAATGTCCCGGCGCGCCACTCGCAGCGCCTTTGCTACCGCGGCCAGGGCCGCCGCTGTCGCCTGCCCGTCGACGGCCCGAGCAGCCACCCGGACGACGACCGCGCCGTCGTAACTTCCGCCGACCACGGTACGGCTCGACCCGGCCGAACCCGCAGCGCCACCCGCATCGCGACCCCACCCCTCCTCGCTGGGCTAGTCCGGCACGGCGGCCTACAACCAGCCGTTGCGGCGGAACAGCCGGTGCAGGATGACGCAGGTCGTAAGAATCACGCCCAGGGCGATGAAGTAGCCGTACCTCCAGTGCAACTCCGGTATGTTGTTGAAGTTCATTCCGTAGATCCCGGCGATGGCAGTGGGCACCAGCGCGATCGCCGCCCAGGCCGATATCTTGCGCATGTCCTCGTTCTGCCGGACTGAGGTGCGGCTCTGACGAACCGTCACCTGCGCAAGGTCGGCGTTGAGCACGTCGGTGAGCATCCGGTCCTGGCCGTCGAGGACGTCGGTGGCCCGCAGCAGATGGTCGTGCACGTCGCGGAAGTACGGAGTGACCGCAGGGGCGATGCCGGGAATCGCGCCATCGGCGAGTTTCTGCAGCGGCGCGGCGAGCGGGGACACCGCGCGGCGAAACTCCAGAACCTCCCGCTTCAGCTTGTAGATCCGCTTGGCATATTCGCAGTCGTCCCCACTGAAGACCTGAACCTCGATCTCTTCGACATCCTCACTGATCTGCGCGGCGGCATATTCGTATTCGTCCACGATCCGGTCCGCGGCTCGATAGAAGACCCCGGTCGGCCCGTAACTCAGCAGCTCCGGTTCGGCGGAGTCAATCTCCTTCCGTACCTCGGCCAGCACGTCGCTCTGACCGTGCCGCACCGTGACGACGAAGTGCGGTCCGAGGAAGATCGCGATCTCGCTCACGTTCACGACTTCCTCGTGGTCGACGTAGTGCACCGGCTTGAGTACGGCGAAAACGACATCGCCGTACACCTCCAGCTTGGGCCGCTGGTGCGCGACCACGGCGTCCTCCACGGCCAGCGGCGGCAGTGCGAACTCGGCCGCGACCTGGGCGAACTCGGCCGCGGTCGGTTGCTGCAACCCGATCCAGACGAAACCGTCGTTGGCCTGAGCGGCGGCGGCCGCCTGCCCGAGCGGCACCCGGCCAGGCCGGCGACCGGACTCGTCGTATACCGCGCAGTCACCGATGACCGCCTCGAGGTCACGGCCGCGGGTATCCACCGGCGCTGCGGTCTCGTGGCCATCCACCGAGTTGGCCCGGCGACCCGGCAACACCAGGGGCCGGGTGAAGCCCCGGCGTCCCCGACCGCCGGAGCCCACCTGCGGCGCGTCGCTGCCGTGGTGATGTGCCATCAGCCGCCTTTCCTCTTCGCGGATGCTAGCCCTCGCACCCGGCCGACGGGCCGACCGCCGCAATGTCACGGGAGGAGGAGCTGCTCCTTTCCGGTACGCCACTCCAGGAGCAGCAGGGTGGCGTCGTCGGTCAACTGCCCTTGCTGATGCTCCAGGAGCGTGCGGACGATGCGACGCATCGTCTCCGGAGTGTTGAGCCCGGCGGCGAGGTGCCGGATGAGCAGGTCGGTCAACCGTTGAACGCCGAAGAACTCGGCGTCCGGGGAGCGTGCCTCGGTGACGCCGTCGGTATAGAACAGCACCCGGTCACCGGGCTCCAGCCGTTCGGCGGCAACCTGCCAGATGTGTGTTCCGGCGGCCACCGGGTCCAGACCCAGGGGTAACCCCGGATCGGTATGCAGGGATTTCACCATCCGACCGGAGCGCAGCAACAGCGGCTCGGGATGCCCGGCGTTGACCCACTCCAGCAGGCCGGTCTCGGTGTTCAGCTCGGCCAGTACAGCCGTGGTGAACACCTCGCCACCAAAGCCGGCGAGCAGAGCAGTATCGATGGAGTGGGCGATGTCGGTCAGCGGCCGCCCGCTGCGACGCGCATTGCGGTACGCCGCGACGGCGAGTGATGCCAACTGCGCACTCTGCAGCCCGTGCCCCATCCCGTCGAAGATGCCGATCCGCGCGTAACTGGGGTCAACGGCGTAATCGACGGTGTCACCGGCCACCTGATACGCCGGTTCGAGTGCGGCCGCAATCGTGACCTCACCGCAGGCGAAGGTCAGCGGCGGCATCAGCGACCACTGCATCTCCGAGGCCAATCCCATGGCCTTTCGCCGCCGTAGCCGGACGACGGTGTCGCCGTACATGGTCTTGGTCATGACCAGTTCGGCGGCGAGCGAGGCGAGGAGCCGCAGCCGCCCGAGTAGCACTCCGCCGGCGGCGAGGTCCGCGTTTTCCGGCACGGTGACGGTCAGAACGCCCAACCGGTCGCTGCCGTCGAGCAGCGGCAGCCACACCCGGGTCCCGCCGTCGGGCAGGTCATGGGTGTGGATCTCAACGTGCTGGTACGCCCGGCCCGCCAGCGTCGAGTCCACGCCCAGAGCTTCGAGTTGCTCGTCGAACGCCGGGCCCTCCGGGCCGAGGAAGGGCACGAGCACGATCTGTTGCAGATCGGCCAGATAGAGCAGCCCGCGACGCACACCCAGCCGCTCGGCGTACCGCGCGATAGCACCGGGCAGCTCGTAAGCGGCGAGCACATGGGCCTCGCTCAACAGCTCCGCAATGGCCCGCTCGGCGCCCTCCAGCCCCGCCCCGACGTCCGCGGCCGCAGTTCGTGCTATCGGCTTGGTCATCCGTCTACCGTACGAGCCTGCGCTACGGCCGCCCTCGAATAGCCGGATCAGCGGGCCGACGTGGAACCGGGCGGCGGGGGCCGACCGGCCGCTGCGCCGGGGCCGGCGGAGTCCCCCCAACAGCGGCGACGATGTCGGCGGCCACCTGGCGCAGCTTGACGTTGCGGCTCTGCGACGCTCGCCGAAGGACGTCGAACGCGGCGTCGGGGTCGCAGCGATTCTGCGCCATGATGATGCCGATAGCATGATCAATCACAGCTCGCGAGCTCATCGCGGCCTGCAGCTGGGCGGTGAGTGAAGCCTGCTCGGCTAAGCGGACCGCCAACGCAAGCGCGCCGGCAGCCTGGTCGGCGAAGTGAAAGGCGCGCTCGAGGTCCTCCGCGTCGGCGGCCCCCGGAGCAGTGAAGTACAGGTTGAGCGCTCCGGACGCGCCGCCGTTGGCGCGGAGCGGCACGGACAGGGACGCCCGTACGCCTTGAGCCAGGGCGTGCAGCCGGTACTCGCCCCATCGCTCATCGCTCGCGAGATCACTCACGGCGATGACGGTGGCGGTCTCCATCGCCTCCAGGCAGGGACCCTGCCCCGTCCCGTACTGCACCTCATCCACCCGGCCGGCGAGGTCGTCACTGCTCGCCGCGGGCATCGCACGGCCATCCCTCAGGATCGTCAACCCGCACGATGCCCCGGGCAGTACCCGGGTGGCGGCGAGATCCACGATGTGCTGCGCGTACTGCTCGAAGGATTCGGTGGCGAGCAACAACTCGGTCAGCTCACGGACGCTGATGGACGCGTCGGATCCCGGTGCGGTCATAGCCGGCTCGACTTCCCAGGTCACCCATCCGGGCGACTGGCTCATCTCTCACCGACGACGGCGCATCACATGATTTGGCGCGCTCGGACTGCCACCGATCTCTTCTAGCCTCCCACCGATCGGCATCACTGACAACTGCCGGCAGGTCCACGACCGGCGCTATGCCGGATCCACCACCTCCTGCGGTCGGACCGGGCGACCACCATCGGCCGCCGGTTCGGGGATGGCCGCATGCGGCTCCACCCGCAAGGTCCGCGCCGCCCAGGTGGGAAACCACCAGTTCCACCGACCGAACAGCGAGACCAGAGCCGGTACCAGCAGAGCTCGAACGACGGTGGCGTCGAGCAGGATGCCGAATCCCAAAGCGGTGGCTAAGACCTTGATATCCGTTCCCGGTGCAGACGCGAGGGCGACAAAGGAGAGGAAAGGATCAGTGCGGCGCTGGTGACCAGGCGACCAGTGCGACCGATGCCCTCGACGACGGCAGCCGACGTGGACCCGGTCCGGTCGTACTCCTCACGCATCCGGGACAGGATGAAGACCTCGTAGTCCATCGAGAGGCCGAAGAGGAACGCGAAGACCAGCAACGGCAGCCAGAACGTGATGGCTCCGGTCGATTGCACATTGAAGATCTCGTCCGAGCCATGGCCCAACTGCCAGAACAAGACCATGCCGCCGAAGGTCGCGCTGACCGAAAGGATGTTCAGTATGACCGCCTTCAGCGGCAGCACGATGCTGCGGAACGCCCGCGCCAGCAGGACAAACGTCACCAGCACGATAAGTCCCAGTACCAGCGGAAAGGCGCCGTAGACAGCGTCGATGTAGTCGAGCACCACCGGTCCCGCGCCGGCCTCGCCGACGACGCCCGGCAGGTCGTTCACGGCAGCTCCGATCCGCTCGGCGACCTTGCTTCCCTTGCTGTCCACGGTCTCCGCGGTCGGAATGACGTTGACCATCGCGCTGTCGCCCTTGCGCCATACCGGGTTGTCCGGTGCAAAGGCGCTGGCGACCCCCGACACGCCGCGTGCGGCCGCCACCACCTTGGCCGGATCGCCGCCATCGCGGATCAGCACCTCGACGGGCGTGACGATGCCGGTGGGCACGCCACCTTGCCGCAAGGTCTGCAGGGCCTGGTACGCCGGTCCGCTCCGGGCCAGTGACTCCGTCCGGGCAGCCCCGATCTGCAGGCTGAACAACGGCACGACTGAACAACGGCACGATGAGTGCGCCGAGGATCGCCAGGGCGGTACCGGCGGCCACCCAGCGATGCCGCACCACCAACCGGGCCCAGGCGCTCCACGGCCGAGAAGCCGCCGTCTCGTGGCGGATCCGCGGCCAGTCGACGCGAGGGCCGATGCCGCCGAGCAGGGCGGAAGCAGGGTCAGTACGACGAATGTGCTGACCAGGGGGATCAGCATGCCGCCGAGGCCCATGCTGCGCAGGAACGGTACGGGGATGACCAGCAGGGCAATCAGACTGATGGCGACCGTACCGGCGCTGGAGACCACCGCCCGGCCGGCGGTTTGCATGGCGACCAGGACGGCGTCGGCGTTCTCCCGGCCATGGTCACGCTCCTCCCGCCAACGGTTGACCAGCAAGAGGGAGTAGTCGATCGCGACGCCGAGGCCGACCAGGGCGATCAGGAACTGGACGATGAAGCTGACATCGGTCAGGTACGTCAGACCGAGCACCACGAGGAACGTCGTGACGATGGACACCGCCGCGATGATCAGCGGTACCAAGGCCAGGAAGGAGGCGAAAACAAAGACCAGAACGACGAGGGCGCCGAGCGCGCCGAGCGCGGTTTCGGCCAGCACGCTGGGCGCTTGAGCGGTGTCCTCGCCGGCGGCGAGCAGGTTGTAACCGGTGACTTTGAGGTCGAAGCCGCGGGTCCGGGCCTGGGCGTCCAGGGACGCCTTTACCGGTAGGTCCGGCCGGTCGGCAAAGTCAAGGAAGGGCGGCGGATACACCAGGGCGTAGGTGGAACGGCCATCCCTGGTGAGGAAGACCTTGTCACCGGTGGAGGCGTAGTCCACGCCCGAACCTTGGGATTCTCGCGTTGGACCGCGGCGAACACCGCCCCCACCGCTGCCCGCTGAGCCTCCACGGTCGTACCCTGCGGCACCGTGAGCACCGGGATGATGGGCTGGTTGCCGCCACCGTTGCCGTAGGTCTTCACGATCTGCTGATCCGTTTCGTAGCCCGGCTGCCCCGGCAGGGAGAAGTCGACCGTGAGGCGGCTGGACACACCTTGCTCGACCCGATACCGGCTACGACGAACATGGCGAGCCACGCCAGCAGAACGAGACGGCGGTGCCGAAGCACGGCACGAGCGAGAGCCGTCATGACGTAGGGACTCCTCGAGAGCGGCCGGGTGCCGGCACGGCCAATGTATGTTCCGACGGCGCGGGCCAGCGGATTTCAAGCGGCCTGATTCGGTAAGCGGTGGCCGTCAGCCTGCGCCCGCCACGACCGAAGAACGGCACGACTTGCCGGTGATGCGGCTTACCGGTGATGCGGCCTCGCCCATCCGGTGACGTAGGCGGGGGTGGCGAGGGAAGGGGCGAGGTTGGGCGCCGATTGCGGTGAACCGGCAACCGGGCTGATGGGCAGCACGCCGGCCCAGTACGGCAGCTCCAGGTCCGCCTCGTCGTCGCCCGGAGGGCCGGTTCGGGTCTTGAGGGATACGTTCGCCAGCTCCAACCGCAGCACTGTCGTGGCGGCCAACTCCTTGCGGGACGGGCCACGAACCTCCGCCGATCGACCGGGAATGACCGCGTCCACAAGGGTCGTCAGCGCCGCGTTCTTTTCCGCTTCCTCCGTCACCTCGGTAGCAATCCCGTGAATCACCACCGATCGGTAGTTGATCGAGTGATTGAACGCCGACCGGGCCAGCACCAGGCCGTCGATCAACGTCACGGTGACGCACACCGGAAGACCGCTGCACCTGGCGGCCTGCAACGCGCGGGCGCCGGTGGACCCGTGAAGGTACAGCAGGTCGCCGACGCGCGCGTGCAATTGCGGCAGGACCACCGGCAGGCCATCGACGACAAAGCCGACATGGCAGACAACAGCCTCGTCCAGCACGGCATGGACAGCGGCCCGGTCGTAGGACACTCGGTCTTTATGCCGGGTGGGTGTGGTCTGCGCCGTTGCCTGGTAGCGGTCCGGTGTCACGGCGGGCACTCCTTGTACTGGTACGTTATGCTTATGGTACCGACACAGTATAAGGCGGTGGGTCGGAATGCGAGAGACATCGCGGCCAGCTTCGAGTCCGGCATCCGCAATGGCGCCCTCACCCCGGGTGATGTGCTGCCGAGCGTGCGGGCCCTCGCCAGTGAGCTGAACGTGGCCGCCGGCACCGCCGCGTCGGCGTACCGGCTGATGCACGACCGTGGCCTCGTCGAAGCCCGTGGCCGCAACGGCACCCGGGTCAGCCAGCGCCCACCCCTGACGGCGCGTTCCCGCAACCCGCTGGTCCCCGCCGACGTCACCGACCTGGCCGGCGGGCAACCCGACCCCGGGCTGCTGCCCGCACTCAGCCTGCTGCCACGAACGATGAGAGGAGAACCTGCCGCGGCCCCCAACGCCTTCGTCCTGCCAGAACTCCTTGCGCTCGGACGCGAGCGGCTCGCCGCCGACGGAGTCCGCACCGAAGCACTGACAGTGGCCTCCGGCGGATTGGATGCGATCCACCGGGTACTGTCCGCGCAGTTGCGCCCCGGGGACACGGTCGCCGTCGAAGACCCCGGCTGGCCCAACGCTTTGGACCTCCTCGCGGCGCTCGGCTTGCGCACGCAACCGGTAGCCCTGGACTCCCACGGCCCTCTCCCCCAGCCGCTCCGGGGGGCGCTGCGCGCAGGAGCTCGAGCGGTCATCATCACCAGCCGGGCGCAGAACCCCACCGGCGTGGTCCTCACTGCCGAGCGCGCGGACGAACTGCGCAGCGTCCTGGCCGAGTTTCCGCAGACGCTCCTCGTCGAGGACGACCACGCCGCCGAACTGGCCGGCGTCCCGCTCGCCTCCCTTGCCGGCGTCACTGACTTCTGGGCGTTCGTCCGCTCCACGTCGAAGCCTTACGGCCCGGACTTGCGTCTCGCGTTGGTTGCCGGCGACGACGCCACGATCTCCCGGGTCGACGGACGGATGCGCGTCGACTCCGGCTGGGTCAGCACCCTGCTGCAGCGCCTCGTCATCGAACTATGGACGAACGCCCCGGCCTCGGCCGTCGTCGCGCACGCAGCCGAGACCTACGACACCCGGCGCCGCAGCTTGCTCGCCGACCTGGCCCACCGCGGCATACCCGCGACCGGCGACACCGGACTCAACGTGTGGGTTCCGGTCGCCGATGAGACCGCCACGGTGACCAAGCTGCTGCAGGCACGCTGGGCCGTTGCGCCGGGGGCACGCTTCCGGCTTGCCAGCCCACCCGGCGTACGCATCACCGTCAGCGCGCTCACGACCTCGACCATCCCGCGGCTGGCAGACGATGTCGCCTCGGCACTCACCGACACTGCACCCCAGCACTACACAACCTGATCCAAGGATTTCCCTGCTGCGTCAACGGCCGGTCAGGGCGTGCTGTACGGCTTGCGGAAGCGTGGGTCCGGTGAGGGTTGCGGTGGCTTTCGCGCCGGCTTGTGCCAGGGCGTCGGTCGGCCCGAAGGGGGATCCGGTGGGTTTGCAGACCGTACCCGCGGCGGGCACGCGGGTGCTGACCAGGTAGCGGGTGACGGTGCTGTCGACGCAGTAGTTCCCGGCGATGAGGAAGGCGGCATGTCCCCACCCGGCGTAGGACAGCAGCCGGGAGTTCGGCAGCAGCCGGGCGGCGGTGACCGCCCCCTGGTAGCGGGTCGCCGGGTCGAAGTAGTTCCCGACCACGAGCACCGGAGAGCCGGTCCGCGCAGTCCACGGGCCGAGGTAGCGGTCCTGTCCGGCGGTCGCCGGCCAGGGGAGGCAGGCGCTCGAAACCCAGGCCCAGGTCCAGGGCCGGCCGAAGTAGCCGTACTGCGCCTCGGATTGGTCCGCTGCTCGGCGCCACGCGGTGAGGGTGGTCGGATTGACGCTGTCCGAGCAGGTGACGCCGGGACCGCTCTCGACGACGTTGGGGTACGGCTCCTGACCTGCGGCGCTGAGGCCGAGTCCGGTCCGGACCTTGGCCAGCGCCCGCCCGGCCGTCGCCGGCGAGGCCTGCGTTTCCAGGTCGGCAAGGAACGCCACCAGATCCGGCCACACCACCGGCGCGTACAGCGCGCCCAGTGTGGTCGAAATCAGCATCGGGTAGGTGAAGCTGTTCGACGGGTCCGACGGGTCTCCCATCACAATCGGGTGCTGGCGAATCCGCTTCGCGAGGGCGGCGTACCGCTGCGCGGAGTGTCCGGAGAAGGCGCAGTCCGAACCGGCCGCGTCGCAGAGCCGGAAGAACTCCCCGAGGGTGCGCTGCGCGCCCTCGTCGCTGTGGAGCCGGGTGCTGAACGGTACCGTGCGGCCCTCGGTACCCCGCCCCGTGGTCCAGGCGATGGGATCCAACACACCGTCGATCACCACAGCGCGGACCCGACTCGGGAACAGGTTGGCGTAGGTCTGGCCAAGAACGAGCCGTAGGAAAAGCCGAGGTAGTTCAACGACCGGTCACCCACCGCCTGCCGCAACAGGTCCATGTCCCGGGCCACGTCGGCGGTGGACATGTGGGCCAAGATCGCCCCGCCACGCTGCGCGCACGCCGCGGCCAGGGCCGCATCCGCCGCGCCCTGGACGTTCTCCTGCCTCGGAGTCAGCGGGAATGGGAACGGCGGCAGCACCGACAGTGCCTCCCTGAAGGTCGGGAAACAGCGCAACGGAGTGCTGCGCATCACGCCCCGAGGGTCGAACCCGACGATGTCAAACCGCCCCCGCAGCTGCAGCGGCAGAAACTGTGCGATACCGCGGACGATGTCCACTCCGGAACCGCCCGGGCCGCCCGGATTGACGAACAGCGAACCGATCCGCTGATGGGGGTTCCCCGCCGGTAACCGAATCAACGCCAGCGAGATCGTGGCACCCGTCGGATGGTTATAGTCCAACGGCACCCGCGCCGTCGCGCACTGAAACCCGCCCTGGCACGCCGACCACGACAGGCGCGGCGCGGCCGTACTCGCCGCCGCCGGCGCCCCCATCGGGGCCAACGGCGAAACACTCAACGCACCAGCTACCAGCACAGCCGACAGGGCACCAGCCCGACGCTTCACTCGACCACGGGTCATGACGGTCCCCCAATGCCAGCACCTGGTTGGCGCCACTCAGAGGGGGACATTACTCCAAGTTGGCATACTGCAGCGCAACGTAGGACTACGCACCGGTAAATCCGGCAATGTCCGGAGCGATCCGGCACCGTGCCTGGCCGACACGGCGATGTGGCCACTTGGCGACGGTTGCGCTCGATCGAGCAGGCCAACACTGACTCTTCCGACAGGAGCTGAGAGATACGGCCCGTCCAATGTCTGGCTCAACGTGATGGTGCTGCCTCGTTGGGTAGCGGCCGGACCATCGTTCGGGCAATCGTGTGCCTCTCCGTAAG
>JBDUDX010000188.1:0-20920 GCA_040002735.1 Frankiaceae bacterium | reverse complement strand
CCCCCAACTTCTGGGGATCACCGATGCCGCCGAGAGCGTGCTCGCCGGGCCCTTGGACGCCTCGACGATCCCTGCGCCGCCGCCGGCAACCGTGATCTACGTCGACGGGTGCGGCAACCTGAAGACCTCCTGGAGCGAGGCCCCCGCCGAGGTGGGCAGTCGGATAGAGATCCGGATCGGGCGACATGCGGTCGATGGCCGCAGTCAGCGACGGTACGTTCGCCGTCCCAGCCGGGGAGATGGCCTTCGCTCCGGGCAGTTCGGGTTGGCGCACTCGCAACGGGGAGCAGAAGCGGTGGTACGAGCTGCTGCTTCGGGGGGACAGCGCTGCCCGCGTCTTCGGCCACCCCAGTGCGGGGACGGCCGTCGAGATCGTGTCGTAACCCGAACGACGAAGATCTCGTCATCGGCCGCCACGACGCGTGCGTTCACCCCCAGGGCTGGTAGTGCAAGGCGCCGGTAAGCGGGTCCTGGCCGTATCGGCCACACAACTCGGCCAGGACGTCCTCGTGGGAGAAGCCGAGGTTCATCACGGTGTCGTTGCCGGCGTAGTAAAGCAGCAGGGTGCCGTCGTCGCGGCGCAGCATCCCGCAGCAGAAGACCACCTGCGGGACATGCACGTAGTCCGTCTCATCGACCCGGCAGTCGGCCCGGGACGGGAACAGTACGGGGATGCTGGACATCCGGATGCGGCGCGGATCGTCGAGGTCGTGCAACGCGACGCCGAGGACGTACGGATTGCCGTCCATCGTGCTGCGCACGCCGTGGAACAGGTTCAGCCAACCGTGCCGAGTACGGATCGGCGGCGCGCCCGGTCCGATCTTGTCCGCGAACGCGCTCGGACCCCAGCCGGTCCGCATCACCGGCCGGTCGTCGATCTCCCACCGCCCGGTTCGGAAGTCCGCCGCGTACCCGACCCGGATCTGGGTGAACGCTCCGCCGGTATCGCCCTCCAGGGTGTCGTTGGGCCGGAAGAGGCCGACGTACCGACCATCGATCCGCTCGGGAAAGAGCACCACATTGCGCATGTCGGCGGCCAACATCGGCCCGTACCGGGTGAAAGAGCGGCAGTCGTCGGTGGTGGCCAGGGCCACCCGAACCCGATTGTGGACCTCGGCGGAGTACCCGCTGTAGGTCACGGCGAGCGTTCCCTCCACCCGGTTGATCCGGGCGTCCTCCACCCCACCGGACTCGGTCACGACTTGCGCCTGCGGGTCCACGCCGGGCCCGAACCGATCCCCAGCAGCAGCCGGCACGAGCACCGGCCGAGGATCTACCTGCCAGTCGGTGATGCCATACGCACTGCGCGCCAGGCCCAGGACGCTCACGCCGCAGCGGAGGTGCGAGCGAAACAGCAGTACGGTCTCGCCGCCGACCAGGGCGGCGCCGGCGTTGTGCACCGTGACGACCTGCAAGGCGGGTGAGCGCCATACCTCGTTTACCGAGTGCGCGGTCAGGATGGGGTTGCCCGCGTATCGCAGCACCGGCTGGTGCACGGACACGGTCCCGGACGTGCCCGAACCGAGATCGACGGTCCGCTCCATCCCGCCTCCGCTGGCTCAGCCGCTGACTGCCGGAGTCGGAAGTGTGCCATGGACTTCTCGACCGGCAACCGCCGCCCAGACAGCGGAGCGCTCGGCGGTACAAACAGCTGAGGCGTCAGGCCACGGCGCCACGCGAAGCGACGTGCTGGACGACAGGTAGTCCAGCAGCGACCCAGGCCGTCATGCCGCCGCTCAGGTTCACCGCGTCCCATCCGCCGCCCCTGAGCGCCCGTGCGACCATCGCTGACCGGGCGCCGACGTGGCAGACGCAGATGATCAGACGGTCGGGCGGCAACGTCTGCACGTGCGCCGCAAGCCGGGACATCGGCAAGGAGACCGCCTCCGCAGCGTGCCCCGCTGCCCACTCGTCGTCCTCCCGGACGTCGAGCAGCAGAGCGCCTTCGCGGGTCAGGGACAGGGCCTCCGTCGGGGAGATACCGGAGCTGGGATCGTGTCGCACACGCTGAGCGTAGGGCCGGTTTGTTGCCAGCGCTTGACATTTCTCACGCGGCGGCCTTACGGGTCCGCCCGCCGGTCCGCGCCGAACAAGCCCTGACGGGATGCCAGCGCCACAGCCTCGGTACGCCCCGCGGCGCCGAGCTTTGCCAGAATCGCCGACACGTGCACGCTCACCGTCTTGCCGCTGATATAGAGCTGCCGCCCGATGTCCCGGTTGCTTCGGCCCTGCGCGACCAGCTCCAGCACTTCACGTTCGCGCGCGGTGAGCGGCTGGCCACCTCGGCTCGGCGGCACCCGCCTCGGCGGGGCGAGGGGACGCAGCTCGGTCAGCAGTGGCTCCGCGCCGAGTTGCGTGGCTACGGTACGCGCGAGCTTCGCTTGCTCCGCGGCCTCACCCGGCTGGCCGATGGCCCGGAGTACCGCGGCCAGTCGCGCGCGGGACCGCGCGATCTCGAAGAGGTGCCCGAAGCGCTCGAAGCCAGCGACGCTGATGCGCCACATCTCAAGCAACTCCTCATCGCCGGGCGGATTGATGCCCGTCAGCCAGCGGAGGCGGGAGTGCTCGGCAGCTGCCCGGGCCAGCCAGGCCGCGCTCTCGGATCCGCGACGGCGCCGGGTCTGCAACCCCGACGCGGCCACCTCGTGCGCAACCTCGAGAAGTTCCACCCCGCGGCGAGCCAATTCCGCTCGCTCCGGCGTCCCGGCCCGCGGCGCCTGCGCGCACAGCTGCCCCAACAGAAGCGCACACAGCCGGATCCGTCCCTGGTACCGGGAACTCTGCCAGATTCGCGATAAGCAGGCGAGGAGTTCGTCGTGGACCGTCATCGCCGTCGCCAGGTCGCCGGCGTCGCCATACAGGTCAATCGCCGCGCCGCCACTGATGATGGCCAGCATGCCGTCCCGTTCCCACTGGGGCCGGAGCCGATCGAACTCAGCCAAGGCGGAGCGCTCGCCACGGCCGGCGGACACCATCAGTCCGATCGAAGCCAGGACCGCCGCGGCCAACTCCGGTGGGGACTCCGCGGCAACCGCAACGATGTCGGTGGCCTCATCCCAACGCCCGCTGACGTAGGCTAGCACGCCACTCATCGCTCGGGCGTCGAAGCCGTACGGCGCCCACGGCCGGCCGGCCTCACGGGCCCGGGCAGCGGTCACCTGGTACGCAGTCCGAGCTTCCGACAGCTGACCCAGCTCGTAATGCAGGCTGCCGATGTTGAACAAGCTACGCAGCTCGGCGGCCAGGTCACCGCCCTCGCGAGCGGAGACGACCGCTGCGGCCAGCGTGCGCCGGGAGGAGTCCGGCTCACCCGCCCTTTCCTCCAAGCGCCCCAGCGTGGTGGCGGCGTCCGCGGTGACCTCGGGTAACCCGATTTCGCCAGCCAGCGCCAGCGCCTCCCCGGCCCAGCGCCGCGCGTCGTCGTCGCGGTACCGATCCGCGTTGGCCCTGGCATGCAGGCTGGCCGCTTGGGCTCGCAGCGGCGACGCGGGCTCGGCCGGTACCAGCCGTAACACCTCAGCCGTGACCTCCAGCACATCCACCCCGGTGTCGCCGAGCAGCGCCACGCCGGCCAACGCGTGCAACAGCCGCGCTCGTTGCAACGGGGGCGAATCCGGCGGCAGTTCCGCCAGGTGATCGGCGACCAAGGCGACCCCCCGGAACACGTCGCCCGCGGCCACCGCTGCCGCGCTGGCCCGCACGGTAAGCCCGATCTCGTCAATGCCGTCCCCCGCCAGCGCGTCCCTCGCGGAGGGAAGCAACTCAAGGGCCACCTCGTAGTGGCGAACGGCCTCGACCGGGCCGGCAACCCTCATCGCCTCGTCCCCGGCCGAGATGCTGGCTCGGACGGCGGTGGGCAGGTCGTGCGCGGCGCGGGCATGCCGGGCCAGCTCGGCGGCGGTACCCGCTATGTCCCCGGCCGCGAGGGCCGCGACGTACGCCCGGTGCAGCCGTACCCGTTCCCCCGGAAGCAGGTCGTCGTAGACCGCTTCGGCGAGCAGCGCGTGCCGGAAGGCGTAGCCGTCGGCGTCTGCGGGCACCAGGACGTTGCCCTCGACCACGGCTCGGACGGCTTGCTCCAGGGTGGGGTCGTCCACCTCGACGACCCGGGCCAGCAACTGATGCGAGACTTGTCGCCCCGCCACCGCGGCCGCCCGGACCACCAGCCGCGCGGCATCAGGAAGTTGATCGAGGCGGACCAGCAGCAGGTCGGCCAGTTCGGCAGGCACCGTGCCGTTGCCGACATCAGCGGCTGCCACCAACTCCTCGGCGAAGAAGGCGTTGCCTTCCGCGCGCTCAACAATCCCGCACAGGTCTGCCGCTGGAAGCGGTTGTGGGTGCAGCGCCGCCACCAGCGATGTGATGTCCGCGTTGCTGAGCGGCGCGAGCAGGATCCGGAGGACTCCCGGCAGCCGCGCCCACTCCCCGAGTACCGCCCGCAACGGGTGCCGGCGGTGCAGGTCGTCGCTTCGGTACGACGCGCAGATCGCGACCGGACCAGCCGCCGGACGGGCGAAGAGAAAGCCGAGCATCTCCCGCGTCGAGGGGTCCGCCCAGTGCAGGTCCTCCATCACCAGAAGTACCGGACCGTCCGCACCCAGTTCGCCGAGTGCGGCTCGCACGGACTCGAAGAGTTCAGCCCGGTCGATGTGCCGCGGCTCGCCGCTCCCACCGTCGGGGCCGCGGGAGCCGTCGGACCCGTCGGCAAGCAGCCGGCGCCCCGGCATCAGCCGGGCCACAGCGGGATTGGCGGCCACCACGGATCGCGCACGTTCGGGAAAGCGCGCCGCGAGGGTCCCGAAGATCTCACTGAAGGGCAGATACGGCAGCGCGCTGTCCCCGAAGTTCAGACAATGCCCAACCAGCACCTGCCATCCGGCGGACGACGCTTGCCGGGACAGTTCGGCGAGCAGTCGGGTCTTCCCCACCCCAGCGTCCCCGGCGAGCAGCACCACCGCGTTTCCGGGGTCCGGCGGGTCGACTCCCAGGACGCGGGCGAGCAGCCCGAGGTCGGCAGCCCGCCCTATCAGCGGCGCCGACACCGGAAACTCTGTGGGCACGTCCGACATCATCGCGGTCCGACATCATCGCGGTCCGGCCCGGTACTCAGCTCATCCTGCCGCCGCAGCCCCGGCCTGGCCGGTCCGGTAGTCGCCGACGATGACCCGGCCGAGCCAGCCGCGGATGCGGCGCTGGCGCGGTGCCCGGCCAGCGGTGACCTGCGCGAAATCGGCGCTGACCCGCTCCTGACGGTACGCGATCTCGGCAATAGCAAACGGAAGGGAGAGGGGCATCATTTCGGTCTCCTGCGGTCGAAGTTCCCTGACGTCTTCGACCTTGCGCGTCTAAGGAGGCCGGCCACATCGGGACGATGCCGTATTCGCTCCCGCCCCTCCGGCAGGTGCCTTAGACGGCCGGCTGAGGTCCCCAAAGTGCCGGGCGGCCGTCCATCAGCGTGCCTCCCTCGGGTAGGACGGGCACATGCAGCGCATCACGACCGCCGACCGGCGGGCCCGGCTGGCTCTCCGGCATCACCTGGCGCCCTCAGCGGAAGCGGTTACGCCGGCTGAGGCGGCGCGCGGGGTGGTGGCCCTGCATTCCACCGATCCGGCGTCGGTGTTCCTCTCAATCCATGCTCGGGCCCGGCAGCTGGCTCCCGAGGCGATCGAGTCCGCGCTGTACTCCGAGCGCTCCCTGATCCGGCTGCTCGGTATGCGCCGGACGATGTTCGTGGTACCTACCGATCTCGCGCCGGTGATTCAGGCCGCATGCACGACGGCGATCGCGCAGCAGCAACGCCGCCGATACTGCCAGCTCGTCACCGCTGCCGGCGTGGGGGACGGCGCCTGGCTGGCCGAGTTGGAGGATGCGGCGGCAGCGGCGTTGACCGTACGTGGTGAGGCGACCGGTGCGCAGTTGTCCGTCGACGTCCCACAGTTGCGCACGCCAGTGGTGTTGGCCGAAGGAAAAGCTTACCAGGGCGTTCAGAACGTCACCACCTGGGTACTCGCCCTGCTGGCCGCCGATGGCCGGATCGTACGCGGCCGGCCTCGGGGTTCGTGGACATCAACTCAGTACCGATGGTCTCCGGTGGAAACCTGGCTGCCGGGCGGCATACCCGAGCGACCGGTGGAGGCCGCCCGGGTCGAGCTGGTCCGGCGGTGGCTGGCGGCATTCGGCCCGGGTACGGTCGCGGACCTTCGCTGGTGGACCGGCTGGACGGCCGCCGCGGTGAAACAGGCGTTGGTCGCCTTGGCGCTGACGGAGGTAGAGCTCGACGACGGCGGGACTGGCTTGGTGTTGTCGGCGGACCTTGAGCCGGCCCCGGCACCGCCGCCCTGGGTGGCACTGTTGCCCGCGCTCGATCCGACGGCGATGGGCTGGATGGATCGTTCTTGGTATCTGGGGCCGCACGCGGCCGCGCTGTTCGACCGGTCGGGAAACATCGGTCCGACGGTCTGGAGCGATGGCCGGATCGTGGGCGGCTGGGCTCGACGCCCGAGCGGTGGTGTGGTGTACCGGCTGCTGGAGGACGTCGGTTCGGCAGCCGCATCCGCTGTGGCCGCGGCGGCCGCCGAGGTGGCCGATTGGATCGGTACCGTCCGGGTGACGCCGCGCTTTCGGACGCCGCTGGAGCGCGATCTGTCCCGGTAGTTGCGCCCGACCGGGAGATGCTGCCGTCGTAGCGGGCGGCTCGACATCGCGCCCGGACCCTGGTTGGATCGGGCCTCGCGTCCACCACCGCCGTCATGGGGCCTGGGATGATCGACGATCCGAACCGGCTTGGTGACCTGCGCGCCTCCGCCCGCGGCTGGCACGGCGTCCAGTTGGCGGTACTCGGCTTCATCGGGCTGTGCGGCGTCCTGGAGAAGGGAGGCGACAATCCGCGCTGGTTACAGATCATTGCCGGGCTGCTCGTACTGTTTGCACTGCTCCTGGCCTGTGTCGCCACCGGCCTGGTGGCCAGCGCGGCGTGGCCGCTCTACAGTTCCGGTCGCGTCCCGACGGCCAACGCCGATGCGGACGACGCCGGGGAGTTGGCGCGCACCGGGCGGCGGTTACGGCTCGGTATCGGCATCACCTTTCTTGCCGTCGCCGTGACCGCGCTGGCGGCGACGTCCTCCTGGTGGCCACGGGGCGCGAGCACGGCGGGACTTCTGGAAGTCACCAGCAACCGCGGCCTGGCCTGTGGCGAACTTCGCGATAGTGGCCGGCCGGGCGTCATTGCCATCACCACCGGTGGCCGTGAGCTTGTCCTTTCCCTGTCGGACGTCCTTGCGGTCCGGCCGGTGTCGGAGTGCCGCTGACGCCGGATACGCCGCTGGCAGGCAGCGCTGTGATCGCCGAACGGCTGGCCGCCCAGCTGTTGTCCGGGATCCCAGCTGGTGACGCGATGGCCGTGGCCGAGCGGCTCCTGGCGGTCCAAGCGCAGGACGGACGCGGCGCCCGGCTGGCTGTCCGGGCCCGAACCGCAGGGACCACGGCAGCCGAGGTCAACCGGGCGCTCACCGCCGACCGGTCGCTGCTGATCACCTGGTTGAACCGGGGGACCCTGCACCTGGTCCGTACTGAGGACTACTGGTGGCTGCACCCGCTGCTCACTCCGCAGCTCGCCACCGGCAACGTCCGCCGGCTCGCGCAGGAAGGCGTGTCCCTATCGGCGGCAGAACGCGGAGTCGCGGTCGTCGAGAAGTT
Organism: Frankiaceae bacterium; assembly: GCA_040002735.1. Lineage (GTDB taxonomy): Bacteria > Actinomycetota > Actinomycetes > JADGOV01 > JADGOV01 > JADGOV01. The sequence continues at coordinate 13,225 of JBDUDX010000188.1, read as the reverse complement.
CCTCGCGTCGAACGGGCCGTCCACCCGGTCCGCCCTGCGGAACGCGGTACGAGCCGCGGGCGTGCCGGTCGCCGGCCAGGCCTTGATCCACGTCCTGCTGTTGGCGAGTATCCGCGGCCTGATCGTGCGCGGCCCGGTGATAAGCGGCGAGCAGGCCCACGTGTTGGTACGGGACTGGCTTGACCCGGCGCCGCGGGCGCTACGACGGGACGTGGCACTGGCATTGCTGGCCCGCCGGTACCTCGCCGGGCACGGGCCGGCCAGCGACCGGGACCTCGCCCGCTGGGCCGGTGTGTCGTTGGGGGACGCCCGGCGGGGATTACGGGGAGCCGGCGCCGTTCCGCGTCCGGACGGGTTGCTGGAGTTGACCGGCCAGCGTCACGACGAGGTGCCACCGTTGCCGCCGCCCAAGTTGCTGGGCGCCTTCGACCCGCTCCTGCTGGGCTGGACCTCCCGGGAGCCCATCCTCGGCCAGCACACCGGAGTCGTCACCACCAACGGAATCTTCCGACCGTTCGCCCTGGCCGCCGGTCGAGGAGTCGCGACCTGGCGGCTGGTCGACACGCAGGTCGTGCTGGACCCGTTCGAGCCGCTGGAGCCCTCCGTCGCGGCGGCCCTGGCGGCCGACGCCGCGGACGTCGTCCGATTCTTCGGGCTGACCCGGCCGTCCAGCGTTCCGGCGAGGCACGAGGAAGCGGGGACTGTGGAGCATCGTAGGAGCCCCAGCTCGAACGATCCTCCACACCGATTAGGCGAGGCCAAGATCGGCGAGTGAGTACGCCGCCCGGTAGGTGAGCCCGGCGGCTTCCACGGCCGGCCCGGCACCCCGATCCACCAGTACAGCCACCCCGACCACCACCGCACCGGCGTCCCGAAGCGCCGCCACCGCGGCCAGCACCGATGAGCCGGTGGTCGAGGTGTCCTCCACGGCAAGTACCCGGCGGCCGGACACGTCCGGTCCCTCGATCCGGCGCTGCAGCCCGTGCGCCTTGCCTTCCTTGCGGACGACGAACGCGTCCAGGAGCCGGCCTTCGCCGGCGGCGTGCAGCATGGCGGTGGCCACCGGATCAGCGCCCAACGTCAGGCCGCCCACCGCGTCGTAGGACCAGTCCGCCGTCGTCGCCAACATCACCCGCCCGACCAGCGGAGCGGCCGCCCCGTCCAGGGTGACCCGGCGCAGGTCGACGTAGTAGTCCGCCTGCTGACCGGAGGAGAGGGTGACCCGGCCGTGCACCACGGCCTTGCCCACGATGTGCTTTAGCAGCGCGTCCCGGTCGGCGGCCAGAGTGGAGTCAGTCACCTGCCGGAGCGTATCGGCCACACCTCCACGCCGGCGCGTTGATCCGGCGGCCGGCCCAGTAGGCCCGTCACCGTGGACCGCAGCACCGCGCTGGCCGGAGAGGGGCCGAGGACCACCGCATTGGCCCTCCAGCGGGCAGCGTCGCGTCGGAAAGCCGCCCGCTCCGCCGGACCGATCGGCGTAAGCACCCCCTGGCCCGCGCGGGCGAGTAGCAGCGTGGTCGACGTGGCCACCGCACCGAACCGCGCCTTGCCGCCCCGCCCCGGGCCGACGAAGAAGCCGCCGGGCATGCGGAAGGACAACCCGGCCGCCGCCTGCCAGCGCATCGCGTCGGTCTGGGTGGGCGTCGGAAACGGCAGTACCAGCAGCGTGCCCGTCGGCCGGATGGTGAAGTACGCCGGTGTCGGCGGAACTCGCACGGCCGGCAGCGGCGCCGGAATCAGCGGCACCAGAGCCAGGATTGCCACCGCGACGCCGGACCGGCCGGGACGCTCGACGGCGACACCGAGCAGCACGCCCACGGCGAGGGCGACCAGCAACGGGAAACGGCTGGGCAGCACGTTCCCCAGTACCGGCGCCCGTTCCACCAACGCCCAGGGCAGCGGGAGCCCGGTGTGGAAGCCGGCGACCCGCAGGTCCGCGCCGAGGGACGCCACGGTGAACACTCCGAGGACAACGGCGGCGACCCGGACCCGCTGGTCGGCCCAACGCCGCAGAACGACCAGAACTCCCAGCGCGACCAGCAGCCCCCCGAGGTAGGAGGTGCGCTCCTGCACCCCGGTCGGAAAACGGTCGGTGAACCCGGCGAACGGGTGCACCAGCATGAGCCGGGTTGGCAGGAACAATCCCGCCAAATCCTCCTGATAGTGCCCGGTGGCCTGCACATTGCCGGAGGCCGACCCGCGACCGAAGAGCAACACCGCGACCGGCCAGGCCGCGACCAGGCCCCCGGCGGGGATCGCACCCGCGAGCAGCCGCCCCACCCGCCGCCACGGCGGCCGCAGCACTGCGACGACAACCAAGCCGGCGAGGACGGAGATCAGCAACAACTCCGCGCCGATGAGGAGTTGGGCACCGGCGAGCAGGCCGACCACGACCCCGGTCCGGGCTGTCCGCCGCTCCCCGCGGAGCGCCTGCACCGAGAGCACCAGCATCACCGGCGGCAGAAACGCCAGGGTGAACTGCAGATGCCCGCCGTACGCCTGGGCCACCATCGCCGGGCCGAAGCCGTACAACAGCCCGCCGAGCAACGGGCCGGGTCCGGACACCCGAAGGAGACGCAGCGCCAGGTACGCCGACCAGGCGGACAGCGCGAGTCCGAGGGTGAGCAGCAGGCTGTACGTCACCTGGGCGCCGGCCGCTCGGGTCAGTGGCGCCAGCAGTACGCCGGGGAGGAGGAGGCCGGTCTGCCACATGACGTTGACGCCGTCGGGGACGTTGAGCTGGTTGGCGTGCAGCGACAACGACGGGTGCGCGTCCCAGGTGAGGAACCAGGTGAGCAGGGCGACGTCCGGCGGGTTGGGTGGTTGGCGGTACGCCGGGTCGACCCACAGCCGGGCGGTCCAGCCGAAGGCGAGTACCAGGTAGCCGACGAGGGTCAGCCAAGCCGCCCGGCGGATCACCCGGTCAGTCTGCCGGGGCGTCCAGCGCCGCGAGCAGCGCCTGTTCCTTCTCGCGCGGCAAGCCGACCGGCGGCAAGCCAGGTCGGGGGATCGGTACGCCGCCGGCCTGTAGCCACGCCCAGGTGTCGTGCACGGTCTCGGTCACCGGCCGGCAGCGCAGGCCGCTCGCCAGCGCGCGTTCGGCCCGGGTCGCGAGGAACCCGGCCATGGCGGGAGCGAGTTCCGGAACCCAGCAGGGCAGTTCGGTCCACGGCTCGATGAAATACTCGGCGAGGAGACCCTCCGGCGCCCAGCGCAGCCGCGCGTCGGAGCCGGTCGCGGACACGCACGCCGCCAGCAGCTCTCCCATGGTGGTGAAGCCGGGTTCGGAGACCACGTTCACCGGGCCGGTCAGGCCGGCTCCCAGCGCATCGAGCATCCAGATAGCCAGGTCACGCACGTCCACGTACTGGAGCGGTCGCTCCGGCCGCCCCGGGGCCAGCACATTCCCACCGGCCGCGATCCGCTGCAGCCACCATGGCAGCCGGCCGATGTTCTCCCGCGGCCCCAGCAGCAGCCCGGCGCGCACGAAAAGCGCCCGGTCGCCGTACACCGCGGCGACGGCGCGCTCACAGCCAGCCTTGAGTTCGCCGTACTCTCCGCTCGTGGCGTCCGGCGGGCAGTCGAAGATCCGGGACCGCTCGTCGACCGGGTCGGTGAATGCGTCCGGATAGACCGAGATGCTGGACACGAAGACGTACGCCGGAACCGCCGGCGCCAGCAACCGCGCAGACGCTCGGACCACGGCGGGTATGAAGCCGCTGGTGTCGACCACCGCATCCCAGGACCGGCCGGAGAGCTGGTGCAGGGCGGCGGCATCCGTACGATCGCCGAGTACTGCCTCGGCGCCGGGGACCGGCGCACCGCTGCGGCCGCGGCTGAAGGTTGTCACCTCCCATCCGCGGTTCAGCGCCTCCCGCACCAGCGCGTCGCCCAGGAATACTGTTCCGCCGAGTACCAGCAGCCGCATCCTTGGACGGTACGCGGGCGACGGGCCCGCGAGAATGAACCTTTCGGGCTCGGCGGCCGTGTAGGAGTCGATGGACGGGAACACGCGCACGGCGGATGCGGACCTGATCCGCGCGCTCTTCGCCGAGCACGGGTCAGCGCTGCTCCTGTACGCCCTGCGACTGCTGGATGGGGACCGGCCGCGCGCCGAGGATCTCGTCCAGGAGACCCTGCTGCGGGCCTGGCGGCACCCGGACGCGCTCGCCGCTGACCGCGGCGCGGTCCGGCCGTGGCTGTTTACCGTCGCCCGCCACCTCGCGGTCGACGCCCATCGGGCTCGGCGAGCTCGGCCGGTCGAGGTCGGGGACGCAGCGCTGGCGGCGATTCCGTCCGACGATGTGCTGGACCGTGCGCTGCAGGCGTGGCAGGTGGCCGACGCGCTCGCCACGCTGGGACCGGATCACCGCGCCGTCCTGCTGGAGACCTACTACCGGGGGCGCTCCGTCGCCGAAGCCGCGGCGGTACTCGGGATCCCGCCGGGCACGGTGAAGTCGCGTACGTTCTACGCGCTCCGCGCCCTCCGGCTGGTCTTCGAGGAGCGGGGGGTGACGCCGTGACCGTCACGACCTGCGCGCACGTGCGCCTCGCGCTCGGCGTGTACGTGCTCGGTTCGATCGACCCCGCGGACCGGCCGGCCGTCGAGGAGCACCTGGCACAGTGCCCGTCCTGCCGTGATGAGCTGGCCAGCCTCGCCGGTATTCCTGGCTTGCTCGGCCGACTCGAGGAGCCGGAGGTGGTTGCACTCGCCGATCCGCCGGATTCCGACGGCCAACTGCTCAGCCGGATTCTTCGGGCCGCCGCCGCCGCCCACCGCCGCTCGCGGCGTCGGCGGGTACTGCTCAGCGCGGCGGCGCTGGTACTGCTGCTCACCGGGATCGGCGCCGGCGCGAAGGTACTGACCTCCCGGGACAACACCTCCGCGCCGGCCACCGTGTCGCTGACCTCAACGGCCGGGCCGCTGTCGGTACGGGCCGGCCTCACCGCCAGAGCGTGGGGTACCTCGGTGGATCTCCGGCTGTCCGGCGTACCCGGCGGTTATCGCTGCCGGGTGGTCGCGGTGAGCCGGGACGGCGGCACCGACACCGCCGCGTCCTACACCTCGACCTACGCCGGCTCGATGCTCGTTTCCGGCGCCACCGCCCTGCAACTCGCCGAAATTACCGAGCTGCGAATTATCGATACCAGCGGCCGGACGCTGGTATCGATGCCGCGCTGAGCTGCTCAGCCGACCCGATCGGCCACTCCGACGGTCAACCTCAACCCGTCCGGTGTGACATCGACCAACACCTCGTCCCCGTCCCGTACCTCGCCGGACAGGATCGCCTTGGCCAAGCTGTCCCCGATCGCGGACTGCACCAGCCGGCGCAGCGGCCGGGCCCCGTACACCGGGTCGAACCCGTGAAGCGACAGCCACCCCCGAGCGCCATCGGTGACCGTCACCGTCAGCCGCCGGGACGCAGCCAGGCGAGCCGCCAGCCGATCGATCTGGATGGCCACGATCCGGCCGAGTTCGTCGCGACCGAGTGAGTTGAAGACCACCACGTCGTCGAGCCGGTTGAGGAACTCCGGCTTGAACGTCTCCCGCACCGCCCCGAGTACCCGGTCCTTGCGCTGCTCGGAGGTGAGCAACGGGTCGGTGATGTAGGTGGAGCCGAGGTTCGAGGTGAGGATCAGGATCGCGTTGCGGAAGTCGACGGTACGGCCCTGGCCATCAGTCAGCCGGCCGTCGTCGAGCACCTGCAGCAGCACGTCGAAGACGTCCGGGTGCGCCTTCTCCACCTCATCCAGCAGTACGACCGTGTACGGCCGGCGCCGGACCGCCTCGGTGAGCTGGCCGCCCTCGTCGTAGCCGACGTACCCGGGGGGCGCGCCGACCAGGCGGGAGACGGTGTGCTTCTCCCCGTACTCGCTCATGTCGACCCGGACCATCGCCCGCTCGTCGTCGAAGAGGAACGCGGCCAAGCCCTTCGCGAGTTCGGTTTTGCCGACACCGGTCGGGCCGAGGAAAAGGAACGAGCCGGTCGGCCGGTCCGGATCCGAGATGCCGGCACGGGCCCGCCGGACCGCATCGGAGACCGCCCGGACGGCGTCGGCCTGTCCGACGACTCGCTTCTCCAGCTCGAACTCCATCCGCAGCAGCTTCGCGGTCTCCCCTTCCAGCAGCCGGCCGGCCGGAATGCCGGTCCAGGAGGAGACCACGTCGGCCACGTCGTCCGGGCCGACCTCCTCCTTCACCATGGCCTCGCTGGTCTCGGTGTGCGTACGAGCCTCGGCCAGCTCCTTCTCCACCGCCGGGATCTCGGCGTAGAGCACCCGGCTGGCGGTGGCCAGGTCGCCGTCGCGCTGGGCACGCTCGGCTTGCCCGCGCAGCTCCTCCAGCCGTGAGTTGAGCTCACCGACCCGGTCCAGTCCGAGCTTCTCCCGCTCCCAACGGGCGTTCAGCCCGTCGAGCTGCTCCTGACGGTCGGCGAGGTCACGGCGCAGCCGCTCCAGGCGGTCCTTGGAGGCGGCGTCGTCCTCGTTGGCGAGCGCCAGCTCCTCCATCTTCAGCCGGTCGACCTGCCGCTGCAGTTCGTCAATCTCCACCGGCCTGGAGTCGATCTCCATCCGCAGCCGGGACGCCGCCTCGTCGACCAGGTCGATCGCCTTGTCCGGTAGGAAGCGGGCGGTGATGTATCGGTCGGACAGCGTGGCGGCCGCGACCAGCGCAGCGTCGGAGATGTCCACCTTGTGGTGCGCCTGATACCGGTCCTTCAGCCCGCGGAGGATCCCGATGGTGTCCTCCACGCTCGGCTCTCCGACCAGCACCTGCTGGAAGCGCCGCTCCAGCGCCGGGTCCTTCTCGATCCGGGTCCGGTACTCATCCAGCGTGGTCGCGCCGACCATCCGCAGCTCGCCACGGGCGAGCATCGGCTTGAGCATGTTTCCGGCGTCCATCGAGCCCTCGGCGGCACCGGCGCCGACCACGGTGTGCAGTTCGTCGATGAACGTGACGACCTGGCCGTCGGATTCCTTGATCTCCGACAGTACGGCCTTGAGCCGCTCCTCGAACTCGCCCCGGTACTTCGCCCCGGCCACCATCGCGCCCAGGTCCAACGCGATCAGCCGCTTGTTGCGCAACGACTCCGGTACGTCGCCGGCCACCATGCGTTGGGCGAGGCCTTCGACGACGGCCGTCTTCCCGACGCCCGGGTCGCCGATCAGCACGGGGTTGTTCTTCGTCCGCCTCGACAGCACCTGCATGACCCGGCGGATCTCGCTGTCCCGGCCGATCACCGGATCCAACTTGCCGTCGCGGGCGGCGGCGGTGAGGTCGACGCCGTACTTCTCCAGCGCCTGGTACGTGCCTTCCGGCTCCTGGCTGGTCACTCGCGCGGTGCCGCGCACCTTGGAGAAAGCGCCCAGCAGCGCGTCCGGTCCGGCGCCGACGCTCTGCAGCATCGTGGCGACCTCGCCGCCGGAGTCCGCCAGCCCCACCAGCAGGTGCTCGGTGGAGACGTACGCGTCCCCCAGCGCGCTGGCCCGCTCGCCGGCGTCGTTGAGAACCGCAAGGGACTGCCGGGATAGGCCCGGCGCGGCGACCGACGAGCCACTCGCGCTCGGCAGCCGGGCACCAAGCGCCTCCGCGCGGGTCCGGACCGCGGCCGGCGTGGCGCCGACAGCCTCCAGCAGTGGAGTGGCGGTTCCGGCCGGTTGCGCGAGCAGCGACAGCAGGAGATGGACCGGCTCGACGTTCGGATGTCCGGCGGCCGCCGCCCGGCGGACGGCGTCGGAGAGGGCTTCCTGGCTCTTGGTGGTGAGGTTGTTGGCGTTCACGTGGACCTTGTGGGCTTTCTCAAGTGCGTTGGTTTCGTGGTGGCGGCCGCCACAGTCACTTGCTACAACACCTGCTTAGTTGAGCGTGTTCCGCTCAACCCAGACCAGTGCGCATCGGCCCATGGTCAGCCTGCGGCCGATACTGTTGTAGTATACAACTATGCTTACCGTCCCCGAGGCTGCCAGGCGTACCGGCCGCAACCCGGAAACCATCTGGCGGTGGATCCGCGGCGGGAAGCTACAGTCCACAAAGGTCGGTACGCAGCACCTCATCGATGAGGCCGACCTGGACGCTCTGACGACCGAGGACACGACGCCGCTGCCCGACTGGCTTCGGTATCTGCCGGACGGTCGCCCGCAGCCCAACTGGGAACGGATCATCCGGGAGTCGCGGAACTCGCACTGAACATGCTGCCCTTGCTGATCGTTGACAGCAGCATCGCCGTCCGGTGCTGCATCGGTGCGATGTCGCTTCGGGCCCCTTTCCGGTACGCCGCGCCTCCGCTGCTCTGGACGGAGGCCATCTCCGCGTTGCACCAGGCCACCTGGCGACGCGAACTGTCGCCGGCCGTCGCGGACGCGGCCCGCACCGCGCTGAACCGATTACCGATCTCCCCTGACAACCCGAGGCAACTGCACGACGTCGCCTGGGAAGTCGCCGATCAGCTCGGGTTGGCGAAGACGTACGACGCTGAGTTCCTCGCCCTGGCCAGGATCCGAGGCGGGCGGGTCGTGACGGCAGATGCGCGACTCCGTCAGGTCGCCGACCGGTTGGGGCTGATCCTCGACCCCGTGGAGGCGTTCGGCCCCTGACGCTGATTGTCTTGCCGGCTGAGGGCTCAGCCGCCGAACGGCGGGGGCCGCCAAACCAGCACGCTCGCCTCAGCGAGCGGCACCAGGTCACGGCGGTACGACGCGCGCACCCGCTGCTCGACCTCGTCCTCGCGGTCGAGGACGCGTTCCAACTCGGCCGCGAGCTCAGCGACACGCGCCTGCAGCGCCACGACTTGGTTCTCCAGATCCAAGATGCGCTTGACACCGGCCAGGTTCACGCCCTCCTCCTGGGACAGCCGCTGCACCTCGCGCAGCTGAGCAATGTCCCGGGCGGAGTACCGCCGGCTCCGGCCGGCTGAGCGGTCCGGAGAGACCAGGCCCAGCCGGTCGTAGGTGCGCAAGGTCTGCGGGTGCATACCGGCGAGCACCGCCGCCACGGAGATCACGTACACCGGCGCGGTGTCGTCGTGCGCCGGGCCGACCCCGCCCAGCGCGCCGCCGAACGCCCGGCCCCGAGTCGCCTCAGCCACGGCTCGCCGCTTCCCGCAGGGTCGCGCGGGGATCGTCGGTGGCCTCCTCGGCGAACGTCTCCAACGCATCCTTCGCCTTGCCGGAGAGCTTCGCCGGTACCGCGACCTGCAGCGTGACCAGCAGGTCACCGCGGGTCCCGTCCTTGTGGGGGACTCCCTTGCCTCGGACCCGCATCGTCCGGCCGCTCGGCGTCCCCGGCGGCACCTTGAACGACACCGGCAGCCCGTTCAGCGTCGGCACCGGAATCGCGGCGCCCAACGCGGCTTCCGGGAAGGTGACCGGGACCGTCACCGTCAGGTTGTCGCCCTTGCGCCCGAATACCGGGTGGGGGGTGACGTGCACCGTGACTACCAGGTCACCGGCCGGCCCACCACGTTCACCCGGTCCGCCCTTGCCTTTGATCCGGATTCGCTGGCCATCGGAGACGCCCGGCGGAATCCGTACGGTCAGCGACCGCTCGGTGCTGGAATGGCCGGTACCGGCGCACGTCGGGCACGGATCGTCCACCAGCAGGCCCTGGCCACGGCACTCCCGGCAGGGCTCGTCGAAGGCGAAGCCACCGCCCGCGCCGCGGGACACGTGTCCGGTGCCGGAGCACTCCGGACAGACCCGCGGCACCGTACCCGGTTTCGCGCCGGTACCGGCGCAGGTGGCGCACGGCCCGGGGACGGTCATCCGCAGCGGCGCAGTGACACCCTCGACCGCGTCCGCGAAGCCCAGGGTCAGCTGAGCATCGAGGTCCGTTCCCTTGCGCGGCATCTGGCCGCCGCGGGTGCCGGAGTTGCGGGTGTTGCCGAAAAGACCGCCCAGGATGTCGCCGAGCCCACCGCCGGCGCCCCCCGCCCGGGACCCCATCTGTCCGAGCAGGTCATTGAGATCGAAGTTGATCCCGCCCGCGCCGCCGCCCGAACCGCCGGTCGGCACCCGGAATCCGCCCGAGCCGAAGAGCGACCGGGCCTCGTCGTACTCCTTGCGCTTGGTCGCGTCCGAGAGCACGTCATAGGCCTCGGAGACCTCCTTGAAGCGAGCCTCCGCCTTGGCGTCCGCCGCGTTCTTGTCCGGATGGTGTTGACGGGCAAGCTTGCGGTACGCCTTCTTGATCTCCGCGGCGCTGGCGTCCTTGGCGACGCCTAGCGCCTTGTAGTAGTCCTTCTCGATGTAGTCACGAGTGCTCATTCGGTGCCTCCGGGGACACCTGCGGAGGTACTCCCGGCGGAGACTGGGCCTCCTCGGTCGGCGCCTCGTCGGCCGGCGCCTCTACGGTCGGCGCCTCCAGGTTCGCCGGCTCGGTCGAGGACTCCCGCTCAGGCGGGGACTCGGGCTCCGCCACCGCCACCCGGGCCGGCCGCAGGATGCGCTCGCCGAGGCGGTATCCGGGCTGCAGCACCGAGACGCAGGTCGCCTCTGTGACCTCGTTGGAGTAGCTGTGCATCAGCGCCTCGTGGATGACCGGGTCGAACGGCTCGCCGACCTCGCCGTACACCTGCAGACCCAGCTTGGTCGTGGTCGTCTCCAGGCTCTCGGCGACGGACTTGAAGCCACCCTCGAGTTCGCCGTGAGACCGCGCCCGGCCGATGTCGTCGAGTACCGGCAGCAGGCCGAGCAACACGCTGGCCAGCGCCTGCTCGGCGACGGCGAGGCGGTCCCGCTCGACCCGCCGCCGGTAGTTGTCGTACTCCGCCTTGAGCCGCTGCAGGTCAGCGGTCCGCTCCCCGAGCTGGTTCTCCAGATTGGCGACCTCCGGCGGCATGGCGAGGGTCGTGGGTACCGGCTCCGGAGTACCGCGGCCGGACGCCGAACCCGGCGCCGCCGAAGCGGCTCCGGGCCGGCGCTCACCGGTCAGCGGGTCGATCCGTCGCTTGTCGCGCACAATCGGGCGGTCCGGGTCGAAGCCGGAACCGTTCTCGGGAGACGTTCCGGTCACGCGGACCCACCCTCTCGGGGGCGCTCCTCGTCCACGATCTCCGCGTCGACCACGTCGTCGTCACCGGACGCGTTGCCCTGCGGGCTGCCGTCGCCGGGCCCGGTCGGGCTGTCCCCGGCGGCCGCACCGGAAGCCTGGCTGGCGGCGTACATCGCTTGGCCGACCTTCTGGCTGACCGTGGCGACCTTCTCCGTCGCGGACTTGATGGCGGCGGTGTCGGTGCCGTCGAGTGCGGTCTTGAGCTCCGCCAGCGCGTCCCGTACCTCGGTCTTGATCTCCGCCGGCACCTTGTCGTCGTTGTCGGCGAGGAACTTCTCGGTCTGGTAGTGCAGCGACTCGCCCTGGTTGCGGGTCTCGGCCTCCTCGCGGCGAGCCTTGTCCTCCTCGGCGTACTGCTCCGCCTCGCGCATCATCCGGGCGATGTCGTCCTTCGGCAGCGCTGAGCCGCCGGTGATCGTCATGGACTGCTCACGGCCGGTACCGAGATCCTTCGCCGAGACGTGCACGATGCCGTTCGCGTCGATGTCGAAGGTGACCTCGACCTGGGGCACGCCGCGCGGTGCCGGCGCGATGCCGGTGAGCTCGAACATGCCGAGCTTCTTGTTGTACGCGGCCATCTCCCGCTCGCCCTGGAAGACCTGGATCTGCACCGACGGCTGGTTGTCGTCCGCCGTGGTGAAGACCTCGGAGCGCTTGGTCGGGATCGTGGTGTTGCGCTCGATCAGCTTGGTCATGATCCCGCCCTTGGTCTCGATGCCCAGGGAGAGCGGGGTGACGTCGAGCAGCAGGACGTCCTTGACCTCACCCTTGAGGACACCGGCCTGCAGGGCGGCGCCGACGGAGACGACCTCGTCCGGGTTGACCCCCTTGTTGGGCTCCTTGCCGCCGGTGAGTTCGCGGACCAGGTCCACCACTGCGGGCATCCGGGTGGAGCCACCGACGAGCACGACATGGTTGATGGCGCTCACCGGAATACCGGCGTCCTTGATCGCCTGCTGGAACGGGCCCTTGCACCGGTCGAGCAGGTCCGCGGTCATCTTCTGGAACTCGGCGCGGGTGAGCCGTACCTCCAGGTGCAGCGGGCCCTCGCCGGTCGCCGTGATGTACGGCAGGTTGATGGTGGTCTCGCCGCCTGCGGACAGCTCGATCTTGGCCTTCTCGGCCGCCTCACGGAGGCGCTGCAGGGCCATCTTGTCCTTGCTCAGGTCGACACCATGCGCGTTCTTAAACGTGGTGACCAGGTGGTCGACGATCCGCTGGTCCCAGTCGTCACCGCCGAGGTGGGTGTCGCCGGAGGTGGACTTGACCTCGACGACGCCCTCGCCGATCTCCAGCAGGGACACGTCGAACGTGCCACCGCCGAGGTCGAAGACCAGGATGGTCTGGTCGTTCTCCTTGTCCAGGCCGTACGCCAGCGCCGCCGCGGTCGGCTCGTTCACGATCCGCAGCACGTTCAGCCCGGAGATCTTGCCGGCTTCGGTGGTGGCCTGGCGCTGGGCGTCGTCGAAGTACGCCGGTACGGTAATCACCGCGTCGGTGACCGGCTCACCGAGGTACGCCTCCGCATCCCGCTTGAGCTTCTGCAGGATGAACGCGGAGATCTGCTGGCTGGTGAACTGCTTACCGTCGATGCCGACCGACCAGCTGGTGCCCATGTGGCGCTTCACTGAGCGGATGGTCCGGTCGACGTTGGTCACCGCCTGGCGCTTGGCGACCTCGCCGACCAGTACCTCGCCGTTCTTGGCGAAAGCCACCACCGACGGCGTGGTGCGGCTGCCTTCGGCGTTGGCCACGACCAGTGGCTCTCCGCCCTCCAGAACGCTGACGACCGAGTTGGTGGTACCGAGGTCGATTCCGACCGCACGTGCCATGGGAGCTTCCCTTCGTACTGCTTGGAGGTTCTCGTTGAGTCCGCTGCACTCATAGTGCGCATTGTCTGGGACAACGTCAAGCCACCTTGAGTTCTTCCCGCTCAACTTTATTGCTCGACCCGCGAAGGCGCGTCAGGCGGTGACGCGCTGGGTGGACGCGTCTCATGGATCGTGAGCGCAGTGAAGGCGACGTCAACCTGGAAGAGGACGAGTCGGCGGCCGGCACCGCGCCGGCCGGCGAGCAGCCGGTCGGTCGGGTGCAGGGCCAGGACCTCGGGTACGCCGGCCAAACCGGTGCCGAGGCCCGTGCCGAGGAGGCCGGAGACGGCAGCGGCGGGGC